>JACQPY010000016.1 GCA_016207275.1 Candidatus Kerfeldbacteria bacterium
ATTGTGACGTCAATGACGCGGTGCTATGGTGTTTTCATCGAGGCGAACCAAGAGGGACAGGTCCTACGTGTCCAAGAAATTCGCACGACAATCAAATGGAGCGTAGGACACCATGAAGACACCGCTACAAACCCCGGCGAGACTTTACTCAGACGAGCGTCTGCGTGAACTGGCAGACGGCTCGTGGCTGAAGCCGTTTAGGCAGCAGCACCCGCTAGCGATTACACTGCCTGCAGCGGCAGCCAACGTCCATCTACGCGGCGCAATCGATATGCATGTGCATGCGGATCCCTGCATGCTTGCCACGCGCAGTCAGGACTTCACAGACGTGGCGATCACCGCCGCGCACGCGGGGATGCGCGCCGTGGTGCGCAAAGACCACTTTCAATCGACCGTGGGCGAGGCCTACGCTGTTCAGCGTCACATCGACGACTTGGTGGCGCGGGGGGCGCTGCCCCACCGCATTGAGGTCTATGGCGGGATACCGGTAGGCTCCCTCGACATAGTCCCAATGCAGCGCGCGCTGCGATTCTCGACCTTCAAGATGATCTGGCTGAATTCCGTCAGCGGTGAACGCTTGGTCGAAGGCGGGCGCCTGCGTCCAGAGGCAGAACGCATTATCGCCTTGGCGGCCGAGCATAGGCGTGGGCTGAACGTTGGGGCGCCCAACCACAGCGCCCAACAGTACCAAGGTATTGGTGACTATGAAGGGCTCGCGCCCGTCGTAGAGAAGATCAAAAAGTCGGGAGCTTTGGCTGTGTTGGACCATCCCTTGAGTTCGCTGACGATCGACGAGATCGCCAATTTAGTGGGTGATGGCGTTTATGCCGGTTTGTTCTGCCATCCTTCCTTACCAAGCGTGGCCAAGGGAGCGGTCGCCGACCCACTTCGTACACTGGAGCTGGTGCAGCGTGTTGGCGCGGGACAGTGCATTATCGCGAGCGACGTGGGAATGGTTCTGGAGCCTACGCAACTCGAAGCGATGCGGCTGATGGTGCGGCTGCTCCTGGTGTTGGGATTTGGCGCTGAGGAGATTGACGCCATGCTGAAGGATAACCCGGCACGACTCCTCGGACTCGAGTCCAGCCGCCCTGCTGAGGGTCGACGCCCCATGACATTCGCGGAGGTGGCGCGGTAATCGAATCGATGAACGGCAAACGGTAGGCAGATGCTTTGAAAAGAGAGGAGTTACTATGAAAACGATCCTGGCCTTAATGCTGATGTTTGGTGTAATTGCAGCCCCTGAAACATCAGCACAGGGATATCCCAACAAACCGATTCGAATCATCGTGCCAGTTCCGCCAGGCGGTGCGACGGACGCCTTGACCCGTCGAGTCGCTGCGAAGATATCGCTCGGTGTTCCCGTGGTGGTGGAGAACCGGGTGGGCGCTGGCGCGCGCATCGCCTCCCAGTACGTGGCTCAGGCTGAGCCCGATGGCTACACGTTGCTGATCGGCGGTTCCCCGCATTCCATCAATAACTCCCTTTTCAAGAATATGCCGTACGACGCCGTTCGCGACTTCACCCCCATCTCGCTGATCGGCACGTTTCCGATGGTTCTCCTCGTTCATCCTTCCGTCCCGGTGAAGAACTACAAGGAGTTCATCGACTACGCCAAGGCGAATCCCGAAAAGATCAAGTGCGGCGGGGTCCCCGGGGGTGCAAACCACCTCGCATTGGAGCTGCTTATGTCCAAAGCAGGCGTAAAGTTTTTGCAGGTCCCCTATAAGGGCGATGCGCCGATGCTCACGGACCTGATGGGTGGCCACATCGACTGCGTCGTCATCATTACCACCACGGTTCTGAGTGGGATCAAAGAGGGGAAGTTCAGGGCCTTGGCGGTGACCGGTCCCAAGCGGCTCGCAGTCCTACCCAACACACCGACCTTGCAAGAGCTCGGCCTTACTGGTTATCAGGCTGGGTCCTGGAACGGAGTGTTTGCGCCTGCCGGTACGCCTCCGGCGGTGGTCAAAGCACTGGCTGATCAATTTATTCGCGCAGCCAACGAGCCAAGCGTGAGTGAGTACCTGTCCAGCCTAGGGGTGGAGATGGTCGCAAGCGACCCCGAGGGACTTCGCGACTTTCTCGCCAGGGAGATCGCGCGCTGGAAAGCGGTGATCACCTCGGCAAAGATCGTCGTCGAATGAGTGGCGTCTGAATCTTTACCTCTAATGCAGACGTGACCAGCGAAGTGTTCGATGCCCGTCGGGAAGTGTCGGTGCACCTACGCCTGGTTCCGAGCGTAGCCTGAAGCGCGGAACCAGGCTGTTCAAATTCCTGCGGTCGCTGGGACTGGCATCGTGCCAGGCTGGTAGAACGTGCTAACGGTTCGTCGGAGTTACTCTGGAGTGCAAGCGCGCGCGGGGTACAGTTCACCGGAAGTCCGTGTATGAGCCTGATACAGCGGTCGCCGATCGTTCCGGAGGCAAGCACTGCGGCGCGCCGAGCTCATCGCAGCTTATTTCAGCGGCCAGTATTGGTTTCGCCTATGGAGAACGTGGTCCACAGATTGGTCGATCCCGAGGAATTCAAGACGGGGATGCGCAGCCTCGCCGGAGCTGTGAACATCGTCACCTCAATGTATGCCGGGTGCCGTTACGGCATGACCGCGACAGCCGTATGCTCGGTGAGCGTCGCGCCGCCAACCGTGCTGGTATGTGTGAACCGCAACGCGAAGACACACGGTGCGATAGAGAAATCCGGCGCGTTCTGCATCAATGTGCTGCGCGCCGAACACCGCGAACTATCGCTGGCGTTCAGTGGCGCGCAGAGCGGCGAGGCGCGTTTCAGCATCGCCGAATGGTCGCACCTCGCCACCGGCTCGCCGGTGCTTGTACCTTCGCTAGTCAGCTTGGATTGCCGCGTAGCAAAGAAGATTACGCACGGCACGCATACCATCTTTCTTGGAGCGGTCGGGCAGATCCTTTTCGGCAAGAAGGGAAGGCCCCTGCTATATGTGGAAGGCAAGCATGCCAGGATCGCATCATAGGCGGGAGCGTGCGCGGTGGTTGTCGATGTAGGGAGATTTACGTGTGGAGGAATCGCCGAAGAGTATTTGCCAGCATCTTGCCTCCCGTCGCATAGGAACTAGGCTGGTCTGACAAGCGCTATAACGATTCGTATTCTTGGAGGGAATCACAATGTCGAGGGAAGCAATTGTTGCGACCGGCGCACCTCAGCCGAAAGTGCCGTTGTCACAGGCAATACGTGCGAACGGTTTTGTCTTCGTGTCGGGGATGGTCAGTCGCGATCCAGCGACAGGTAAAGTCGAAGGAAGCGAGATTCGCGAGCAGACCAAGCGCGTCTTGGAGAATATTAAGACGGTGCTCCAAGCCGCAGGCACGTCCCTCGGCAATGGCGTTCGCGTGACCGTCTTCCTCAAAGACCGGAAGGATTTCCCTGGATTCAATGAGGTTTACGCGAGCTACTTTCCCGAGTCACCTCCGGCAAGGGCAGTCGTTCAGGCTGCGGACTTCATGGTGCCGGGAATACTCGTCGAAATCGAATTAACGGCCGTAATGCCTTAGCAAATAAATCCAACTTAACTCAGATCGGAGTCAGTCGCCCTAGCAAAAAGGAGGACGCGGGGATCGGTCGGGAAGTTTGGATCCCGAACAACTCCGCGTATCAATTCGGCAATCGCGATTCACGCTGACGGCGTAACTCGACTGCGGCGGTCAGCATCCCGGCCGCTCGCCTCGTCGTGACCGAGCGTGACCGAGCTGCATGGTCGGTTCAAGACACATTCGCCCTTATGACGGGACGCAGCTTGCGAGCCACTCTCTGACTAGTGTGTGTTGACAGTTTCTTGATCTATGTTTCATGTCATCCGCATCTTCCCTCTCCGGCCCGTGCGTATGCGTTGACGTCTCTGGCTGCCGAACACGATACTTCCTAGGTCGGCGAAACACGCGAGACAAGGCATCTGGCCATGGAAGTCGCGGTCCAGCGAAGTCGGGCATCTAGCGGCCGTCGAGCAGGTCTGCGCGGGAGGCGTGCGGACGGCTCCGACGGATTCGGGCGGAGCGTATTGGGACCCATCCAGAGAGTCCCGCAAGCGTGCTGTCTATGCGCTTTCCAGGGGATCCCTTTGGTTGACCTCTACGAATTTCAGCGTATTTCTAACATACGGCTTGCCTATGGACCGACGCCTCGATCAGCTTGATTTTCGGTTGCTAAAGGCATTTTTAGCCATCTACGAACATCGACATCTCGGTCGTGCGGCGGACAGCATGGGACTGTCCCAGCCGACAATGTCCACGCAGCTAGCGAAGCTTCGTCAAATTTTCAGCGATGCTCTTTTCATTCGCGGCGCGCAGGGCATGCAGCCGACTCGGCGCGGGAGCGAATTAGCGGAACCAATAAGAGCGGCGTTGACGGCCCTAGAGACTGCAATCACCGCACGACAGAAATTCGAGCCCACGCAATCCAGACGAAAATTTATTGTCTACATGTCGGATCTGGGACAGGGGACGGTGCTGCGCCGGCTAGTCTCAAGAATTGAGCGTTCCGCGCCCAACGTCTGGATCAACGTAGTGACTCAGTGGGACGACACATTGGCTGATCGTCTTGACGACGGAACGATTGACATCGCCTACGGTTGGATCCCGCAACTGAAGGGGCGTAAGGCGAGCGTCCTACTTTTCAAAGAAACTTTCATCGGCTTACGACACATGGCGCAATCGTCGTCACGTAGAAGCCGAGATAATGACAAACCGATGCCACGCTACGCGCTAGCCGGGTTACCTGGCACGGCCCATCAGAGTGTTTTGGAGCGGTTCATACGACATGGCATCGAACCGCTGCTTACCGTTCCCAACCTGTCAATACTACCTGACGCGATAGCGAGTAGTGGACTGACCGCAATCGTCACGACGCACCTAGCCCACTCGATCGTAGCGAAACCCGACTCGAACTATATGATAGTAGATCCCCCCTTCAGGCTTCCCGTTTTGAGCATCCGAATGCACTGGTCTTCAAGAACATACCGAGATGAAGGAATCGACTGGTTACGCGGCGAAATGATGGCCTGCGTCAACGAATATCTGGAGGCGCGCCGAGGTTGGCGAAAAATGGTCCCAGAAATTCAGGCAGCCCGGTAAGGTAGGCTCTCCCCGAGGGCTCCCGGGAAAAGCGCCCTGGGTGCGCTACGCACACGGTGAGCCAAGCGCCGCGCGGCCGACGCTGCGGGCCGGGGCCTACGAGGCGTCAAAACGCGTGGCCCGCACAAGTTCGAAACTCCCGCGGCCGAGCGCTCCAAGCACCTTTTTACCCGATGCGCCGTCCATCAGCGTCCGGATGACGACCGGTGCATCGAAGAGTTTGGTTAGTTCCGCTTGGGTCTGCAGCACAGGCGGGGTGCTTACGGCTTTGCTCTGCCGAGCTTGGCGCGCGCCTCGCGCATCAGCTTCTCGGTCGCCGGCCAGTCGATGCAGGCATCGGTGATCGACACCCCGTAGCGCAGCTTCGAGC
>JACQPY010000014.1 GCA_016207275.1 Candidatus Kerfeldbacteria bacterium
ATGTAAAATGTTCTGCTTCTAGCTTACTCCCCTGCTGTCGCTTGTCAACCCCGACTTATCCACCGACGGCTCTCAAGAGCGCCGTCGCTGAAAACAAAAAGGCTGAAACTTCTCAACAAAACTATGCATTTACACAAATGAGCGACGGCGCGTAGTACAATCGTGCCATAAACACACAGTGGCACACTAGGCGCCACCGTGGTTTGGGTTGGGAAAATTACTTTACCTAGAGACGACCAAGTATACTAAATCCACTAAGGTACTGTTCCATGGCTTCTTCAGGAAAATCGTCAGTACCAAAAGCGTAAATGAATTTTGGTCCGAACAAGTAGTAGTTAACGCCGATTGAACCGATACCATCAACTTCTTCAGTGCGAATGATTGGTGTTCCAGAAATTGTCGATTGCTCAAACTCCTGAATGCCGCTCTTCCCGACGCTTGTGAGCCACGCTCGGACTTCACTTTCATTTTGCGGTTGTAATTTTTTCGGGTTTTCGTAGACAAGCAAGCCGAGGGTGTTGTACGAGGACGTGTTGAAACCGTTGGGCGTGTTGCGGTTCCGCTGCTCACTCATGTCAGCGTTCGGAGACGCGAACCGCGCTCCAAACACAACGCCTTTCTCCGAAGCAATACTGGAGTAAACCACAGAATTGGGCAGCTGTAGTCGAAAAAGGTACCGATCGTTCTGGTAGATTACATGATTGGTCAACGAATCCGCGGTAACTCTAAGCCCACCACTTACAATGTCTCTTTCCGGCGCCTGTTTCGACGTTCCAAATGTATAGCCCAGTATCCCTCCTGCGAGGAGAGCAATGATGATGAATGATACTGAACGACTCGTGATCATGTTTGTACCCTATACACTATATATCGAAAAATCTACATTGAGAAATTGGCGGGGAGAGCGAAACAAAATTCATTCGCTCCCCCGCCGTTTGGGGCTGATGCTACCACACCGGGACAAAAATCCTACCTTGGGTACGCCACGAGGCGTCGAACGTCGCGAACTTGTAGTGGATCTTGTTCCCGCTGTTGGTGCCAGGATCGTTGAGGATGAGCTCACCGGTGCCCTGATCGTACCCAACTGCCAGCGCCCAGTGCGCCCTTCCTCCCGACGACACCAGCCGGCCACCGTAGATCATAACCCCAACGATCACCGGCTTGCCGTTCTGGATCTCAGCCAGGATTTTGCTGATGTCGTCGAAGCTCGAACCGTAGCGGACGAAGTACGCCTTCCGGAAGTACTCGACGATGAGGGTGCCGAGCTCGTTGCGGCCGGAAAAGTTCGTGTACCATCCGTTGGGATCATTGTATCGCGGATCTCCAAATCGGCTCGCCAGCCACCGGTTTGCGTTGGTAATCCCCGACGAACTCGGACAGTACCAATTGAAGTATGCATTAATCATCAGCGCACTGGCCTGACCGCAGTTCCTCGTGTTCGTCCAGTCTCCTGGCGGCACTTGAGGCAACCACTGAACGGGCAGCTCCTTATACCACCCTGGATACACGATAGCGCTGGGCTGGACCCCCGGCTTCAGCAGCCCGTTCTGGGACGCTTCCGGTACCTGCTCCGAGCTTCCCCGATACAACGCCTTGATCTGCCCCCAGGTGGTGTGCTTGACGACCGGTGGCGCCGGGTCGTCAGCCAGGGCAAGACTGGGCAGGGTGATGACGAAGGCTGCGAACAGCACAGCCAACAGATACAACAACTTCTTGGGATTCACAGCTGTTTCTCCTTTTCAGGGTTTGCTGCAATTACTGCGGCACAAAGACAGCAACATCCATTGAGCTACGCGATAGCATCACCTCCTTTTAGCCCCGCACCCTACGTGGTGCGGGGTTGCCACGTGTCCGGTCACTCGACCGGATTTACGCGGCTTGTTTGTAACGAGCTAACGAACGTATTCGAAACCACGATGGCACACTAGGCGCCACCGTGGTTCGGGTTGGGAAAATTACTCGATTAAACTGATCTTAGTTTAGATTTCTTTGTACTTCGTAACAACATCCACGCAACTATTACCAAAACAACGTTTGTCAAAACATAAGGAATTGGTTGAAGCGCTACCATGCCGACCAGAAAAATTGGCCAAAACAGCAGGATTGAAACTAGTTCTTCAGTCATGCAACTGCCAAGGCTTTGTTCCGAACCGACGCTGACGCAAATAGTAACGTTCGTAAGCAAACCTAACAAGGCATAGGTAAGAATCATCAGGATTGGTGCTATTCTACTCATCGCGTCGAAAGTTGAAGAAATACTATCCAAACGACGTTGAGCACGGCCGCGCCAATGGCCAGACGCTGAAATACATTTCGTTTGGTCAAAAACTTCATCAAAAGAAGGACGACCGCAATCAACAGCGGCCAGAAAAGAAAAGGTATTATCCCAACGTAGAATAGCCACATACATTAATAACGTTAGTATGAAAGATTCGTGGGCACCGCGCAACTGCGCACGGTGCCCGATGGTGATCAACCAAGGTACTGCATCTTCGCCTGCCACATGAGGAACCACTCGGAAACCGGTCCCATCCAACGGATTGCTGATGCCCCGATGACGATCCTCCACGTGATCGTGCCGTCGGCGCTGCAGCTGAACTACCACTATCTACGGGCTCATCAGGTTTCCGGTAAACCCTAGGATCAACACGAACGCTACTGGCACGAGAATAAACAACACCCACGCCAGCAACATCCCTCTTCCGATCGGCCGCCTCCGGAGAGCTGCCACGACGCCAAGAGCCAACAATCCGGATACCGTCCCGTAGGTCAAGGCGTAGCTCACGAGTTGCGGCGGACGAAATGTAAACTGTACCAGCAGCTCAATGAGAATGGTTACGAGAACCACCCAAGCGCCTCTTACAAACTGACGGGTTGGTGCATTGCTGCTATCCATTCGGTTTCTCCCCTAGTTTAGCATGAGTGAGGTACCGGGTCTCTCCGTTCTCGCGAACGGAGAGACCCGGGGTTGAAGGTTTACCACTGCGGCCACCAAGCGGTGTAGTGGCGGTGCCAGCGTTGGGCGTCCCAGTACCAGCCATGAACGAAGAGCGAGCAGTTGTGGGTGCCGTTGCACCAGATGTTTCCATGGTGGTCGTGAATTACGTTCATCGCCTCAGACCAGCACATCCAGGAGTACCACGGCGGACCGGCAAACAGACTCATGAAACAATCGCTGTAGAGAAACCCCGCCGGCCAGATGCCGTTGTTATCCAGACACGGAAAGGTCTCGCTCACGCTGTGGGGTACCGCCTCGGGCTTCTTCGGGCAGCAGGTGTCAATCACTCGTTCAATCTCCAGAGTCAGATCCTGGGAATGCCCGCCGATGCTAACCGTTTGCGTGCGCACCGGTTCGCCGCGAATATAGAAGATGAGCTCCTGTTCACCAGGCGGCACATTGACGGCTTCGAAAGTGCCATCGGGATGAATGGTGACCGGCTGCCCACCGATGGTGATACGCAGGCTGTCGGTTGGATACGTCCGGCGGAAGATATATTGGGCGCTGTCCGCCGTAACCTCCAACCACATCGAACCGATGGGCAGTTTATTCTCGCCGAAACTCCAGAGTAACTCGGGACGGGCGTCGAGCGGAATACCGCTCCGATCGATCTTTACCACTCCGAACAGCTTTCCGGTAACGGTGGCAACCTGAGGGGTTGTTGCGCTCTTGAAGCTTTTCCCGCAGCCGGCAGCCAACGCCGCCAAGATCACCAGCATCAACACGCGCTTCATGGATCATTCCTTTCGTTGAACGCCTCTGACGATGCGAACGTGAACAGACCACAGACATTCAAGACTGCTGCGCCTTTTGGATCACCTCCTTTTCAAAGATCGAACGAGCATACAGCAAAAACGGTGGCTTGTCCGTGCACAAACTCGTGCCGGACGCGCCACCGTTGTTCGCTATGTAAAATGTTCTGCTTCTAGCTTACTCCCCTGCTGTCGCTTGTCAACCCCGACTTATCCACCGACGGCTCTCAAGAGCGCCGTCGCTGAAAACAAAAAGGCTGAAACTTCTCAACAAATCTACGCATTTGCACAAACAGCGCCGTCTTGCCCTGAGAACCAGCCTTTGGAAACTACACATGCTACACTACCAGTAGATGAAAAAGCGACGAATTATTATCATCCTCGGCCCCACCGCTTCCGGCAAATCAGCCCTCGGCGTCAAGTTGGCCAAGCGCTTTCACGGCGTGGTCCTGTCCGCCGACTCGCGGCAAGTCTACCGCGGCCTGGACATTGGCACGGCCAAAATCACCAAGCGCGAAATGCAAGGAGTACCGCACTACCTGCTTGATATTGTTTCACCGAAACGCCAGTTCACCGTGACCCAGTTCCAGCGCGCGGCCCAACGAGTGTTGAAACGCATACCAACGACCACGCCGGTGTTTGTCGTCGGCGGCTCGCCGTTCTACGTTGAGGCGATTACCAATCCCCGGGCGTTTCCCAACGTCAAGCCAAACCCCAAACTCAGACGGCAGCTCGAGCAACGAACGGCGGGGCAGCTGTTCTCACAGCTGCGCCGGCGCGACCCGCGCCGGGCCGCCGCCATTGATCCAAAAAACAAACGCCGGCTCATTCGCGCCCTAGAAATCGTTCAGACCCTCGGCCGCGTTCCCATCCAAACGCCAGCGTCGACGCACCCCGTCCTAAAACTCGGGCTCAACCCCGCGCGAAAAAAACTGTACCGAAGCATTGACCGTCGCTTGATGCAGCGGATGCCGGGCATCCTGGCTGAAGTCAAGCGACTTTACCGCCAGGGCCTGTCGTGGAAACGAATGGAGCAGCTGGGTCTTGAGTATCGCTGGGGTTCGCGCATGGCCCGCGGTTTGGTTAATCAGACAACGGGCATCAAACGCCTCAAAGGCCATATCCACGCCTTTGCCCGGCGGCAGCTGACTTGGTGGCGGCGAGACCGGGGCATTCGGTGGATACCAAATCAGCGTTCAGCTGAACGCTCCGTCAAACGTTTTCTCGCTGCTTCGTGAGGTGATGGCCGGCTCCCCCGCGCGCAGGTGCGAGAGAGCCGGACCGAATCAAGAGCTATCAGTGGGCTCAGGCCCACCAGACTCACCGGTCTTCTGGCGCTCAGCGCGCCGATTCTCCTCCTGAATCCGGGCGTAGATCTCTTCCCGGTGAACCTTAACCTCGGGCGGTGCTTCGATCCCGAGTTTCACTTGACCAGAGCGAACCTCCAGAACGGTAACCTTGATCGAGTCACCGATCCGGATATTTTCGCCTAGTCGACGAGTGAGGACGAGCATTGGTGCTCCCTTCTCCAAGCCCGCAGGGGGAGCGGGTAGCATGGTGCGAAGCAGTAAACCCTGCGCTTTGACAAAAGTGGAGCGCACCAACGCTACCACAAGCCAAAAACCGCGTCAACCCTTCTGGATGCAACCACAAAAATCCTCACCGACTCGTACGGTGCTGTTGGCGGAGCTTCTGAAACGTTGGATCGGCCTCGAGCAGCAAGGTTTCTTCGACGCACCAGGGCGAGTAACGCTCAGGCTGCTGCCGCGCTTCAGCCACAAACTCATCCCACGGCACCCAGCGAATTGCCGCCACCTCGTCTGGATTCGGCGTCGGCGCTTGGTCCGTAAAAGCCACCAGCACCGGACAAAATTCGTTTTCCATGACGCCGTTCAACTCGGCGCGGTAGCGATAATCTGAAAGCACCATCTGTACTTCGGCAATCGACAAGCCGAGCTCGTGGTGAAGCCGCCGCCTGGCCGCGGCTTCGTCGGTTTCGCCGTCAGCCGGATGGCCGCAACAGCTGTTCGACCACACCAGCGGCCAGGTCTTTTTCGTGGCGGCTCGTTGCTGCAACAGCAGCTCATCGCGGGCATTCAGGACAAACACCGAAAACCCACGGTGCAACGGTGTCTGCCGCGTATGGACGTTCGATTTAGGGGCCGTGCCGATCGGCCGATTTTTTTCATCAACCAGAACGACGTGCTCAGCGATTTTAGGCGAAGTTTGATCCACCCGAACACGATAACACAATCAGCCAAGGCTCGGCAAATGGAAAGCGCACGCCAAGCTGCTGACGTGCGCTCGTTAACGACCGGAATCTCTCCTGCTGTTTCGACGCCGAGGCGTCGCTACTGATTGCCGCTGGCCCGTGCCGCCGCCCGCGCGTTGCCTGAACCAACGTCCAGGCCGAGGCCGCGGGCAGCGGCCAGCAGCGACTCGGGCAGTGGGAAGAAGTGCTCTTCTGACTTGCCGCTGAGCTCCTGTACCGCGGTGCCGGGAACGAGCCACTGGATCCGGCGAACGCAGGCTTGCACCAACTCCTCGGGTGTCGAGGCGGCGGCGGTGATACCGACGTCACCGTCGAGCGAGTCGTCTCGTATCTCGTCGGCCATCTCGACCAGGTTCGACCGACAGCCGCGGGCCCAGGCCACTTCAGCCAGGCGGTTACCGTTACTGCTGGCTCGTGAGCTAACGACCACGATCACCCGGCAACGTGCGGCCAGCCGCTTGACCGCGTCTTGGCGATTCTGCGTGGCGTAGCAGATGTCAGCCTTGGCCGGCTCCCTGATGCCCGGCCAACGCTGCTTGAGCGCGGCCACCACCTCGGCCGTGTCGTCAACCGACAGCGTTGTCTGGGTGACGTAGGCCACCGGTCCGTCCGGCACCTCCAGGCGGGCGACGCCCTCGACGCTGTCGACCACGCTGATGGTCGCCGGCGCTTCGCCGAACGTCCCTTGCACCTCGACGTGCTCCCGGTGACCGACCAGAATGACATGGTATCCGTCACGCGCGTACCGGGCCACCTCGAGGTGGACTTTGGCCACCAGTGGACAGGTCGCATCTAACACCAGTAGACCGCGCTGACGAGCCTCGGCTCTGACTGCTGGCGATACACCGTGGGCTGAGAAGACTACCAGCGAACCAGCCGGAACCTCAGACAGTTCCTCGACGAAGATCGCCCCGGCGGCCGTCAGTTCATCAACCACCAACTGGTTGTGGACAATCGCGTGCCGGACATAGACCGGGCGACCGTAGACCTGAATCGCCCGGCGAACGACATCGATGGCGCGGACCACGCCGGCGCAGAATGATCGGGGGTTTGCCAGGTAGATCTTCAGCTGGCCGCCCCGGTCGGTGGACGAAGACTGTACTCCCGATACGCTCATGGCCAATCCTCCGTTGGTTGGCTTCGGTTGATGTCTGCGACCGCAGCCAGGCGTCGCCGGTAAACGTTATGCGAACGAGCGAGAATCCAGATGAGTCCAAAAGCAACCGCCCAACTGATGCTGGGTCAGTTTGCCACAGACGCAAAAAAGTGGCAACCGGTGCGTTCAGGCTTGTCGATCGACGACGGCCATCGCTAAATCGTGAAGGAGCCGACGAGATGAAGCGGGCAACCGAACAGCGCGCAGTGCACGCCGGGCCGATTGGACATACCGTTGCTGAATCAAACGGACTCGCGACAGCACCCCGCGCGCGATTAACGTTTTTCGAAACCACACCAGTTCATTCGGACTAACCCGCCGACGGGCCAGGATTCGCTTGAGGTGCCGTCGTTCGGCAGACCGGAAACGCTCCCGCGCCAGCACCGTCAGCAACGTCACCTTGCCCTCGGCGAGGTCAGATGAGGTTGACTTCCCTACCTGTCCAGGCCGTCCAAAAACACCCAGCACGTCGTCGTCAATTTGAAAAGCAATACCGACCAGTAAGGCATAGCGAGCGACGCCGCGCTGAACCGATGGCCCGACGCCCGCGACCGTCATACCCACCTGCAACGGCATGACCAATGAGTAGTGCGCCGTTTTCAGGGTGGCGATTGCCTCGACGGTCCGGCGACTGCCTCGACCCGTCAGTGGTGCAATCACGTCCAGCGCTTCGCCGACAATCGTCCGATCGACCGTGTGCAATATCGTCCGCAGTACCGACCGCTGTTGATGTTCGGAAAAACGTGAACCGAGGACGGCTTCGACGGCCAAGTCGGCGCACAGATCGCCAGCGACGACGGCAATCGAACGGCCGACTTCCCGACGCCGGTCATCGGCAATCCGCGCCCCCAATCGCGGCCACTGCCGGACGGCTTGATGAACCGTCGGCCGTCCGCGGCGGACGAGGGACCGGTCGATAATATCGTCGTGGATCAACAAGAAGTGGTGGACCAATTCGACCGCCACGCCAATCTGCATCAAGGCCGCCGGCACCGACCGCCCACTAACGAGGTATCCGAGTTCAACCAGGGCCGGGCGCAGACGCTTGGCTGGCCCGCCGACAAAATTAATAATCAATTGGCTCAAGCGTCGACCGAGCGGATGATCGCTGGCCAAACGGGACTGCTGTTGGCGCAGGTACGCCTGCAGGACGGGATTGAACCGCCCTCGGACGTCGGCCGCAAACGTCTTGAAGTGATTCGCCTCAACCATGCGTCATTCCGCTGGCATCGCCTGTTCTAAGGCTTGGCGTACAGCCTCGGCATCAACCCGTCCCTTGGTCTTACGCATGACCTGACCAATGAGGAACTGCAGCACGGCCGTTTTACCCCGGCGGTACTGTTTGACCTGTTCAGGGTTATCGTTGATCACCTGCGCGACGATCGGATCAAGCCAGGCTGCATCACGCAGACGCTCGAGTCCCAATTCCTGTACCAGCGCATGCGGTCCTTTCCTGGTTCTGACCATGCCCTCATATACCTGCATCGCCCCGGCCGTCGTCACGGTCCCGTGGAACACCATCCACAGCAGCCGCCCGAGATCGGCCGGAGGTACCGACCGCCCCTGTGCCGTTCGATGTTCGACCGGAATTCGGTTCAACAACCAGTTCGCCGCCAACGAGGTAGCTTCTGGCTTTCGATCCCGCCAGAACGTTTCGCCGCCCTCACGCCCGAGCTCACCATCGGCGTAGGTACGCAGCTCCGTGACGACTTCTTCAAAGTACGCGGCCAACTCCCGATCCTCGACCAGCCGGCTACTGAGATCAATGGGCAGGCCGTACATCTCAACGAACCGGTGACGTTTGGCTGACGGTAGTTCCGGAGTTTCTGCTCTCACCTTGCTCAAAAATTCTGGCGTAAAGTGCAGCGGAGGAATATCTGGCTCAGGGAAATACCGATAGTCGGCTGAAGTTTCTTTATCTCTTTGTTCTACCAAAGGTGAATCCGTATCCTCACGGTATCCATATGTCCTTGGGCTCGGGATTAACTCCTTTTTCAATTTTCCTGATTTGAAAGCATTCTTCCACCAATTTTCTTGAAATACCTGAGCATACCCCAAAGCTCGCTCGACTGCTCTGAATGAATTAAGGTTTTTAATCTCGCTTTTAGAGTACAGATTCTTATCGCCTTTCGGCCGTAGCGAAATATTGGCATCGCACCGCAGTTCACCTTTTTCCATGTCGGCGTTCGACACGCCCAGGAAGCGCATGATCAAACGCAACTCCTGCAAAAACGCTTTCGCTTCCGCTGGCGTTCGAATATCTGGTTCAGTGACAATCTCGACTAACGGCGTCCCTGCCCGATTGTAGTCGATCAGCGTCTGCCCGCCAACGTGCAACAACTTACCGACGTCCTCTTCCACGTGTACGCGCGTAATTCCGATCGTTCTCGGCTGGGCATCAACCTGGACGGTGAGTGCTCCGCGGACGCCGATCGGTTCATCGTACTGCGAAATTTGGTACCCTTTTGGCAAATCCGGGTAGGTGTAGTGCTTGCGATCGAACTTGGTATGCTCGGGTATGGTGCAGCCCAACGCCTGAGCCGCCATCACGGCCCAGCGAATGGCTTGTTTGTTTGGTAACGGCAAGGTGCCGGGGTGACCGGTGCAAATCGGGCAAATCAGGGTGTTGGGTGCCGCACCCTCGCTCATATTGTTGCAGCGGCAGAACATCTTCGACTTGGTCTTAAGCTGGATGTGAATCTCCAGGCCGATGACCGCTTCCAGGTTCATCCCGTTAGAAAGTCAGTTGATGAGGCATTCATAAATGTATTTCGATGGTGCTGTATGATTTGCGGTCTTTCTAACGGGACCATCCCGTTAGAAAGTTAACGTGTAAAACACTAAGGATATTAATAGTTGCCACCGCCGAAAGACAAGTTTTCTAACGGGATCCATACCCTGTCATTCTACCAGCCAATCGAGGTAACGAAAAGCGCCGCACCCATCAGTATCTTGGGCGCGGCGCATCGAGCTTCACCTCAAGCAAACATCACGGCTGACGCCGAGCACATAGCGCCGCCGCCCCGATCAGCACGACCAGGCTGATCGTCAGGATGAGCAGCAGCCGGTTCATCCACGGCGGCCCGCCGCTGTCGTGGTCATGACCGGTGCTCATCGAGCTCACCTCCTCACTTCGGCGATTCGCCCCAGTACGTCTCGCGGTCGGGAATCCCGATCAAGCCGCGCTCGAGCGCTTCGTACGAACCAGGCGTCAACTGGAACCAGTGCTCCGTGCAGAGCGGCCGATACTGGGCATCGCCGACTTCGAAGGTCGGTTCCGTCGAGTCAAGGATGTTAATCGGCGTACTGTCCCGAAGCTTCTGGTTCAGCATCGCCGTCGGCGTCCGCGAAGCGCATGGTTCGCAGTAGGCCTTGTGCTTGTAGACCTTGAAGCCCGGAAGGATGGCGACGGCGGCCGTCGTTGCGAACGCCCGGTTCTTCCAGGTCGTGTCAAGGCCACCGTATACGATGTGGACACCGTGCTCGACGCGCAGACGATACAGGACGGCTGCAAGGCTCGGAGGGAACATGTGTCCCTCATCGATCCCGCAGAATGTAGCCTCGCGGGCAGCCTCGTACACCTCCTCTGCCGTCGAGACGATGGTCGGCGGAAAGAGGAGCTCGATACCGCTGCGGCTCCGAACCGTCCCCAACGGATCGCGTGTATCGCGCGACGGTTTGATGAAGACCGTTCTTCCCCCGCCCGCAAGGTGATGCTTGTTCGCAAGAAGGATCACGAGATCAGACTTTCCTCCTCGCATCGGAGCGACATTAACTTCACCAAGAGGCATGACCAGTTCCTCCCTCGACATATAGCGCACTGTCAAATGGCAGGTGGATGCTCTCACCCCCCGTTAGTATCCGCTCGGAGCTTACGCCAAAGCTGGCTGGCGGTCAACCCCGTTAGAGAGTTATTATATTCCGGTATGATGTCAGATCTTTTACCGAGTACTTTATATCAGCTGCTCTCTAACGGGGTCAACCTGCTGCATAGCCGCATAGCGCGGGTTTTATCTCCCCTCCTGCCCGAGGAGGGAGTTGGGGGAGGAGGGAGAAACCCGCGCTATGCGGAATTATCGCTCAAGCCTTTTCGTACGTCACAAACTGGTACTTGACGCCGCCTTCCTCGTGTGAGTCCGAACGGCTGGTCTCGTGAAACGCCGGGGGAATGCCCGGAAAAAACGTGTCGCACTGGAACGTCTGCTGAATCTCAGTCAGGTAGAGCTTCGTGCAGGCCGGATGCACGATGGCTTGGGCATAGACTGACGCCCCGCCGATAACAAAGATGTCGCCGCTGCCGTACTGCTCGGCTAGCTGTAGTGCCTCATCAAGACTTTTGGCGACCAAAACGTTCGGGGCTGGAACAAAGCCAGCAGGATCGCGGGTCAGGACGATGTTCAAGCGCTGCGGCAGCGGCCGAAACTTGGCGGGCAGCGAATCCCAAGTCGTGCGACCCATAATCACGGAATTGACGCGGCCGGCGTCAAACTGACCGACGGTGAGCTTCCGAAAGTGGTCCAAGTCGCCTTTCAGGTTCCAGGGCAGCTTATTCGCAATGCCAATCCCGCGCTTGGCGTCAACGGCGGCGATGATGGAAAATGATTTCACGAAAAGAATTACCTTAATTTTTTGTTCGAGCGGAGCGAAGCGAAGTCGAGAACCAACCGGACAATTAGACGGCTTCTCGACTCCCCCGCCCAGACGGGGTCGCTCGAAGAGAAAATCCCCTTACACGGCAATCTGAAACTTAATGGCCGGATGACTTTGGTAGTTCTCCAGTTTGAAGTCCTCGTACTGCAGTTCATCAATTGGCTTCTTGGCAATCGTCAGCTTTGGCAAAGGATACGGTTTTCGCGTCAACTGCTCTTTCAAACCTTCAACGTGGTTCTTATAAATGTGTACGTCGCCGAACGTATGGATGAAGTAGCGAGGCTTCAACGCGCACTCCTGGGCAATCATACTCAGCAGCGCGGCGTAACTGGCAATGTTATACGGTACGCCCAGCGCCGTATCGGCGCTGCGTTGGTAGAGCTGCAGATCGAGCCACCGAGCCGAAACGTAGAACTGAAAAACCGTGTGGCACGACGGCGGGGCGCGATGGTGGTGGCGAATCAGTTCCTGAATCTCGCCGACGTTCCAGCCGGAGACGATAATCCGGCGTGAGGTCGGATCATGCTTAATCAAGTCGATGACGCCGTTAATTTGATCGATCTCCTCGCCGGACGACGATAGCCAGCGGCGCCATTGCTTGCCGTAAATCGGACCGAGTTCGCCGTACTGCTTGGCAAACTCGTCGTCGGTTTTGACGCGTTCCACGAACTTCACCATTTCTTCTTTCCACGCGTCGGAGTATCGCGGCAATTTCTCAACCAGTTTGTTCTGTTCCAAGTAAATCTGGTAGGCCCACTCGTTCCAGATTTTGACGTCGTGCTGGACTAAGTATTGAATGTTGGTGTCGCCGCGCAAGAACCACAGCAGCTCGACAATCACGTTCTTGAAGCTGACTTTCTTGGTCGTCACGATGGGAAAACCCTGGCGCAAGTCGTAGCGCGTTTGGTAACCGAACACCGAGACGGTCCCGATGCCGGTCCGGTCATCACGACTCTCGCCGTGCTCGAGAATGTGGCGAACCAGGTCGAGGTACTGCTGCATGGTTTCACTATATCACACGACACCTCGCAGCGCCCGACGCACACGTTCGTGAATTTCGCGTTTCGACAACAACCGTCCTTCTACAATACACTCCACCACGCGTATCTCTCGGTTCAACCGTGCCAACTCACGGTACGTTTCTAAGACTTTTCCCTGATAGCGAATGTCCTGTTCATGCGCGTCGCGCTTGTTCCGTTTCAGATACTGCCGGCGGTGTTTCTGCAAAATCAGCTTCTGCGCAATCTTCGGCGGAACCGCCAGCACCACGGTCCGATCAGGTTTTGGAATGTTGAACAGCCCGAACTCAAGCTGTTTATCCCAGCGCCAATACTTCCGACGCGCTGCACGGGAGAGCAACGCTCCGCCGTATGCCCAGTTCGAGGCTAAGTAACGGTCGGCGATGACGATATTCTCCTGATTCAGCCATGAGAGGATTTTCATCCGAGCGGCTGCCCGATCCACCGCATAAAAAATTGCTGCTCGGTACGTTCCGACCTGCTGTGGCGTTCCATACACGCCGTTCAAGTACGCCTCGACT
Organism: Candidatus Kerfeldbacteria bacterium; assembly: GCA_016207275.1. Taxonomy (GTDB): domain Bacteria; phylum Patescibacteriota; class Patescibacteriia; order SBBC01; family SBBC01; genus JACQPY01. Next base: position 13,369 of record JACQPY010000014.1, read on the forward strand.
GCGCCGGCCGACTTCTGGCCGTACTGCGGAAAGGCAATCGTCCGGACTTTTTTACCTCGTCGCCGCAGCGTCGCGGCCAGCAATCGAGTCTGGGTGGCCTTGCCCGAGCCGTCGGTGCCTTCGATGACGATGAATTTTCCTTTTTTCATTTAATGCCCCGACGGTATTTCTTGCATGACTGCATCGATCTTTTTGTACAGCTCTTTCGTACTACCAACATTGTCAATCTGAAAATCAGCCAACCGCCCGATCCTGGGTATCTCGCGTTCGTGCGGCAATGTTTCAATCCGACGGAATTCGGACAAGCTGACGCGGTCATCAATGCGTTCATTGCGTCCGAACGCCCGCCGCCACCGATACTCCGCCGGTGCGGTCACGTACAATAACCGAAAATTCTTCATCCGGCGCAGCAGGCGAAGTTCGCCAAACTTCCGAACTCCGTCAACCACGATCACCCGTGCCCGCTGGTGCTGCCGAACTTGTTTCAAAACAGCCCGGGCCACCACGTCGAGCCCAAAAGTGTTGCGCAGTGCTTCGGCCAGTCGGCCTTGAACTCGATGGTCGCGCCAATTCAGATCAAGCAATTCAAGGATGACATTAAGCACATCTTCCGAAAAAACGATGAACGGATACCCGTACTTTCGTGCGATGTATCGACCGACCACGGCCTTTCCGCTGCTCTTCTCGCCGACAATGCCGAGAATCAGCGGGCGCATCAGCGGTGATTATTTTTGAAATACTCGTCAATCCGCGAGGCTTGCGGTTCGGACGAACCGTAGTACTTGTTGGACTTTTGCGAGCCGTACGGCCGTTCGACCGGCGAGCTCATCGGAATGTACGACATCTGGGCGATCGGCATTTTGAAGTACAGCTTGATCGGCAGCGGGCTGACGTTGTGCAGCTCGAGCGTCGGGTGGAGCGAGTTGCCGGGATCGATGTAGCCGGCAGTGGCGTGGATGAGCAAGCCGATCCGGCCGAGGCTGCTCTTACCCTCTAACCGGCCGGCAATGTCCGAACCGAAACCGGTCCGCTCGATGGTGATCCCCAGCGCGAATTCGCCGGGGTGAATGATAAACGGTTCGTCTTCGGCAATCTCAATTCTCCGCATCAGCGTTCCAATCGGCTTCTTAATATCGATCTCAGTAAACTTGCCCGTGTCGAAGACTAAAAAAACTTTGCCCAAGTGTAGGTCAATCGAGGCTGGCTGAATCGCGTTCGGAAACAACGGGTCAACAACGATCCGGCCGGAATCAATCGCCTTTTTAATGTCACGGTCAGAAAGAATCATTCCGTTAGAAAGTTAGTTGGTGAAGCACTGATAAATATATAGTACTGGTGATGCATAATTTGCGGTCTTTCTAACGGGATCATCGCTGGTTTTTCCCCAACTTACGTGGCGGAAAGGTTAATTTTCACCGCCGGCCCCATACTCGAAGTTAAGGTTGCGCTCGCGAGGTAGGTGCCTTTAGCTTCCGCTGGCTTCGCTCGCTTAATGGCATCTAAAAAGGCGGTCACGTTCTCCGCCAGCGGCTGGCTGTCAAACGACACCCGGCCGACCACCTGGTGAATGTTGCCGGTGTCGTCGCTCCGAAAAGCCACCTTGCCTTGGCGCAGAACCTTGACCACGGTCGCCGGATTCGGATTGACCGTTTCGTTTTTGGGGTTAGGCATCAGCCCCCGCGTCCCGAGGGTTTTCGCGATCGGTGCCAGCTTCTTCATCATCTCCGGCGGGGCCACGGCGATATCAAAATCGGTCACCCCCTTTTCTTTTATCTGCTTGATCAACTCTTCCCCGCCGACGACGTCGGCGCCGGCCGCCGTTGCTTCGTCAGCCGCTTGGCCGGTGGCAAAGACCGCAATCCGCAGCTGCTGACCAGTGCCGTGCGGCAGCTGAACGGTGCCGCGGACCGCTTGCTCAGCCTTCTTCGGGTCAATACCAAGATGAACATGCAATTCGACGGAGGCGTCGAACTTGACATTCGAGGTTTTCTTTACGAGTTGGACGGCCTCCGCCAGGGTGTAGAACTTTGAGCGATCAACCTGCTGGCTGACACTCCGAAATCGTTTGCTGCGCATCGTTTATTCCTTTCGTGGTACGAACCCCCGCCTACGCCAAGGCTTCGGCGGGGTCCCACAAAATAAATCAAGTCGTTGGCGGTGCTGGGGATGACGATTCTGGTACTGCCGTTTCTCGACGGATAGTCAAAAAATGATACAGGAACAACGGCAACAGCACGAGCAGCAGCGGAATATTGCTGGCCAAAGACGACTGCGTGTTGCTCGGGGTAGGGTAGGTGATGATATTCTGCTTCTGCCACGCATCAAAATCCACGAGCCACTCTTGAGCGAGCTGCCGGTCTTCGTCAGTGAGCTGGCACTTCTCTGCGCAGTTCACCACGCTCTTCACACCGTAGTTCTCGGTGGAGACGCCGACGGGTGAGACGGCAGCGGGTTCGCGACTGGCTGTCGACTTGTCCGTGTCGATCTTCAAAGCGACGTTGAGCGCGGTATTGACCAGCAGGGCCGCTGATACCACCGCGCCAATCAGTCCAGCAAAGGCCACGAGGTAAAAGTACACCGAACGAAGCGGTCCGGGCTTTTGGCCGGCGGCGCGGTTCTTTCGAGCATCCCCCTGTACCATGCGGATGAAGAACCACCAGTACAGCGGCAGGGACACGATCAGGAACGACAGGGCATTGACCACATTTCGCTTTTTCTGGAGCGAGGCGGATTGCGCTCCCTTGCCTTCGTTCTTCCAAGTCGCGTACTGCTCTTTCCAGGTCTTGAACTGCTCGCGGTCAGCAGTGTTAAACTCGCACTTCTCGTCGCAACTATAGAGAACCGGCCCACCGGCCGCCTTGTCACCGCTCAAGTACAGCATCGGCGGAGGCGATGCGGCGGGGCGGAACGGATCCTGCGCTTTGGTAAACACCCAGGATTTAAAGCCGAGCTGCAGGAGGTAAATGGAAGACGCGACCAGGAACGACAGCATCACCAATGACACAATGTGCACGAACGCGTTTTTGACCGCCTCGCCCCGGCCCATCGCCTTCCCTTCCTGCACTAAGGCAATCACGAAAAACACGATCACGCCGATGGCGATGACTGGAATAAATATCCCGAGTGTACCGTAGAATTCCATGAATGTGAGAATAGCCGTTACGTCCTGACAATCACTCTAGCGGACTATTCCTCAACCGTCAAACCCATGTTGCGGGCTGTGCCTTCGATAATGCGCATCGCCCCGTCTAAGTCTTTCGCGTTCAAGTCAGGCAGCTTCTTCTTCGCAATTTCCTTAACCTGAGCCTTGGTCACTTTGCCAACTTTGTTTCGCAGCGGATCGCCGCTGCCCTTGGTAATCCCCGCCGCCTTCTTTAACAGTTCGGCCGCCGGCGGCGTTTTCAGGATGAAACGGTACGTCCGGTCTTCGAATACGGTCAGTTCCACCGGCGTTACTTCGCCCATCCGGTCTTTTGTCTGATCATTGAACTTTTTCACGAATTCGCCGATGTTCAAACCGTGCGGGCCGAGCGCCGTGCCAACTGGCGGCGCCGGCGTGGCTTGCCCGCCGGGAATCTGAAGTTTGATAACGGTCTTAATTTTTTTAGCCATAGGTAATGCGTTTTAGATAGTGGGCGATCCCCGCCTCCCCTGTATTCAGGGGAGGCACATGCCATGTCCCAGCGAAGCGGACATGAGCATGGGTGGGGTCAAATTTTCTTCACCTGCAGGAAGTCTAGCTCAACCGGGGTGTCGCGTCCAAACATGGAGACCAACACTTTGACCTTGCCGCGGGCTTCGTCGAGCTCGTTCACCTTACCCTCGAAATCCTTGAACGGGCCGTCGATGATCCGGACCGGCGAACCGACCTGGACGTCAATCTTGTACTTCGGCTCGGCCACGCCCATCCGCTGCATCAGCTGCTTCACTTCCTCGTCAGAAATCGGCGTCGGGGTCGTGCCGGAACCGACGAAGCCGGTCACGTTCGGCGTGTTGCGGACCACGTACCAAGAGTCGTCGGTCACGATCATCTCCACCAACACGTAGCCGGGGAAGATCTTCTCCGTCACCACTTTCCGCTTGCCGTTCTTGATCCGAATTTTGTTCTCGGTTGGGATCAGGACATTAAAGATCTTGTCTTCCATATCCATCGACTCGATACGTTGGCGTAGGTTACGGGAGACGTTCTCCTCGTACCCGGAGTACGTGTGGAGGACATACCAACGACGTCCTTGCTGGAGGGTTTGTTTGGGCATGACGGCTTAGCGTTCGATCAAGGCCCGCAGGCCGATATTTAAGATAAAGTCGATGGCGCCTAAAAAAGCCGCCACCGCCAGGCTAATGACAATAACCAAAAGGGTGTCGTTAAGGGTTTTTTGGCGCGCCGGCCAAACGACTTTTCGGAGCTCGTCCCGGGCTTCTCGGAAGTAGGAAACAATGCGGTTTGCCACGTTGATTCACCTTTAAAATGCCCCGGCGGGGCAGTTCGTATGAAGTAGTGTACTACGCCGCTGAAAAGCCTGTCAAGCACACCTCCCATCGGCCGAGCATAAACGAGGCCGTTCTAAAAAACGTCGCATCCGAAGCGGCGACGATCAGGGTGTCCCGCCAAAGGCGGGACGGGCCCCTAGCGGAGCCGCGAGGTGCGACACCCAGAGGGAAAGGGAGGCATCGGAAGGGAAAACCGCTCAAGGTTTTCCCTCCGAGCTACACCCGCTTTTCCTCAAACCCAAACGTCAGGTTGGCCAGGGAAACCAGCACCACGGACCACGCCGTCATCCAGGCCAGGTCATAATTGATGGCCGCCCAGCCGCCGCCGTTGCGCATGACTTCGCGCAGCGCGTCCGACAAGTAGGTCAGCGGCAGGTACTGGACAATCCCCTGCAGCCAGGTGGGCATAATCTCCAACGGGAAAAAGGTGCCGCCGAGGAACAGCATCGGGAAGACCACCAGGTTGGCAATCGCCGGTACGGCTTCGACTGTGCGGGCTACGCCGGAAATGGCAAAGCCCAGCCCTAAAAACATAATTCCGCCGAGGACGACCGCCGGCAGCAGCAGCCAGAGCGAGCCGATGACGTGGGCCTTGAAAGCAAAGACGCCGACCGCGATCAAGATCACTGCCTGGACCACGGCCACCAGCAAGCGGGTCACCACGTTAGCCGTCACGAATTGGTACGGCTTCATGGGCGTCGCCAGCAGCCGCTTGAGAATGCCCTTCTCCTTGTAGTCGACAAAGATGAACGCCGTCGAAAACACCGACATCTGCATGATCGCCAAGGCCACGATGCCGGGCAGCAAGAAGTCGATGTACTTGAGGTTTCGGCTGTTGACCTCCTCGGTCGCGACCGCGAACAGCTCTGGCGCGCCGACGACCGCCAAGTTGGTTTTGTCGAGCACCTGCCGGACGACTGAAATGGCGGTCTGCGCCTGCTGCTGCTCCCCGACGTTGACCAGCGCCTTGACGGTCTGCTGAACGGGCTGGCTCTCCCCCGCCGGCATCAAGGCATCGGGAATGACAAAGACGACGGAGCGATCGCCCTGCTCGAGTGCGCGGCGCTCGTCTGGTTCGTTTCCCATCGTGACGTCAAAGGCCGAGATGCCCTGCAGCCGATCCACAAATTGCTGGGTTGGCGGGCTCGGCGTACCGGTCACCAGGCCGACGTCAATCTTTGCCACGCTGTCGAAACCAATCAAACCAAAAATGGTCATAATGATAATCGGCACGAACAGCGTGAAGAAGACCGCTTGCCGATTGCGGACGAACATTTTAATCGACGACGATGTCAGTTTGACAGTGGTATTCATACCCGTTTCCTAACTCCTAATCCCTTATTCCTAATCCATCCCCATACCTCATTCCCGCAGCGAATGGCCGGTCGATTTCAAGAACACGTCTTCGAGCGTGGCCTGGCGCAGCTGCAGGTTGTAGAGCTTAAATCGTTCCCGCTGTTCGAGGTTAAAGAGGGCCGGCAAGGTCTGCTCGGGATCGGTGGTCAGCATGGTAAAACCGTGGTCGGCGTTCGTCACCCGGTCGACTCCGGGCAACGCCCAAACGAGCTCCAGGGCGACCGCCCGATCAACGTGAAACTCGAGCGTCGAGCCGACCCCCGACTGCTTAATCAGGTTGATCGGCGTGTCGAGAGCAATAATCTTGGCGTGGTCCATGATTGCCACGCGGTCGCACAGCACCTCGGCCTCTTCCATGTAGTGCGTGGTCAGGACAATCGTCTTGCCCTTGGCTTTGATCGACTCGATTAACTCCCACAGGTTGCGACGGGCTTGCGGATCAAGTCCGGTCGTCGGCTCGTCCAAGAACAACACCTTCGGATCGTTGACCAAGGCCATGGCAATGCTCAGCCGCTGTTTTTGCCCGCCGGACAGTTCTTTGACCTGACTCTTCCGCTTTTCCTCGAGCTGGACCTCCCGCAGCAGCGCCAGGGCGTCGACGGTCCGCCCGTAGAGGGCGGCAAAAGTTTCAACCAGTTCTTTCAGGTTCAGGCCATCGAAGAACGACGAGGCTTGCAGCTGGACGCCGATCAGCGATTTCACCATACGCGGCTCGGTTTTTACGTCATGACCATCGAGTACCGCGCTCCCGTTGGTGATCTGCTTCAATCCCTCGACCATCTCCAGCGTGGTCGTCTTGCCAGCGCCGTTCGGACCGAGAATGCCGAAGGTTTCTCCCTGCCGCACGCTAAAGTTAATTCCGTCCACCGCGGTGAAGTCGCCGTACTGCTTGGTGAGATTCTGAACAGTGATAATATCAGGCATGAGCTTCTATGGTAACGAACGGAGAAAAAATTTCAATCCTGTTAAAAACCTAGTTTTTCTTTGACCAGAATCACGGTCGCCCGCTTCGGCATGATCTCCTTGTTGATGATCAGAATTTTGTTTACCCCGCTGTGCATGCCGTACGCCTTCTGCGCCCGCTCATCTTCCAGCGGGAAGACATACTCGTGAATCCGCCAAAGTGCTTCAGTATCGTCCTTAACCACTTTCTGCGCCCCGACCACCCAAATGACGTGAGCCGCGCCATAGGCGTAGGCACCGAGCTGACTGCCGGTGTTTGAGGCAATAAACACATGGCCGTCTTCGGTCACGGCCTGGACGCTGCCCACTGCGTAGTCCGGCGCTGCTCCAAGCTTCCGCATTTCCGCACCTTGCGTTTTTATGTCCATGGCCATGAGCTTCTTCCGCACCGAATCGTATTTTCCACTTTCATTGACGGCCGCAGCCAACCCGATTTGCGCGAGGGTCTCGGATGACATGGTAAAAACCTCGGCTCCTTCGAGAATAAGCTCAAGCACTTTCTGCTTTGCCGCATGTCCGTTCTCCACGACCATGGCGGTCATGCCATGCGCCTCAAGCGCGGCCACGGTTTTCTCTAAGCTCACGTCGTCAGCCAGTTTGGCAAATCGTGCATTGGGTTTCATAGAATTCCCCTCCTGTCACCGCCTCTGGCGGGACCCCGCTTAAGGCGGTGGCCTGAGGAGGAGTGTCCGGTCGAATGACCGGACGGGGTGGTGGGAGCGGCTCTCCCCCTGCCTGCCTGCCCCGAGCCATGTCGAGGGGAGGGGGAGTTGGAGGGGATGGGAGCTACTTGTGCCATCACTTTCTTCTGAATAGCAATGAGCTGTTCAAGCTCCCGATCCGTCAGCGGCGACAGCAGCTTTGCCACCCAGGCCAAGTGATCCTTCCGAAACTTGGCAAACTTGGCTCGGCCCTTGGCAGACAGCTGGATCTGGACTTTTCGACGGTCGCGAGAGTCCTCTACCCGTTCGAGATAGCCAGCTCGCACCACGCCGTCAATCAGCTGCGTGGCCGCGCTGCTGGTCGTCCCCATCACCTGGGCCATATCTTTGACCGTCACCGGACCATGATGCTTCACAAAATACAAAATCCGCACCTGCGCTGGGTGCAGTTTAAATTCACGAAAACACCGTTCTTTTCCAGCCCACATCGCCCGTCCGAGGGCCCGGGCAGACTCAAGAAACTGTTCAGTTAAGGCGTGTCGTTGCGGTGGCATTGATCCTCGCTTCCACAGTTTAGATTAGTTAGTTAATATATTATCAGCTTAACTAATATTGTCAAGTCCGGGTATGAACTACGCCCTGGACCGGTCTTCCCAATCCAGGGCGTTAGCACACTCACATGAACGTTCCCGAAGCTTACGCCGACTCGCGCAGCGGTTCCTTCTTGACCGAGCGTGCCCCCTTGACCAAACGGTACGGCTTCTCCGGCAGGACGACGTAGAAGTCTTCGCCCTGCTCGAAGGATAGCCCCGGCAAATGCACGGTCTCACGGTCGGCCAGCAGCGCCTGACGATTGATCGTCACACGCTCTTCGTAGTACTGGGCGAGGCCACGACGCTGCAGCATCGCCCTGAACCGCTCTTCGTCATCGATCACCGTGGCCCACTTGCCGAGCCGCCAGCCGACGACCATGTCGCCAACGCGGAAGCTCTTGCGGTCGGGACCACAGAGTGAATCGCGCCGCGGCTCGCTGAATCCGAAGATGGCCTTGAGCAAGGCGAAGCTCTGCCGATCGAGACTCGCCACCCGCTCGGCCAGTTCGGCTTCGAGCCGCGCCACCTCTGCCCGCAACGGAGCCAGCTTGATCTCGTACTCGGCGACCAGCCTGTCAGCCGCATCTTCATTCTGCCTCAGTTCCTGCGACCGCTCCGCAAGTTGCTCCTGGCTCTTGGGAACCGGAACCGTCACAGGCTTTGGCGCCCGGGAGCCCTTCTGCTTGGTCATGTTCGTCCTCTCTTTCACCAGCCGAATCGGCCGCCAAACAACAACGCCGCCATCCACGCCTCACATATCGTCTTCAGGAATCCCCTTTCTCCGTGACGACCGCGCCGTAGGTCCGGCCGAGATGCGTGCCGCACTCCTCGAGGACGCGGAGGTCGTGTGCCAGTTGTGCCCGTTGTCCAAGGTACTGCTTCCGGATGCGTTCGACGTGCTTTCCAAACGTCATCCAGTAGACCGGGTTTCGACCGAGGAAGTAGAACAACGCCACGAAAACATTGTAGAGGAAAACGATGCCGATGATCCTCAGGAACACGAGGACGATACTCTTCGGTGACGGAAACAGTGCCGTGACCTTTCCCCACAATCTCCAGACCGAAAAGCGCCATGGCGATGAACGATATCATCATCGCCCGATTGAGGAGCATCAGGTCGATCCCCAGGAGCTCGACCAGACCTGAGAAGAGGTACACAGCTCGCTCACGCTCGTCGTACGAGAGGTCCTCCCGCGCATCGATCCTCTTCGCGACCTCGATTTTGTCATCGAGGAACATCCGCACGAACCACGACGGATGTGCCGCACACCTCCTGGCAAACTCCTTGACGAACCAGCTGCCGTCCGGTTCGGTGAACCGGGTGAAGAAGATATTCACGGCGTAGTCCCTCCTTGGATGTGAAAGGTCGATCAGTTTCAGCGTAACCGCTGTACCAAAAACGAGCCAATCCTACCTGTGGCGGAGGCGCTCGTCAAGCACGGATTGACAGCCTCAGGGAGTAAGCGTAAGGTACAGCCGATTTGGCTTCAGGAAAGGGGGCTCCATGAGCCAGTCAGCGGATCTGATACGGTGGCAGCAAAGGGTGGGTCAAGCAGTCGACGCAGCGCTCGTTCGCAACGGCCATACAGGTCCAATCTCGAACTGGACCACGCTGGGGGAGCATTTCGAACAGATCATCATCGAGGTTGCAAAGGAGCTCGATCGCCTTCCCGGCACCGATCTAGACATCGGACCGAATCTCACCAAAGCCGAGCTCGTAGGAATGTTCTCCTAGGGAAGGAGGGAGTGGTCGTGGACTATCCGACACGCCTTCCAGCGAAGATCATCGTTCGGAACGCCTACCTGAGGGCCTACCAGCTCGACGATCCATTAGCTGTTGACGAAGCAACACCGCTCGGCGAGCGTTTCAGGATGATTCTCAACGAGGTCCTTCGAGAGTATGGACTCGTCCTCGGTCCGGGTGACGCTGTGGGACCGAGTACGACGATCGGCGATCTCGCGAGGATGGCGGGTGAGTTCCAGTAGAGGGATGCACATGACGACGCAGAGTCCGCGGATGGAAGAAGCCGCGGACTCACAATTTTTCAGCTTCGCTGGCGTGTGTTGACACGCGGGAATACCCGGTGTAGGATCACGGGTCAACCACACCAACCAAAAAACCCAAAACCACGGAGGGTCGTACCTTGAAGAACCTGAAGACCGTCATACCCGCGACATCCCTCTGTCTCAGACTGGGGCAGGACTACGGGTTCACGAACGGCGGCGGCAACATGCCCGCTGTCTGCATGAACTTTCCGCCGCTCTGGGCGGAAGTCGTCGCGTCGGGGCTGCTCCGGCCGTACGCGAAACCCGAGGACTGCTTCGTCGGGATGCGTCAGAACGGCGAGTGCTTCGAGATCAATGCGTTCTGCATCGTCGAAGTTCCAGTGCCGACTGAGCTCCGGCTCGTGGGACTCGACATCCCCGACCACGGAACGTTCGTCATCGACAACGATGCGGACATCCCCATCGACGGCGTCATCGCCTTCATGGAGCGCCGGCAGCAGATGCCGCATCACGAGTTCTTCCTCACCGTCGGCATCGAGTATCCGGATCCGCGCCGCACGCCAATCCTGTCCGATCGGTGGAAGGTGACGCTCAGGACCATGCTCGGCGACGACATCAGGGAGCGCATGAGCCAGCGCCTCGGCCTCCTGCCTTCCATGCTCCTTTCGCGGCTATAAGCGCGGCCACCCCAACCCACCCCGGGTCTCTCACGAGATCTGGGGTGGAACCATATTAATGTGAAGAGCCCGCCCAGGATGGATCCCGGACGGGCTCAGTTGTTGACGTATACGTCAGTGAAAAACGAATATGAACGACGGGATCAGCCTTCGGCCGTGGTCCCCGACCCCGTTCGCACGACTTCGGTATCCGGCTCCACAGTCTCCGGCAGTCCGAACTTACCGCGGATGTGATCGATCCAGTACTGCGGATCGAGCGACCGGCCGGTCGCCACGACGATCAGGTCGTCCAGCGTGGCCGTGTGGCCGAACGAGTAGACGCGCTGACGTAGGAACTCGTTCAGATGGCCGAACATCCCCCGCCCGAACTGTTCCTGCCACTCCGGCTCGACCAGAACGAAACTCGCGAACTGCTGAGCTGCGCCGAGATTGCCGAGCGTGTAGGTCCCGAAGTAACCGAGACTGCCGCTCGACCAGTGGACATCCTGGAGAACGCCCTCCGCGTCGTTCCCCGGCCGAATGCCGAGCAACTCTTCGTAGCCGTCGTTCCACGCCTGCGGCAGGTCCTCGACCGACAGCTGTCCCGACAGGAGCTGCATCTCCAGCCGCACCCGGATCAGGATGTGCAGGTTGTAGGTCGCCTCGTCCGCGTCGACCCGAATCAGGCTCGACCGCACCATGTTGACCGCCCGGTAGAAATGCTCCGGCGCGATGTCCTGGAGCATCGGATCGTGATCGCGGACGTCGGCGAAGAAGTACTCCCAGAACGCGCGGCTGCCAAAAACATGATTCTGCCACAGCCGCGACTGCGTCTCGTGGATCCCGAGCGAATAAATGAACCCGCTCGGCATTCCCCAGGCGAGCAGCTCCGGCTTGGCCTGCTCGAACAGGCCGTGTCCGCACTCATGGGCCGTCGCCGACAGCGCCTTGAGCACGGCCGTTGGCGCGAACCGGGTCGTCAGTCGGACGTCGTCCGGCCCGACCGTTGAACAGAACGGGTGGACCGTCGTGTCGAAGCCGCCGGCGTCGAAATCGAATCCGAAGGACTCGAGCAGTTTCCGGCAGAGGGCTTGCTGCACCCAGACCGGCCAGGGACCCATCTCCGCCCGAAGGTCATCCCGATCGTCCTGCCGAACTGTCCGGAGGAAATCCGGGAGCCAGCTTGTCGCCTGTTCGAGAACGTCGATCAGGCGTGTCGTGGTGAACCCCGGTTCGTAGCCCTGCAGCAGGGCGTCGTACAGCGAGTATGGATCGCCTGCCACGCCGCCGTACGCCAGCGCTTCGGCCTGAACCAGCTCGATGACGCCCTTGAGATGCGGCGCGAACATCGAGAAGTCGCTGGCCGCCCGAGCTGCCTGCCAAGCGGCCTGAGCTTCCGTCGTTACGGCCGCCCGACGCTGAACCAATTCTCGGGGAAGCCGCGTTGCGCGACGGTAGCTGAACGCCAACCGCCGGATGTACGCCGCCTCATCCGGACCAAACTCATCGATCCGGCTCTCGAGCTCATCGAGCTGACCAGGGCTGATGCCGTTGACGAACGCCTCATGCGCCTCCACCGCCATCAGGCTCCGAAGGTATCCCCGGCCGACCGCTCCCTTCGCCGAACCGTGCGTTCGGCTAAACCAGTCGTCCCGCTCGAGCAGGTACATCCACCCGGATGCTGCTTTCAACCGCTGCATCACACTGTCAAAGACCTCTCGCGCGCTCATGGCCCGTTCCTCCTTTGGTTTAAGGGCCAACCAGAAACAACCGTTTACAACAACGGCAGAACCTTATCAGAGCGTTAGCGGGCCGTCAATTCGTTATGCCTCGCCTAGCCGATCGACGGCTTGCGGCACGTCGGAAAATTTTTCGACCGTCACATCCGCGCCCGGCAGCGGCTGGGCAGCGTAGAGGATCATCCGCATATCGGCGGCCTTGGCCGCTTCAATGTCCGTAGCCGCGTCACCAACGTATACGACTTGCGATACTGACAAACCTAGCTTCTGAGCGCCAAACAGCAACGGCGCCGGATGCGGTTTATGTTCTAGCGTATCTTCAAAACCCACGCGCACCGGGAATAGGCCGTCCAAATCGAAATAGTCCAGCAAACTATTTATTGACGCATGGAGTCGGCTGGAAACAACGCCGAGCGCATACCGTTTTCCCAACTCCACGAGCACTTCTCTAACGCCGTCCATCAGCACCATCAGGTCATGGCCGCGAGGCAGCACCACGCCATAGTCGAAAATTTTCTGGATTAACTCATCGCTGGCGCCGGGCGCATAGTGCCGGATGTTATCAATAAACGTGTGGTGATTGCGCTCGGACTGTTCCTCGTCGGTCGGCCCGCGGAAACCGAAATGACGGAGCACATCACGGTAGAGCTGCGCATTCGCCCGAACCGAGTCCACGAGCACGCCGTCAATGTCGAAGAGGATAGCCTTCATCGTCAACGATAGTATAGCAAATGAGATCCGGGTGGAATTTCATTGATATGGTGGACCGGCCGGATCACGAAGACCCGGCCGGGGTGATGTGGTGTCGGCTGATGCAGGCACGAAATTCGCCGACACTGTGGCAGTGGGTGAGATCATCGTCCGGGATGGTCTCGCAGACGCCATCTCGAGAGAGATCGCCAGCTGCCTGGCGACAGATTTCCAGGGTGAGCGGAAACCAATCTGGCAGCTGACGCCAGATGCGGAACGATAGGGCGCGCCCGACCTGATCCTCAAACGGCAACGAGCGAGTGGCCATGACAGACCTCCAATTGTGGCGTGGAACATCAAAAAACTGGCCATTCGTACTGTAACTCATGGGACGAGCGGCTGTCAACCGTCCTTAACCGAGCGGCCGACCAAACCATTCCTCAACTTGATGATGGTACACTTCAAAGGTTTCGCGCAGGCTCTGCCGGACCTCTAACGGAATGGCTTGACTCCTCGATTCCCATTGTTTCAACGCCACGGCGTACGCTTTGTGCAAACGGTCGAACAGCTCCTCGACTTCTGGCACACCTGCCGGAAATCGTTCGGTATTCAGCCGATGTCGCAGTTCGTCCGCCTGCCAGTGCAAGCGCTCAAACTCACCGAACAGGTCCTGCTGCCAGGCTTCGAATCGTTCGCGTTCGTGGTTGCCGCCTTCGCGTTCGGGCATATAATACCATCATACTAAAACACAACGCGGCTTGAAACTCGCGTCATGTTGATGATGAGAAGGTTCTCGACTCCCCAGCACCTTGTTGACAAAAGTGCTGGGTCGCTCGAACAACAATTCCTCCCCTGCCCGAGGGGAGGCTAGGTAGGGTGGGAGTTTTCTTCGAGTGAAGCGCAGCGAAGTCGAGAAGCTACCTATCCATCCGAATCCACGAGCACGCCGTCAATGTCGAACAGAATGGCTTTGATCAAGGCTTTAAATATTCAAGTTCTACACCCTGCGATTCACTATGTTCAATAAACGCCCCGGCCACGCCGAAGGTTAGGTCAAAGGATTGGTACACATCAGATTTATTTCAATTCTTATAGCTGATCTTTAAAATCGTCCTCTGAACAAATTCCCCATGTTACTAGCTTTGCTGCTAAAGATTTAAGAATGTGTTTATTGATTTCTTTGTGAGCAGTCGGCACAGGATACGTTTCGCCGTTATAAACATATTTAATAAGCGTATGTTTGTGCCCCTCTATAATAACGATGCCGGGCTTATTGCCCAGCCACGCCAATGCACTCCTAAACTTTTTTCTTTTTACATTAGCGAACTCCGCCATACTATTGCCGTCATGCTCTTTGTGGAATGGCTTTATGCGTGCTGAATCTGGATCGAGTCACCGCCACGCTTTCTAACTTTTCTTTCTCTTCCGGTTTTGGAAAATACGGTCGTAATTGGCTTACCACCTCTATATAATCATTTGGAATTTCGTAGGCTGAATATACGGCGTCATTAACCATTTCGATAAAATCATCCGAATCGACGCCCTGCGTTAAAAATTCTTTATCATCAGTTTTAATCCTTCCGATAATATACTGACCATCTTTTTCCCAGCTTACTTCTATTTTTTCTGGTAATCGATAAAAATAAGCCAAAAGTGCTTCTGGTTCAATCTGTCTTTTCCCAAAAAACTTTCTAAACACTTTAAACATTAGCTCTATAGTTAGCAGATTTTTGCAACTCTATTGAATTATATCACAAGTTGCAACCTCGAGCTGCAACATTACAAAGAGCCAACTCAGAAGTCAAGTCGTGCTAGATGTCCAGGTTTTGGACGCTCTCGGCATGCATTTCGTCGACTTTCTTTTCGAGGGCGGCGAGTTTTTGTTCGGAGGGGTTGGTCCATACCGATATCCTATCACAAAAATCAATAAAGTCGACTGGTGAGGTCGTGCCACGATGGATTCAACGATTCGATCAGTTTAACCTTCTTGCTGCGACGCCAATCCTTAACTCGTTTTTCCGCAACAATCGCCTCATATGCGCTGGCGTGTTCTTCAACGTATACCAAGCGGTACACGTTGTATCGGTACGTGAAGCTGTTGCGGAATTGACCGCTGCGGTGTTCCATGATGCGGCAGGCGATGTCATTGGTTATGCCTGTATAGAAAACCGTCCGTCGATCATTGCAGAGAATATAGACGAAAAAACGACGCATATACACATTTGCGCCGCCGAACTGTCTCACACAGTTTCTCTTAAACGCCGATGGTTGTCAAATCCGCGGGACTTCTCGGATTTTGATACTACCTTGGAACTCAAATCATCGGGACCTCTCGCGTTCGCTCGAGGTGACGCCGTGCAGCAAACTGTCACTTCGAGGCAAAGCCGAGAAGTCCCGCGAATCAGCTAACAGGCGAGGCGGTTCGTGCTCAGGCAACAGCTAAATATCCAAATTCTGCACCCTTCGACTCGCCGCATTTGCGGCTCGCTCAGGGCGGGCTCTAGATATCAAGATTTTGAACTGATTTTGCATGTGTCTGTATGAATCTCTTCCTTGGCGCGACTTCCGCGCCCATCAAAATGTCGAAAATCTCATCGGCCTTTTCCGCGTCGTCAATCGTTACCTGCTTCATGATGCGCGTCCCTGGATTCATCGTCGTTTCCCAAAGCTGCTCAGCGTTCATTTCGCCTAAACCCTTGTAACGCTGCACCGAGACTCCGCCTGTCGTTTTCACGCTGTCATCCTCGGCAGCAGCCGGGGATCCATCCTGCCCTTCAGTTTCAAGCCCAATCACGGCACCATCAAGTTTCAGCATAACATCTTTGCCCTTAACGGCTTTCTTGCCTTTTGTGGTTCCCTTCTCTTTCACATTTGTCGGCGTCAACTGCTTTACGTATTTGTCGCGCTCATCATCGGAAAAAGCATACCGGAACTCCTTGCCGCGCGACACGCGATACAACGGCGGCTGGGCAATGTAGATGTGCCCCTTCGTAATCAAGTCCGGAAAGTAGCGGTAGAATAACGTCAGCAGCAGCGTCCGGATGTGCGCGCCGTCAACGTCAGCGTCAGTCATAAGAATCACGCGATGGTAACGCAAGCCGGAAATGTCGAACTGCTCGCCAATGTTCGTACCGAGCGCAATAATCAGTGATTTAATCTCATTGTTCTGCAGCATCCTGTCAATTCGCGCGCGCTCGACGTTCAAAATCTTGCCACGTAACGGCAGGATGGCCTGGAATTCCCGATTGCGGCCTTGCTTCGCTGAACCGCCGGCGGAATCACCTTCGACAATGAATAGTTCGGACTGGCTTGGATCACGCGAACTGCAGTCAGCCAGCTTGCCCGGCAAGGTCATGCCTTCTAAGGCGCCTTTGCGCAGCACGGTTTCGCGGGCGGCCCGGGCGGCGACCCGCGCCCGCTGGGCCAAAATCACCTTACCAATAATGGCCTCAGCTTCGCGCGGGTGTTCTTCTAAAAAGTTCGCCAGCGAGCCAGAGACCACGCTGTCGACGATTGATTTGACTTCGGCGTTTCCCAGCTTGGATTTAGTCTGCCCTTCGAACTGCGGCTCTTTGACCTTGACCGAGACGACCGCGGTCAAGCCTTCGCGCACGTCTTCGCCTGACAAGTTCTCTTCTTTTTCCTTGAGGTAGCCTTGCTTGCGCGTGTAGTTATTGATGACGCGGGTCAAGGCCGTCCGAAAACCGACCAGGTGCATGCCGCCTTCGGTCGTAAAAATGTTGTTGGCGAAGGAAAAAGCCGTTTCCTTAAAATCGTCGGTGTACTGCAAGGCCACTTCTACCCGCACGCCGTTCTGTTCCTTATCAATGTAGAAAACGCTGTCGTGCTTCGGTTCCTTGGCGTGGTTTAAGTGCTTGACGTAACTGGCAATGCCGCCCTCGAAGAAGAAGGTGTAGGCGGTGTGCGGTTTAGTCCGCTCGTCGATGACCACAATGGCCACGCCCTTCGTCAAGTAGGCCTGCTGCCGCAGGTGATCGAGGACTAACTGGAGGTTGAAGTCCAGAACGGTGAAGACCTGAGGATCCGGTTCAAAGGTGATCGTGGTGCCCGTGCCGCGGGCCGGTCCGACCGTTTTGACCGCCGCCTTGGGCTTGCCGCGCTGGTACTCTTGAACCCACAGCTTGCCGTCGCGCTTAACCTCGGCTTTCATCCAACTGGACAGGGCGTTGACGACTGACACGCCGACGCCGTGCAAACCGCCGGAGACTTTGTAGCCGCCTTCGCCAAACTTGCCGCCGGCGTGCAGCATGGTTAAGACCGTTTCCAACGCCGACTTTTTGGTCTGCGGGTGCTTGTCCACCGGAATGCCGCGACCGTTGTCAGATACCATCACCCGGCTGTTCGGCTGGAGCCGGACCTCAATATGCGAGGCCTTGCCAGCCATCGCCTCGTCAATCGAGTTGTCGACCACTTCCCATACCAAATGGTGCAACCCCTCAGTGGCGGTGTTGCCGATATACATACCCGGCCGCTTGCGCACCGGGTCAAGGCCTTCGAGAACCGTGATTTGCTTAGCGGTGTATTCGCCGCCTTTGACTTTCTTGTCTTTGTCTTTGGGCATACTTAATGCGCCATCGCGGGGCGCGGTGGAACGCCTCGCTTTGGGTGCGTCCGCAAGCGAACGCCAGTAGCTTCTTCGACCAAGTCGTCGATCAGGTCACGAACACGGTTGTGCTCAGCGCGCTGTAACTCCATTCGACGCAACTCGCTCACCTCACGGTTACCCTGCTCCATCTGCCGGGCTGTCCGCGCGTCAATACCAGCTTCGGCCGCAATCGCTCTAATTGATTTCTCTCTCATCGAATCGTTGCTCCCAAACGCTTAAGCGCCTCATTAATTACCTTCATTTTAGCGGAAATTTCGCTATCAGTCAATGTCCGATCGGGTGCCCGGAAGGTCAAGTGCAGGGCATAGCTCCGCCGGCCGGCCTGCTCAAAAACGTCGAATAATTCAACTGATTCTAAGAGCGGTTGGCCGGCTTGACGAATGGTTTTTTCAATGTCGACATATCGAACATTTTCCTTTAACCAAAACGATACGTCGCGCCGGATGGCCGGAAAGGTGGGTAGCGGTGTAAAGCGTTTTGGCTGGCGACGATCTCGCAACTCAACCACGTCAAGCTCACACCATTCAACCACGCGGCCCTTTAACTCACCTTCATATAAATGAACTGGAATTTTACTAGGCAAGACTCCAAGGGCCTCTAATAATGACTCGATAACGCCTTTTATTTTTCTAGCCTTGCTGTATCCCCGTCTTGACTTGAATGACAAACCGATAACAATTTTCCAAGGTTGCTGAGCCTCGATTGGCTTTCCTGATGTCGGCAAAAATACACGACCGATCTGGAATACTTTTGCGTCTCGCCCTGCGTCAACTTCATGCCATAGAATTGAATGTAGTTGAGGTATGATACTTCTACGCAAATGATGTTGAGATTTATCTAGTGGGTTAGCAATATCAAAATGTGGACCGGACGTATACTCTGTATTGACCCACGGATTTCCGTAAAACGCATGCGTCATCACCTCGGTAAACCCCAGCTGTACCAGGACATCTCTTATTTCGTCCTTCAGCTGCACCAGCGAAGGAACCGGCATGGGCACGGTTGGTATGAGCGGCAGCTCTTCCGGCAGTTTGTCGTAGCCCACCAGCCGACCGACCTCTTCAACCACGTCTTCCGGTAACGTTACGTCGCGCCGCCAGAACGGAACAGTAACCGTCCACTGCTTGACGGTGCCGCGCACGCCAAAGCCGAGCTTTGTTAAAACTTGTTTCGCTTTCGTTGGCGCCACGGCCAGGCCCAGCAATTCGGATATGTACGAGGGTGATACTTTCACCACCGTCGGTCGGTCGGGCCGGCGCCCGGCGCGTACCGTTCCTTTGTCCACGGTCCCGCCGCACCGTTTCGCCATCAACGCGGCCGCCGCCGCACTGGCTTGCGCGGGGAGCTGTACTGTAATTCCTTTTTCAAATCGCCGCGACGATTCGGAAATTAATCCAAGCTTCCGCGAAGTTTTGCGCACGCTGACCGGATCGAACACGGCTGACTCCAAAATAACGGCGGTGGTCTGGTCGTTGATTTGCGTATGCGCGCCGCCCATCACCCCGGCCAAGGCAATCGGACCTTGCGAATCGGCAACCACCAACATTGATGGTTCTAATTTCCGCTCCACGCCATCGAGCGTGATCAAGCGCTCCCCAACCCTGGCCGTCCGGATAACAATCGCGCCGTGGACTTTGGCCGCATCGAACGCATGGAGTGGCTGGCCGTATTCGACCATCACGTAGTTGGTAACATCGACCAGAGCGTTGACCGGCCGAATACCGGCCGCCCGCAAGCGCTGCTGCAGCCACGGCGGCGACGGCTTTATCTCAAGACCACGGATCACCCGCGCGGTGTAGACAGGACATAACGCCGGCGCTTCGATTTTTACCCGCACCGAGCGCGCGGCCAACGTGGCGCTCTCGCGCACGTCGACCGGCTTGTCCTTAAACGTCCGGCCGGTAATCGCCGCCACTTCCCAGGCCAGTCCACGCACGGACATCAAGTCGCCGCGGTTGGCCGGCACGGCGATATCGAGCACCACCTCGTCAAACCCCATGGCGGTGGCGAACGACATACCGGTTTCAAGATTCGGATCGAGCACCATGATGCCATTCTGATCAGTGCCCAACCCCAGCTCCCGTTCGGAGCAAACCATGCCCTGCGACACGACGCCGCGAATCGGTCGCGCCGCAATCGTCAATCCGCTTGGCAGCTTGGCGCCGAGCAAGGCGACCGCCACCTTTTGGCCGACGGCAACGTTCGGCGCGCCGCAGACGATTTCCTGCGGTTGTCCCCCGCGCGTGGTGACTACCTTGGCTAGCCGCAGCTTGTCGGCGTTCGGGTGCGGCTTAAGGTCGACGACTTCACCCACCACCACCTTGTCAAAATCTCGGCCGCGGTCAGTCACCTGTTCGACCTCAATTCCAGCCATCGTCAACCGTTCAGCCAGCTGCTCAGCGGTCAGCTTGACCGACACGAACTCGCGAAGCCAGGACAGCGAGAGTTTCATCCCGTTAGAGCGTTAGATCGTAAACATTCAGACATAACTCTTTTAATAATGCTTCGGTAAAAACGGCGCTCTAACGGGATCATGCCGCCTCCTCTTCGTCTTGGTGCAAGGCCGCTAGGATGAGGTCGAGAATGTCGTCGCCTTCCCGAATCTGCTCGTCAGTGGTCGGTTGTGCCGGATCGACCGATTTTCGGAGCGCCTCCGCACGGTCCATGACGTGTCGACGCATCGAGGCGTCCTTGATGAACGTCTCCGCCGCCAAATCAGCGTATGATACGACGCCGGTCAACCAAGCGACCCGGCGCTTGTTCCGCGACTGCGCCTTGAATCGCAGCTCAGCCAACTCGTCGCTGTCCGGTCCAGGGTAGTCCTCCTTCTTCAGCCGGTCGTCCGGCATATCAACCCACCCGTTTCTCAGGTCCCGGACGCGGTCGATCAGCCAGTCTTTCGTTCCGGCTTCAAATCGACTCTCTTCAGGGACGTTGTATTGAATCGCGGTATCGCGAGGACGTGGACGTTCCATCAAAACTGCTTTAGAAATTCCACGTTGCCGCTGTACAGCAAACGAATATCGGGAATGCCGGACTGGAGCAAGACCAGCCGGTCCAAACCCATGCCCCAGGCAAAACCCTTCCACCTTTTCGGGTCGAGCTTCATCGCCTTAAGCACGTTCGGATGAACCATGCCGGCCCCCAACATTTCCAGCCACGTCGTTTTTTTCCCTTTAACCCAGCGCAGGTCAATTTCAATCGCCGGTTCGACAAACGGAAAGTGACTTGGCCGAACGCGCAGTTCGACCGCCGGTCCGAGCAAGAGTCGGAAGAACGTCTTCAACGTCGTGACCACATGGGCCATCGTCAGGTGACGGTCAATGGCAATGCCGTCGCACTGGGTGAACATTGATTCGTGCGCGGCATCGGTGGCTTCGTGACGAAAGACCCGGCCGACCTCGACAAACTTGAGCGGCGGCTTCCGGTGAAACTCAACCGCGCGCAGCTGAACGGTCGAGGAATGCGTCCGCAACACCAGCTCGGGGTGGTCCTTGATGTAGAACGTATCCTGGATGTCGCGAGACGGATGGTCTCTGGGAATGTTCAATCCGGCAAAATTGTACCAGTCAAGTTCCAGTTCCGGCCCTTCGTGAACGTCGTAGCCGAGGCTGCGCCAGACGCTGAGTACCCGCCGGCCGAGCTGCGTCAGTGGGTGAAGATGACCGCGCTCGATTTTCTCGCCGGGCAAAGTCGGATCAATCGTCGGCGCCGCGGCACTAAGCTGACGCCGTCGTTGCTCGGCGGCCTGGTCAAGCGCGGCCTGAAGGTCATTCACCAGTTGACCGAGCTTCGGCCGCTCCGTCGCCGGCAGTCCCGCCAGCCGCCGTCGCCACTCGGTCAATAAACCGTGTCGTCCTTGGAAAGTAGTGACCGCTCGTTCGAGATCGTCCTGATTGGCGGCGGCGGCGTAAGCCGCCAAGGCTTGCTGTCGAATCTGGGAGAACTCACGTTCCACGATGGCCTCCATTACGCGACTGTCGGCTTTCCGCCCGGGCGACAAAAAAAGCTTCGACCAACGACAAAAACATGACCAAGGCCGCTGCCGTCCACCAGGTAAACAACTGCTGCGACTGCAACCACAAGCTGCCGGTCAACAACAGGCCAGCCAAAATCGCTTGCCGGAACGAAATGGACACCAGTCGGAAACTGGTTTCCCGCCGTTGGAAGATCCACCGCACCACGAAACCGACGATCGAGGCCAAGCCGAAAATCATCAAGAAAAAACTGGAGAAAAACAAGACTAAACCGATGAATCCCGTGCTCTGAGGATCGAGAAATAACAAGACCATCACCCAGGACGACGCCGCAATCGCCGTACCGACCGCCATCGTGGTGAGGTATCGCTTAAGAGACATGCTCGGGCTAACTGACGCTGCCCCGCCTCCCGGAAGTAGGATCAGGATGTCGGGCCAGGCGACCATATCGTGTTGTCAGCATACCAGCGCCAGCGGTATTTTTCAAGGAATTACCGTGAAAAAATCGACCGTTCTAGTATCGCGGCTGGTTTTCCACAGGCCTAACAATCCATCGCCCTGGACACGGTCAGCGAAAACTACTACACTACGTAGTAGAAACTAAACATTGGCCAAACGCGACATGGAAGAAAAACCTTCGAGCAGTCCAAAAACCCCATTTTTCCAGGACACCCAAAAACTGACCTTTGCCCTGGGCCTGTCCTCGGGATTGGCGGTCATGGCCATTGCTGGCCTGATTATTGTCTCTGTCCAGGGCGGTAACCGAGTCGCCTCGGCTGACGTGAGCGGCAGTGGCAACGACACCATCGCTGACACGTCTGTCTCTGACACGGGCAGCGGCGACACAACCACGCCCAACTACGACCCTCTGGCCGTAGCCAGCGCAGTCGGACTTGATCAGAACAAATTTAAAACCTGTCTTGACAGCAAGAAGTACACCTCCCGGGTCGACCGTGACCTGACCGAAGGCAACAACATCGGCGTCAATGGTACGCCGACCACCTTCGTCAACGGCACCGCGGTGTCCGGCGCGCTGCCCTACACCCAAATTAAATCGGCCATCGATGCTGCCTTAGCCGGCACCAAAGGCTCAACCGCCGTTCCCGAGGTTCGCAAAGACGACCATGTCCGCGGCGCCAAAAACCCCAAGGTCTACTTGGTTGAGTATTCTGACTTCCAGTGCCCGTTCTGCCTACGATTTCATCCCTCGTTGAAACAAGCGCTCGACGAGTACAAAGACAAAGTCGCCCTCGTCTATCGCCACTTCCCGTTGGAATCAATCCACCCGTCCGCCCGACCGCTGGCTGAGGGATCCGAATGTGCGGCTGAGCTTGGCGGTGAAAACGCCTTCTGGGAATTCCACGACAAGGTCTTCGAGGGCTAACCCTTGACCTTAACGGGCGGCCCTCGCGAGCTGCTCGTTTTGTTTTGAAGTACGTAAAACTTTTTCTCGAAAACCGACGGTTCCGAGGTTAACCACGCTGGCGGGAAAGCCATCGTGGAGAAAACGCCGCAGCACCCGCCGCATTTCCGGCGGAAAAATCCTCAGTCGGAAAATCGAACTAATGGGAATCCAGACCGGCCTCGTCAGTCCACGACTTTGGCGATAGGCTGGGGAGCGCTCGGGTGCGGCGCGCGGCACGGCCACCGGCAAGAACGGGGCCTGAACCAAAAAGTAGTCCTGCCGTCCGCCGCTGATGGTCCGACTGGTGATCACGCGCTTAATCACCCGGCCACGCAAACCTGTTTCTTCATGTAGTTCACGTTGCGCCGCGGTTCGCGGGGTTTCGTGCTTTTCAACTTCTCCACCAGGAAAAACGTAATAGATACTCGTTCCCGGCCGCTGTCGTTCCATCAGTAAGACGTGACCTTTTGCCACCACAATCGCCGCCGCCCGATTTCGCCCTGACTGTGGTCGATTTCGTTTGTGCATTAGATGCTTCATTCTTCAACAACAATCGTCGTGTCCGATGCGGCGACCCCGTACAACTCGCTTCGCTCGTATACGGGGCAGACGATCAGGAGCCGAGGGACCCCTTGCCCCGTATATCCCGCGTCAGCGGGATTGTACGGGGTAGCCGAGCGCGGAGGCGCGACACCGACCGCCCGAGTTCAGTAGTTCGGATCACGAAACTCGCAAATATCGCGGTAATCACAGAACTTACAGACCATGCCGGGCGTAGCGGCAAAGTTTCCCGACTGAATTTTTTCGGCCACCGTCGTAATCCAAGCTTTGGTTTTCTCCAACTCGGCGTCGGATATCGGTACCTCCCGTTCCACGCCATCATCGAGGAAGTAGTAGCTCAAGCGCTGAACCTTGGCATTGAGAATATTCGGATCTTGGGCGGCCAGCGCATAGATCAGCAGCTGGTAACGGTCAGTGCTGTCCATGTCACGCGACCGGCCAGATTTATAATCAACAATGCCGACGGTTCGCTGGTGTGCGGCCGGATGAAGACCGAGCAGGTCAACCCGATCCATTTTTCCGGTGATCGTAAAGCGATCGAGCTTGAGGTTGAAGTCCTGTTCCAACCCTACCACCGCCGGCAGCTTCGCCGCCTGCTGCTCGTAGAATCGTTTCAGTGACTCGCGACCACGCACGCGGAACTGGTCACGCTGCTGTTCGCTCTCGTACCATTCGTCAACGAAGGACTCGTCGTAGAGTTGTAACAGTTCGTCAAGACTGACCGGCGATTGGCTCGTTGTCGGTGGTGGCGAGGAGCCAAATAAGTCAGCTTGTTTTGCCGCCCGTCGCTCCTGGACCACCTCGAAAAACCGCTGCAACGTTCGGTGCATGGACTCGCCGAACGACAGTAAGGCGTTACCACCGACGGGCACTTTCAGCACGTAGGCGTAGCGGAACTGCCACGGACATTTTTCGTAGGATCGCAACGCCGAAAAGCTGTACTTACTTCCCACAAACCGGACGTCGGCGGCGTCGACCGGCTGTCGCGGCTGAGGCTCAAGCTGGGCCAACCCTTTCGGTCGCCGCGGCGGTGATGCTTGGATAAAGCCGAGCTCGTACAGGAACCGCGACGGCTTTTTGACTCGCTGGCCGCCGTAGTCTTCGGCCGCGGTCAAAAATAGTCCGACCTTGGCTCGGGTCATGGCCACGTACAGCAGTCGGCGTTCCTCCTGCAGGTGCACATCGCCCGCCGGTAACGTTTCGCGGATTAACGCCTCGGGCACCTCAATCGGATCTTTCCGCTCAGTCGTCGGAAACCGGCGATCCACCAGCTGGACAATAAAGACGTAACTAAATTCCAAGCCTTTGGCCCCGTGAACGGTCATCAGCCGCACGCCGCCAGCATCCGGCTCGACGGTGCCCGCCAGACTGCCGGCATCACCCGACTCGAGCTTCAACTCGAATACTTCAAGGAAGTCGCGAACCGTCGGCTGGGCGTGTGATTTTTCAAACTCGGCGACTTCGTCCAAAAACTTTCGGATCGTGGCGACCCGCTCCACGGCGTGCGGTGTCGCCCGCTTACCCAACTCAGCCAGCACGCCGGCTCGCTTCAGGAAATCGAGCAGCACTTCCGAGACCTTGTGCGCCCGGGCAAACGTCGCTCCGTGCCTGATGACGCTCAGCAACTCGTCCATTCCTTTTCGTGATGAAGCGGAAATGTTCGGGACCGCTCGGCTTTGCACTAACGTTTGGTAGAGCGAAATTCCCTTCCGCCGAGCGTGAGCATTCAGTTCAACGACATCATCTGGCTTAAGAGCAAACGCCGGCAAGTTAAGCGTCCGAAACAACGCCGGACTCTCATGGTAATTATCAAGCAACCGTAAGTAGGCGACGAGGTCAAGAACGTCCGGCTTGCGGTACAGCCCTTTCGAAGCAAAAAACTGATACGGTACACCCGCTAATTCAAGGCTATGGGCAAACTGCTCGGCCTGGTCGTTAGCGCGAACCAAAATGGCGAACTCACGCCAATCCAAACCCGTCTTCTTCTGGAGCTCGATGATCCGCACGGTTACTCCTTGCGCTTCTTGCTCTTGCGTTTCGGCATGAACGAACTCAATCAAACCGTCTTCGGCGGCCACCGACTTAAGCTGCTTGGAAACCCGCACCTTGCCATCACGGAGCGCGACCTCCAGGCGGTTCGGATTGTTGAGCTGAATGAATTTGTAGGCCAGATCAAGAATGTTCTGACGCGAGCGGTAGTTGGTGGTCAGGACAACTTGTCGACAGTTCGGAAAATCTTTTCGGAATTCCAAAATATTAGAAATTGACGCGCCGCGGAACTTATAAACGGACTGGTCATCATCACCCACAACCGTCAGGTTGTTCTTCGGCGCGGCCAGCAGCTTAATCAGCTCGTACTGCGCCCAGTTCGTGTCCTGAAACTCATCCACTAAAACGTGCTGAAACTGCTGGCGGTACTGTTCAAGAACGGCCGGCCGTTTCTTGAACAGCTCCAGGGTGTAGGTAATCAGGGTACCAAAGTCCAAACTCGACGATTCCAACAACAGCTGACGGTAGGTGGCGTAGGCGTTGGCAACTTCTTCCAATCGCTTGGCTTCGCTAATTCCCGTTTCACCGCTGACGAACTGTTCCTGGCCGCGATCGAGCTTGTCCGATCGGGCGTAGGCCAGGTACGCTTCGGGCGTAATGTCTTCGTCCTCCAGACGCGAGAAGTGCTTGAGCAGCGCCCCAATGAACCGCGTCGGATTGCCCAGCGGTCGGTAGTAGTCGAGGTTGAACCGATCGAAGTGGCGACGGATCAGCAGCCACTGCTCAGTTTGGTTAAGCAGCCGAAAGTCGTTCGGCAAACCGATGTCAATGGCGTGCTGTCGCAGGATGCGCTCGGCAAAGGCATGGAAGGTCGAGACCCACAAGTTAACGTAGCCGTACGGCAGCAGCCGGTCAACGCGCTCTTCCATTTCGGTGGCCGCTTTGTCCGTAAACGTCAGCGCCAAAATACCGTCGGTCGGCACTTTTTTCTCCAAAATTAACCACGCCACCCGCTGGGTAATGACCGTGGTTTTGCCCGTGCCAGCGCCGGCCACGATCAACAGCGGGCCGTCGCCGTGCTCGATCGCCTTTTTCTGCTCGGGATTGACGGTCGTTGGTGTCTCACCAGTCATGCTCCCATTCTAGCAGTTCGCTTTGTCTCTTGACACCGGTCGTACCGAGGAGTAGGTTTGCCGTGCTTTCTGATGGAAAAGACCACGGAAGCAAGGCGAAAAAATCGCCTCTGCTTCGTTGACAATACGGAGAAGTACAACTCTACAACGCGGAGGTAGCAGATGAAACTCCTGAAAGTGCTGTTCACGTTCGCGCTGTTCGCCCTGCCCTCGCTCGCCCTGGCTGTCCCGCTCCAGATCCCGTACTCCGGCCAGTTGTCGGAGAGCGGGACGCCGGTCAATGGCACGCGGAACATCATGGTCAACGTCTACGACGTTCCGACCGGCGGGTCACTGCTCTACACCGAGAACTTCGCTGGCACACAAGTGACGAACGGAATCTTCCACGTCACCCTCAACGCTCCGGATACCGTCTGGACCGGCGCTGACCGCTGGCTCGGCGTGTCAGTCAACGGCGGAGCAGAGCTCACCCCTCGGACCAAGATCGGAAGTGTGCCGTATGCGGTGAGGACGGCTGCTGCCGAAGCACTCGTCAATCCGTTGCCGCAAGTTGGCGGGAACTACAAGTACGACGGGAATACCGTTAGCCCCTATGTTACCTCGATTTCATGGGTGGCTGTGGACCAAATCACCGTGAGCTGCCCTGCTGATGGATACCTCATCACGAGTGCGTCCGGCAGCATTATCCTCGATAATGCCACAGGCTACCTGGGGAGGCTCCGTGTTCAGGAACAAGCTCCTTCTGATTTGGGAGGAGGGTTTATCTTCGGCGGTAGCTCAACACCTGGGTGGATGTACGTGCCCGTTACCATTTCGGAGGTACAGTCAGTCACAGCAGGCGTTCATACTATTACGGTATGGGCGCATCTGCCGAGTGGGACTTACCAGTCGTACCGATACTATCGGCACACGATCCAAGCCCTCTGGTTCCCCAACCGCTACCAGTAAGGAGGTGTTCCTATGAGAATTACGGTTCTCACGCTCGTCATCACGGCCTTCTTGGCTGCTTCGACAGCAAGCGGGCAAACGGTGCAGCCCAAGTCCCTCTTCTCCAGCGGCGGTCAACTCATGACCGACGGCGCGACGCAGGTCAACGCCAACCTCGGCGACGTGTTCACCGGCGTGAGCTTCGGCGGCACGACCGAGGTCCAACACGGATTCTGGACGTCGCCGGAGAATCAGGTCATCGGAGTAGACGGGCCGAAGTTGACCCTCGTCTTCTACCTCAGCCAGGCCCAGCCGAACCCGGCTCGGACATCAACGACGATCGAATTCGGTCTGCCAGTCGAGGAGCCGGTCGTAACGCTCAACATCTACGACGTCTCTGGTCGGCTCGTCCGGCGGCTCTTCAACGGCAAGATGAACGCCGGCGTGTTCCGCCAGACCTGGGATCTCCGGAACGATGCCGGAACGCGTATGCCGGCGGGTCTGTACTTCTCCCGTCTGACAGCCAGCTCGTTCCGAGCGGTCCGCAAGATCGTCGTCATCAACTGACAATTGCGGCTGACTCGATCAAACAGGTGGTCGCTCATCCGGAGTGGCCACCTGTCTTACATTACATCAGTCCAACCAGCCATAAACCGCAGTCGCACTGGCCGTGCAATCGCCGCCTTTTGTTGAGGATTGACCGTGCGTGGAATTACCGAGGGCATAACCGTATTCTAGCATTTCACTGCTCGGTTGACTTGACAGGTAAATTCAATGCTACTACAGTCTGTAGTAGATGATCAAACTTCCGAAACTTATCCACAGGCCGTAAAAGTCATGACTGACCGTAACAGAGCACTCATTGGAATGTTCATACTGACGGCCATGCTCAGCCTAGCCGTTTTTTGGTCGAACGGCGGACATTTCGGCGACCATGAAGGAATCTGTGTGGCTGCTTCGATGCAAGGAGGCGTCTGTCCAGAATCAGCCACCTTCGACTCGCTCATCTTTCATGGCAATGCGCTGAAAAGCTACATACAGAACGAGTCTGGAAATTCCTCGCTCTTACTGGCCTCGCTCGTCCTGACGCTTGTCCTCGCCCTTGTTCATGTTGCGTCAAAGCCGACTCTCTCGCAACCGATCGAAGTTGCCAGATACCGCGCACAATCCGTCTCCCCTAAACCACGAACGCAGCAGTTCAACCGCTGGTTGGCCCTCCACGAAAGCAGCCCATCAGACTTTACTGGACGCGCCTAGGTCGCTGTTGTAGCGGTTCATTTTCGCGCGTCCAAACGCCCTATCAGACGGGCGTTTTATGTATCAACGAATTAATCCCACCTGCCTATGACAACATACCGCTTCCCACAATCCATCCAGCGTCACGCACATGTCTAAACCTTGCCACCCCGACGGTCTTACCTGCACTCGGTTCGTCCAACCATCATCGACTCCGACCAGCAGTGTTACGAAGCCGTCTTATGTGCGAAGATTCGGCCTCGGCTACTTCGTCCTGTTCGTTGTGGCCGCCGCCTTGCTGATCGCCAACGCCACTATGCTCCAGGCCATGAACAGCGACGTACAAACCCAAAAACGTCAGGCTGAAGAAGCGATCAAACCGGCCGAGATCGAGGTGACCGCCGTCACTGCTCCGTCGTGCCAAAACTGCTTCAACCTGATGAATCTCCTCGGTAGTCTGAGCGGGAATGAGAAAATCAAAGTCGTGAAAACCGACACCGTTGACTACACCTCCGCCGCCGGAGCGTCCATGGTCAAGCAGTACAACCTCGAGCGGGCGCCGGCCTTCATTATTAAGGGACAAACGGAGAAACTGTTGTCGGTGTTGCCGGCCGTGAAATCGTACGGCCAGTTGGCGGGCAATGACTTTGCCGGCAAGAACACGCCAGCGCCGTACCTCGAGATTGCCACCGGCCAGGTTCGTGGAGAGTTCCAGGCGACTTACCTGACCGAGAAGCAATGTTCGGAATGCTACGACCCGACAGTCAACCGCCAGGCCCTCCAGCAGCTCGGCATGCGGCCGACTTCGGAAACAACCGTCGACCGCGCTGATCCCGACGGACAGAATCTGGTCAAGCAGTACAAACTGACGACCACGCCGACCGTTATTCTGACCGGCGATCTTGCCGCCTACGTCAACTTCAATCAGGTCTGGAAGAAGGTGGGCACGATCGAGCCGGACGGCGCCTACGTCTTCCGCAGCGGCCAAGATCTGATGGGCACCTACTACGACTTGGCTACCAAAAAAGTCATCAAACCGAAAAATGACGAGACCAACACCAACACTTCAACGCCGTAATCGTATCAACTAACAAGGATAAAATGACCATGGACCACCCAACTCCTCCCCCCGCTGAAAAACCGGCAATTCGACCTGAACCGGAGCCGAACCGAAGCTTCACCCTCCGCATCCCCAAACCGAACTGGCAAGTCATTGCGCTCATCCTGATCGCGGTGATCGCCGGATTCCAGACAATTCAATTGGCCCGGCTCAAAGGCAATGTGACAGCCAAAGTGTCAGCCGCCACAACGACTGCGCCGACGCCGGCTGCATCCGCCGGTTCCGATTCGGGGCTCCAATCGCAAGTCGGCGGTTGCTAAACGCGTATGATTGACTTCCATCACAACCGTTCCAAAGCGCCGCGACCGCAATGGTTTGCGCCGGTCGATCGACAGACCAACGAGCGTCTTGCTCGCACGGTCGTCTGGCTGGTGACTGCGACCTTGGCAACCAATCAGTTCTTGATTGCCTCGATTTCCCCGAAGTCGGCAGGCGCCTCTCCCCTGGCATCGCTGAAATCGATGCTGGGGATGAAGACGGCCTCGGCCATGGTCATCGTCGGGCCGAAGCTCAATTCCGACGGCAAAACCACCAGCCTGGTTCAGCAACCGACCATTTCCAGCGTACCGGCCAATCCGAAATCAGGCGATGACCTAACTGATGCTAAGGCCGTCATGCTGGCCACTGGTCGGCCGCCCTACGCTCCCGATGGCGTCTCCTTCGACGATCCGATCAATGCCCAGAATGTCTGGGTAGCCTACGAACAGAGCATCACGCTCAGCGGCAGTCTGGAAACTCGCTACAACAACCTGATCAACGGCTTCACCTGCAACTACTGCTGCGGCGAAGCGGCCATTGTCACGCGCAACCGGCAGTGCGGGTGCGCCCACGCCAAAGCCGCCCGCGGGTTCTTCAAGTACATGCTGCAAACCTTCGGCGACCAGTACAGCGACGAACAACTGATGGGCGAAGCCTTCCGCTGGCAGGCGATCTGGTACCCGAAAGGCGCGGTCGAAGACTACCTGCTGGCTACCGGCAAGGCGAATGTCATCGGTCACGCTCCGCACGGCGGCGCTGGTGCTGACAACATGCACGGATTAACCACGTAGCAGTTACATGATCAAACGATCAACCATCATCGGCACCATCAGCACGGTCGGCTTACTGGTCGTCTACCTGTCGGTTGTCAGCGCTTTGTCCGGTTGGTCCACGACCGCAGAGCAATGGTCGAGTTTCTGGCCGTATCTGGTCGGCTTGGCGATCGGTTTCGGTGTCCAGGTCGGGCTCTACGCATACCTTCGCCAGGCCGTTCACCGTAGTCAGTCAACCGGCAAAGTCGTGGCGCTAACTGGTACGACCTCAACCGCCGCCATGGTCTCCTGCTGCACCCACTACCTCGTCAACCTCCTGCCCGTTCTCGGCGCCTCGGGTATCGCCACCTTCGTCGGCCAGTATCAGGTCAATCTGTTCTGGGTCGGACTGGCCGCTAACGCCGCTGGTCTGGCGTACCTGGCTTCGCGGATCATGAAATTCAGGAAACATCTGCCAGCCATGGCTGCTTGAGCGCCTTGCTCATTCCTTACCAACGAGGTACGTAAATCTATGCCTGACACCCAAACATCATCGTTCCGCGATCCGGTCTGCGGCATGAGCGTCAACCCGGCCACTGCCACGTTCACCGCCGACCACGCCGGGGCGACCGTCTACTTCTGCTCGCCCGGCTGCCGCGACCAATTTCTGGCCAATCCAGAATCCTTCACCACCTCTCCAAAAACAACGGTGGTGACGATCCGGCCGGAAGTTCTCTACGCCGTCCTGGGGCTCATCGCCGTTATCCTAGTCATTTTCGCCTTTCGACCAGGCCCGCCAAGCTCGTCGGTCAGCACCGGATCAACCGCGGCGGTTACCGGCACGCCAGCTGGCCAGGACCAGGTGGTCGATGACGGCTCCGGCGGGGTAATTACGTCAGCCAGTCTAAACCGCTCAGCCAGCACCCCTGATCAACTGGTCATCACCGTGTCCCTCAATACCCACTCTGTCGACCTGACCGACTTCCGCCCCGTTGACCAAGTCCGCCTGCGAATGGCTGCCGGCGACGAACTCGAACCGCTGGCTGTCAGCGGTCAGGGCGAGATCAGCTCGCACCATCAAAACTACCGTCTGACCTTTCCGCGGCCGGGCAGCGCGGAGGCCTCTGTCGTGGTGAAAAACGTGGCTGGCGTAACCGAACGTAAGCTGCCAATCCAACTATGAATCCCGTTAGACGGCTCACGCATCAACGTATACTCATTGAAGGTTACGATCATACTTACAAGACTAACCATCTAATCCCGTTAGACGGTCCTGCAGTTGGGCCCGACAGTGGGATAGGCGTAGATCTTCAGTTTCTTAACCGTCTAACGGGACTAACGGGATGAACCTGCTCGTCAGCGCCTCGATCGTCGCGTCGTTCGTGGCTGGGGTGGCCGCACTGTTCGCACCGTGCTGCATCACGGTGCTCCTACCGTCGTACCTCGGCTCAATCTTCCGCGAACGGAAGGCCGTCTTCTTGATGACCTTCATCTTCTTCCTCGGCATCCTGACGGTCTTTTTCCCCTTGGGATTGGGGTCGGCAGCGTTCGGCCAGTTCTTGAGCCGCAACCACACGCTCATCTTCTCGATCGGCGGCGCCTTCTTACTCATCCTTGGACTCGGCCTGCTCCTCGGCAAGAGCTTCTCCCTCCCCTTCCACGTCAACCCCACCCTCAAGAACCACCACCCCTGGTCAGTCTTCACGCTCGGCATCTTCTCCGGCATTGCCACCACCTGCTGTGCGCCGGTTTTAGCCGGCGTCTTAGCCCTGGCCGCCCTGCCCGGCTCGATCTTTTGGGGCGCCGCTTACACCGTCAGCTACGTCCTCGGCATGGTCACGCCGCTGTTCATCCTGGCGTCGGTGCTCGATCGCACCAAACTCACCCAGCGATTCATGGCCTGGCGGCGCAGGTGGACGTACTCGATTGGCAAACTGGTTGTCAACCTCAGCGTGGCCGAAGCGATGGCCGGCGTCATCTTCGTTGGCATGGGCCTGACAACGATCTGGCTGGCAATGAACAACCGCCTGGCCGTCCACTCACGCTACCAGGTTGACGTCAACATCTTCCTGACCAAAGTGCTCCGGAGCATCAAGGGTGCCGTGACCGCCATTCCCGAAGTTGTCTGGGCAGTCGTGCTGATCCTCGCGCTCATCGGCATTATCGCCCGAACACGTTATCTTATTCGTCAAGAAAAACACTATGACCATAAACCATAAAGGCATCTCCGTCGGGACGTCGATTGTTCTCTCCGCGATCATTCTCGTGGTCGGCGGACTCATCTATCTGAGTGGCCGTGAACGGTCGAGCCCGAGCAGTTCGACCGCGGCCGCTGGCGACACCGCCGACCATCACGGCCTGGCCAGCAGCGGTCCGACCTCGAACCTCCAAAACCTCATCAACCAAGCTGCGCCCGACTTCTCGCTGACCGATCACAACGGCGTGACCTATTCCCTGGCTAGTCTGAAAGGGAAAAACGTGGTCTTATTCTTCAACGAGGGTGTCATGTGTTACCCGGCCTGCTGGAATCAGGTTGCTCTCTTTGGCGCGGATGATCGGTTCAAGGGCGACGACGTCGTTGCGCTGTCGGTGGTGGTGGATAGTCAACAGGAATGGAATGAAGCAGTCCGTCAGCTTCCCGAGCTGGCCCAAGCCACGGTCGTTCATGATAACGGCGCAAAAGTATCCTCCGCCTACGGAGTGCTGACCACCAAGTCCTCAATGCACTACGGCCAGCTGCCGGGCCACACCTACGTCGTGATCGACCAGAACGGCATCATCCGCCACGTCTACGACGATCCGAACATGGCCATTCACAATGACCAGCTCGTTGAAGAGATCGCCAAACTGTCGTAAACTTCAGACTAGAGCTTGTAATCTAAAAGGAGGTGATTGAGATGATGGACTACAATATGATGGGTGGTAGCAACGTCGGCGGCATGATGTTCTTCGCCTGGATTACCTACATCATCGTCAACGTTGCTCTCGTCTACGCAATTCTGTGCATGGCGAAGTATTTGAAAAAGTAACATTTCGTAAATTTGCTTTCCTGCTCGTCTTCCCATCACGACCCCCTGGCAGGGTTGAGACAGATATATTCTCGAGTATTCTCAAGGTCACGTTCGGTGCGGAGAACGTGTTCATGGAACGATCGTTGCCAAAGCGACGCGCCGGGTGTTCTTTGCATACGATTCACCGCAGCGGCTGAAAACGTTTTGAAACCCCGGATGATTTCTGTAAGTGGGTGCTGGACGGTGCCACGCCCCCTCCGTAGCTGCGGGTGTATAACCATGACGTAACATGTTCTTCCTCGCTCGAAAAAACCTTTTCGCTGAAAAAACCCGCTTAATCATGTCCATCAGCGGCGTGGCCTTGATCCACTCAATTCCGGGCATGGCTAAATATCTCAAAAAGTAAACCCCACCGCGTGCCGACCCTCCTCATCGCCCTCCGCAATCTGTTCGGCGAACGCAGCCGGTTCGTCATCACCGTAACTGGCGTGACGTTCTCGGTTGTGCTAATCATCATTCTTCAGGCTCTCTACCAGGGCTGGAGCTTTAAGACCGGCCAGTACATCCGGGCCCAGGACGCCGACCTATGGGTAGCCCAGGCCGGCTCGCGCGACATGTTCCACAGCATTTCGTTGCTGCCGGCAAGCGCTGCCAGCGCGATTGCTTCCCTCGACGGAGTGGCCAAGGTCAGGCCGTTCGTCGGCAAACGCGTCGGCCTCCACATTGATGACAAGGACCGCGTCCTCTACCTCGTCCGCGACGACGGGAGTTCGGATCGGACTGGCCCGGTACGCCTGGAGCAAGGGGGATCACCACCGCGACCCGGCGAAATCATAGTCGACCGTATTTTCGCCAACAACAACGGACTGGTGATCGGCGACAGCCTCGAGATCGGCAATCAACGGTTCACCATCGCCGGACTGGCCAGCGGCGGCGATTTGGTCACGCTCTCGTTCGCTTTCATCAACGCCGAGGACGCTGACCGAATGTTCCAACTCCCCAACCTGGTCAACTACTTCTTAGTCAAGCTCAAGCCAGCGACTGACCAACCGCCTATCGCCGGGAGCATTACCTCGCTGTTCGATAACGCCACTGTCTTTCCGAAAGACGAATTCGTCAGCATCAACGGCGAATTCATCCGTGAATCGTTCCTGCCGATCATCTTCGTCCTGGTCCTCATCGGCGTGGCCGTCGGCATCGTTGTCATCGGGCTGACTATCTTCACTTCCACGATCGACAAATCGCGCGAGTTCGGCGTGCTGAAGGCGATTGGCGCAAGCGGAACGCACCTCAACCGTATCGTCGCTATCCAATCGCTCGTCGCCAGCCTCTTCGGATACACAGCTGGAACGATAGTGGCAATCCTCCTCGGCTTGGTAGTCGGCAGGTACGTTCCAGAGTTCGTCGTCCTCTTCCGCCCGATTGACTTTGCCTGGATTTTTGCCGTGGCCGTGGCCATGGCCCTGCTGGCCGCCCTCATTCCGATCCGACGGATCGCCAGCATCAACCCGGCTGACGTTTTCAAAGCCTAGCATGGTCGAGCTTCAAAAGATTACCAAAATCTTCGGCCGGGGAGAAACCTCCGTTCACGCCGTCAACAACGTCAGCCTGAACATTCAGCCGGGCGAGATCGTCGTCATTATGGGACCGTCGGGATCAGGCAAGACCACACTCGTCTCAATTGCGGGCGGGTTGATGAAACCAACTGATGGAACTATCATCATCGACGGCACCGACATCACCGCGAAAAACGAGCGCCAGCTGCCGAAGATTCGCCTGACCACCATGGGTTTCATCTTCCAGTCGTTTAACCTGCTACAGAATCTAACGGCTATGGAAAACGCGGCCATTCCCCTGCTCCTCGCTGGCCAGTCAAAGCAGACGGCCTTTGATAAAAGCCGGGCCCTGCTTGAACGGCTCAACCTCAGCCATCGGTCTCACGCTCGTCCGCGAGAACTGTCCGGCGGCGAGCAGCAGCGCGTAGCCATTGCCCGGGCCCTCGTGAACAACCCAAAAGTCATTTTCGCCGACGAACCGACTGCCAACCTTGACCGGGCGATCGGCCACCAGGTCATGCAGCTCCTCTGCTCGGTCGGCTGCGAGCAGGGCAAGAGCGTCATCATCGTCAGCCACGACGAACGCATTAAGGATGTTGCCCACCGGGTGATTTACATCGAGGATGGTAAGCTCATACGCGAGGAACCGGGTCAGCACAACCGCATCTGCACCATGCGCGCTCACTCGTACCAATTGCGCGACCAACGCGCTTGACAATTAAGCTCATCACTACTAGGCTTTTTCGTAGCATTTGCCTATGCCCCGTTTCCTGACCACGACCGTCCTCATCGCCTTCAGCCTTAGCCTGATGCTGAGCGTCTGGCTGTTATCTTCCTGCAGCGCCCACACGCTGGCCAGCCTGCAACCGTTTGCTCCCTACGTTAATGCTTGTTCCCTGTCAGCGGGCACTGAACACGTCCAACTCTGGAAAACGCTGCTGCTGACCTTCGTGCTCACCACCGTCGTCCTCGGGACTATCCGCCTTACCGCCACAGTTGTTCAGGGATTCGTCACCTATGCGATTGTTCCGCTGGCTACGCAGTCCTGGCCGAACACCGATAAAGACCGAGACTGGCGACTCAAGCGGCGTGATCCGCTCGCTGTCGCCCTTGCTTCCGGCATTCTGCAGCACGGTTCTCGCAATCACTAGTAGTTAGCCTCCGCATCCTGTAACCCCACTTCCGTGGGAGGTCTTTGGCTGTTTTCTTGAATTGCATCTAACCACTAGCCACTAACTACAAACCATGAAACTTCGCCCTGCCTACACGACTACCCTCGTCCTCGCCAGCTTCGGCTTGCTCTTGTCCGGCTACCTGTCGTACTGGAACCTGTGGGGCCCGAGCTGCCATCAAGGGCCGCTCAGCTGGCTGGTCAGCTGCGGCGGGCCGCAGAAAGTCCTGATCTTCGGTTTGCCGACCTGCGTCTACGGTTTCTTCATGTACCTGGCCGTAGCCGTCACCGCCTTGATTGGATTGACCAGCAACAAACACCGCGGAACGACCGCTACCCTCATCGGCCTCGGATCGCTCGGTACGGCCTTTGCTGGCGGATTAATGATCTACGAAATCTTTGTTTTGAAACTGACCTTCACCACGGTGCCAGCCTGCGTCTACGGCTTGGTCCTCTACCTCGGCATCCTCACTGCCGCCATCGTCGGTCGACGGTCAATCAGTCGCTCTCCAGCGTCACCGCCGTCGGATAGGCTACCTTGAAAACCTAAGACACAAACTCTGACCAAACAACTTGACAGCACCCCCGCTGCCCACTACGGTGGGGGGTGCTGTTGTCTGGAAAGAACATGAATAGACACACTGCTTAGCTTCGTTGAGAAATCAACTACGGCAACGGAAAGGAGGTGCTCGATGGGCACCGACTACGGTATGCGCATTGCCGCTCTGGCCGCCTATGCGTCGCCGCAAGTGGTGACGAACGACGAGATTGCCGAGCGCCTCCGCCAGGCGATGGTCCAACTCGATGATCGGCTGAAGCGCGAGCGTGGGGTAGGACTGAGCGAAGATGAACAGCGGAGGTTCATGACGAACGCCCGGTGGATTCAGAAGAACATCGGCTTTACCGAGCGTCGGTTCTGCCAGCCCGGCCAGGGAACGATCGACCTCGCGATCGAAGCCAGTCGGCTCCTCATCAACCAAACCGGCATCCCGCCGTCGAGCATTGGCGCCATTCTCTTCGGCACCGTCACCTCCTCCTATCTCTATTCCCCGCCTGATGCCGCGCTCCTTCAAGCCGCGCTCGGCATTCCGGCCTGGAACGGGCCTTTCCCGCGGGAGACGTTCGGCGCCGACGTCAGCCTCGCCTGCAGTACCTGGGGCACAGCTCTCCGGATCGCGTACAACTTCATGCATGAAGTCGAGCACGTCCTCGTCATCGGAGCGGACGCGATGAGTGCCGCGATCAGCTGGCACGATCGGGCCTTCGCCTGCGTCCTCGGTAATGCCGGCACCGCGACGCTCTGCTCGCGCGTACCGCTCGAGGAAGACTGGTTCGGGCCGGAACGCTTCTTCAGCTGGCTCGATGGCAGCCGGGCCGAAGTGATTTCGACGCCGGTCGGCGGCTCGAAGCGTCCGCTCACCAGCTACCAAGAACTCGACACCTACCAGCACCGGCTGCGCATGGATGGGGCACGGGTTCGCCAGGACATGGTACCGTTCATCAGCGGTCCGGGGATCGACGCCGTTCTGGCGAAGACACGCCTGAACCTGGCGGACATCGACCATCTCGTCCTCCACGAAGCGAACGGCGTGCTCAACCGCGACATTGTCAGGAACTGGGAGCAGCGCGGCTTTCGCGGAACAGCGCTCAACGCTGGCGGCCGGTTCGGCAACACGACGAGTGCCAGCATTCCGCTCGCGCTCGCGCTCAACCCCGACGCCTTGGGCATCGGAAAAACCATCGCCCTGGTGGCGTTCGGCGGCGGCTACTCGATGAACACCGCGATCGCCACCATCAAACATCCGTTCCCCGTTTGGGCGAACGTCTGAAAAAACGCTCGTTCCCCCGACCAGACTCGAGAACTGGTCGGGATTTCTTTTTGCTCGATCAGCGGGTAAACCTATTCCCCCACCAGAACGTGAGGATGTACACCGCCGGGAGTGCGAACAGTGTGACGGACCACACGAACTTTGTCACCTTTTCACCGAACATCGAAGCGATGCGCACGAAAAGCATGAATGCGAGGAACCAGCCGACGAGCAAGCCTGCACCAGGCCATTCAGGATGGACAAGCTCTTTCTCTCCTCCCTTCTGGTACCAAGAGATCCACGCCGGGAGCTTCAGCGCACCGACGTGGAGCACAACGAGGAGAAACCCAATGCGCATCCCCCAGTTCTGCAGTACTCGCCAACGGTTCACTCCAAGGCGTTCCCTCAGGAATCGATACGAAATCACGAGCAGGATCGCAAAAACGACGAGTGCTACAACCCCGAAGAGCACTGACCAAAGATTCTCGACAAACCAGGTTCTTGAAAAATGAGACTCAAGGAAAAAAGACGACACCACGCTATGCACGAGCGCGAGGAAAAACGCAACAATGCCGAGTTCTTTACGGAGATCGATGCTCTGTTGAAGACCGGGGAAGGAACGCCGAAGTGGTCCGAGGATAAGGACAAGTCCAAAGAGGATTGCAGCAACACCTGCAAAGATTTTGTTCGCGATGAACAGGTCGTAGTACCCACGCCGGAAGAACAGGTACAGCGAGAGCAGTGCGAATGGCAAGACCGCGATGACCACAGCTGTACGGTACCGACGAAATGCATCTGCAACCGTGGGTGGTTCGTGCCTTCTCCCGTTCATGGAGGATACGAGATTTCCCGGTGGAGTGCTTATTTCGCGCTCAATTTCTTGTACGTAATCTGCTCACCATCCGAGTTAATGACCTTCACTGAAAACGATTTGTTCTTCTTCAGGGCCGACGTATCGATCGTCACCGTCAGCGTTTGCTCGCCGCTGGACTTGACCTTCTTAGCTGGGGTGGTGCCATTGACCAGCACGGTCGTACCCGACCCCAGGTTTTCACCGGTAATGGTAATAGTCACCCGCTTAGCCCGCTTGACCGTGGTCGGTGTAACTGATCGGATACTTGGCTGGAGGTTAACCCGCTCAATCCGATCGCCGCTGACCCGCACCCGCCGCGTGTCTGGGCTGAATTGCGTGAAGCCACGCTTGCTACTCGCGAATTTCCAGCCGCGGAGCTGCGTTCCAGACTTGGTGATCAGCTGCTTGGTGCCGGTCTTGAGCACATCGAGCGGTTCAGCTAAGACGCTGCCGGTCGCCCCGCTATCAATTGTGTAGGTCTTCTTGTTGCTCAAGTCGTATACTTTGACTGTCCGTTGGCGGACCGGCGACAACGTCACGTCGTCGTAGGTGTCGTTGGTAAGATCATCAACGTCAATTGACGCTCCCAAGCGGTAGCCGCTGCCCCATGGTTTATTCATCCGGGTAAGTTTACCCTTAACGTTGTACACCTTGACCGTCGTGGCATCGGTTGAGGTTCCAGCTTGCACGGCGACGATTACCTGACCGGCCTTCTTGGTCGACAGCGTGCCAACCGCCACCTTCCCTTTGTACGTGGCGAATGGCGTGATAATCTTCTTGCTCGAACCGCTGCCAACAGTAACTTTGGTGATGCCCTTGGACTGGCTGATTTTGACTGGCGTCAGGACTTTGCCGCGGCCCTTACCGCTAGTGCTGACCACGCCGTAGGTCGTGAAGTGGTCAGAGCGGACGCAGACCGTGTTGTTGTCGGTGTCTTGGGTAATGTTGCTTGGCTGCTTCCAGGTGCCCGAGGCCGAATCCCAGTAGCTCGGCACCAGCGAGGCCTCCTCGACGCCGATGGCTGCAAGCTGCTCGTCGCTGTACTTGAAGCAGGCCGTGATCGTATCCTTGAACTTGGTGATCGGCTGACCGTTAGCGTCGATGGCCTCAAAGTTGTACCCGTAGCCGAGCGGCTGAGCCGTCTTCTGGCTTTGGACGTTGATCGTCGGATTGGCGTTGACCGTAACCGTGCCTGAGGAAGCGAGTGCGTTCGCCGGGATGTTGATGGTCGTGCCGTCGCCGAGGGTGATGACGTGGGACTGGGTGGCGTCGAACGACTCAGACACTGGCGGCGGAATCTGGAAGTTAGCCGCCCCGAGCGTGAAGTTGACCGTCTTGGCCTTCTCCTTGGTGATGGTGATAATCTTTTCGTCGCTGTGGAGGAAGGCCGTGCCCGATTGGGCGTTGGCGTTGCAGTGGTAGGACGAGTTGAAGGTGTAATTCAGGCTGTAGGAGCCGTTGATGATCGGCCCGCCGTTGTTGTTTCCGTCTTCGCTCCAGCAGCTGACCCAGCCGTTCTGGACGGCCGTGTCGTTGAAGGTGACGAAACCGACCATCTTCCCGTCAGCGTCGCGAAGCTTGAGCGTCACGTTGGCCGATTTACCAGACAGGTTGACCCGCTCGAACTTCGGCGGCATGTACTTGCTGTCAGGCGGCAAGCCGGCGTTGACCGTGTACTGGTGGCCGGACAGCAAGCTCAAGACGGCCACGCCTTTGTCATCGGTCTCCGAACCGGATCCCAACATGTTCTCGAAAAAGTCCCGGTCCTCGTCGCTGCTTTCGGCCTGCGCGCGAACCAGCTTCAGGCTGGCTACCTGCGACTTGCGTTCACGGGTACTGATGCTAAGCTTGCCGGCGGCGGCGCTGTGCTCGCCCTCGAACTCTTTTTCGCACTCTGACTTGTGCTTCGAGCAGTACTGCGTGCACTCCAAGGCGTTCTTGCAGCCTCCCGGCCCTTCGGCGCCGGGCGGTAGCTTGAAGTCGCGGCACTCCTGCTCGTTCTCCGACTTCGAGCAGTACTTCAGCACCTCTTCCGGACTGGTGGTGCCGCCCGGACCCTTGAAGTTTTCGTCGCGTCCACCCTCGCGCTCTTCGCTGTTCCGGCGGAGCCCATCAACTTCCTCGTGGTTGTCCGCCCAGACCCACACGCGCCGGGCCGGACTGCCGTCAGGATTCAAAACCAGCACGGTCAAGCGGGCATCACCGATCAGCACCTTTAGATCTTTCTGCACCCTGGTCCCCGAGGCGACGACGATCGGCTCGTTGGACGGCGGCCGGTTCAAGAAGCCCGATGACTGGTCGAAGTTGTAGCCGAGCTGGTAGGTCCCGGACAGCAGGCTGATCTCGTAGGAACAGTCCGAGTTAATCTGGGTGCCGTACCACTGGCCCCGTTCGGAGTTGGCGTAAACGTCGCCCCGAAAGTTGCAGTTCTTGAGCGGCAAGCCCGAGCTGTCGATGATTCGGCCGACAATCGCGCCGTCGTTC
This sequence comes from Candidatus Kerfeldbacteria bacterium, assembly GCA_016207275.1. Taxonomy (GTDB): domain Bacteria; phylum Patescibacteriota; class Patescibacteriia; order SBBC01; family SBBC01; genus JACQPY01. The sequence continues at coordinate 55,394 of JACQPY010000014.1, forward strand.
TTCCGGACCACAATGTCCTTCTCGATCGTCGCATCGGCCACCAAGGTAATGGTTTGGCCGGTGGCCGACGAGTACTGGCTGTTCGGCGGCATGTGGATGCCCAGCTCGGCCTGGGTGAAGAGTTTCGAGGGCACGCGGAAGTTGAACGTCCCTTGGTTGACCGACCCGCCGTACTCGCGGTAGCCGGCCCCGGCCGTGGTGGTCAGCGGCCGGACGTAGGCCCAACCGTTAAGGTCAGCAAAGGCTTTGCCGTTCTCGTCGACGACTTTGCCTTTGATCGTAACGTCGGCGTAGGTCAACTGAATGTTCACGCCCGAGACAGTGGCCGTTTCCGACGAGACGTAGATATCGAGCGGCGGGCCGTCGTAGATGTAGGTGGCGGTCTGACCGCCATCAAAGTTGATGAACCATTGACCAGCGGTGGCCGCCAAGTCGAAGTTACCGTCGGCATCGGTCTTAGTGTTGCTCCAGGCGCTGCACCCTTGCGGCCCGCAATCGAGGTTGCCGTTGATTTGGATGTTGGCTAGTCCGGTTCCATCCTTGGTCGTCACCTTGCCGGTGATGTGCGCCAGCTTTTCGCTCATCACGAAGTTGGCCGTGACGGTCTGGTTGTCCGCCACCGTTACTTTTTGGTTCTTGGTGTACAGCCGCGTCTCCGGCGTCCAAACATTCAGGTCGTAGGTGCCAGCTACCAGGTAAAGCTTGTAGGTGCCGTCGGCCTTAACCTGGGCGTTTGACCAACGGCTGCGCCCGTCTTGCGTCTGCGAATTGGCGTTGACGTTGCCATTGGTGACGAGCGTCCCGTCCTTCTTCGTTACGGTACCGATGATGACGGCGTTGGCCTTCTGGACCGTCAGGTTGACGGTTTCGGCCTGACGCGTGCTGTCACTGGAAAACTCGACGATCGCCTCTTGGTCGACGAATACCCAGTCCGGTTCGGGACAGTCAAAACTCCGGTCCGGCTCGACCCGGATGTTCCACGAACCCGGCGCCAGGGTCAGGATGTACTCGCCTTGGCTGTTCGTTCGGGTATTGGCCCAGCCGTTGGCGCCGCGGCGATTGGCGTTGACTTGCGCGCAGGACACGGGCGTACCATCTTTCTTCTTGACCGTACCGGTGGCGTACTTCGAGGCACCGGACAGGGTCACGTTCTTGGTCGTTTTCTCCGACGTGACGGTCACGCTCACCGGCTCGGGTCGGACCACGTCGGTCATGTCGGACGGCGGATTGACCTCGAAGGTGTAGGTGCCGGCCGGCAAGCCCCCGATCCGGTACTTGCCGTTGGCGTCGGTGTTTGATCCCTGGTTCTGCGTCCAGTCGTCGTTGTGGAGGCTGACCCAGGCGTTCGGAACGGGCGTCGTACCATCCGGTCGGTACACCACCCCAGACAGCTGCGGCGTGGTCAGCTTGACGGGCGTCGCGGTCAGATCGAGTCCGCTAGCCGGAACCGTGAGGCTGACGTTTTCCGAGCCGGTGTACTGTTCAGTGTCCCAGATGTTAACGTGGAGGGTGTAGGTGCCGGCCGGCACGCGGCCAAACTTAAACTTACTGGCGTTGTCGTAATCGGAATGCTTATTAATGGTGAAATCGCTGTTCCACAGATCGACCGACAGGTGGTATCGCTTGCTCCAGTCCTCATCCCACGGCAACAGCGAGCCGTTGGGAAACGCAACTTTACCAATGATGAACGGATTGTCGAGCTTGACGGTACCGAGATTGACGGTAATGGTCGGGTCAGTAATGGTTACCTTCTGTTCTGAACTGACGAAGGCTGAATTTGCCGGCGGATTCGCTTCTAAGATGTAGCTGCCCGCCTCCAGCCCGCCAAGCTTCCATCCGCCGTCGTCGCCGGGGCAGGTGTTCTGGTTAACCGTCCAGGTGGAGTTTCGGACCGTGACGCAACCGCTGGTCGCCGTGCCATCGGGTTTTGCCAGCGTTCCCTTGAGCGACGGGTTGGTGACTTTTATTTGGAAGTTGGTGAGGCTCTCGGTCAGGGTGATTTTCTGGTTGGCCGGGCTGGCGTAGCTGCTGGCGTTCGGCACGTTGAGGTTGTATTCGTACGAGCCTGGTTCCAGGCCAGTGACCTCGAACCGGCCACTGCTGTCAACGCTGGATCCCCAACCACCGCTTGAACTCCAGATGTTGAAGTTGCCGCCGTCGGCGTACGTCCCGCCGTTCGGGCTGACGACCGTGCCGCTCAAGGTCAGTGAGCCAGCCTGAGCTGGAAGTCGACTGACTGCTAAGAACAGTACTAAAATTGCCGCGGAACCAAATATTAGTGTCGCGGACCGCCCTCTCATAAAAATAGGCATAGTTTTTAGCTTATTTAGCTATTTTCTCTACTTTCCACGGGTAGTATATCACATTTATTCAGATTTTTCCAGGTCCTCGCTGCTTTCCGTGAACGACCAACAGCGCGTGAAACTCCTGGTAGAGTTTCACGCTCCTCGGTAACCGCTTCTCAAAAAACTCCCGATACTCGTCATACTGGCGAAAGGCTACTCCCTGGGTGGCCAAGAAGCGCTTGGTGTAGGCGTCAATGACGAAGACCGGTTTGTTCCCGGCGTATAGTAAGATTGAGTCGGCTGTTTCCCTGCCAATGCCGTGGACGGTCAAGAGCTCCTCGCGCAAAGCCGTGGCTGGCTGTTTGAACATCTTCCTGAAACTTCCAACGTATTGCGCTTTGACAAAAGCGGCAAAGGCCTGAAGCTTGATTGCTTTCTGGTTGTAATAACCAGACGGCCGGATCAGGATGGCAATGGTGCTCCGGCGCATGGTCAGCAGCTTTTTCAACGATAACGCTCGAGTCTCTCGCAGGTTCGCCAACGCCCGCTCGACGTTCTTCCAGTTCGTATTCTGCGTCAAAATGGCGCCGATACAAATCTCCAGACAGCGCGCTTCATACCCACGGGCCTTGGCTGGCCACCAGTGTTGGGAACCGTACTGCTTAAACAATTTCCGGAACAGTAAACGAAGATTCATGCCCGATATACTTGTCGCATGCCGATTTATCGGCGGCGCCCATGAATGGGCACGCTACACGATTTTCTCGAAATCAACCTGGCCGCCCTCATCGATTCGCGCCAGAATCTTGACCACGCTCAAACCGTCGAAACGGCGCTCGATGAAATCCTTGGCCACCTGCAAATCTCGCCGGTGCCGTCCTCGTTCTTCGTCAGCATTCGCAAACGTGCCTTGGCCGTACGCGCCGCAGTCGAAGTGGTTGATGACGTAGACCTCGGAGATGCCGTGCAGCTTTCGGGCGATGGCGATTTGTCGCAAGACAAACTCCCGATCATGATCATCGTATGGATCGGCCAGGTTTTTGGCGGCCCCGGCCGCGGCCACGTCGTCGTACTGACCGAGCAAGCCAACGTTCTTCATGAAGTGAACGATGTCGTGGATGAACCGGAAATCAATGCAATGGAGAACGAGGGCTTTGGCGGAATGATTCATCCTTTGTAGTATACCATAGGAAAAAACAACGCCGCCCCAGGTACCTCGGTCCTGGGGTCGGTCCAAAATGAGCGAACATCGTCTCCGAATTGTCAGTGACGGCCTAGGCGACCGTCGGCGCGAGCGCCGCCTCGCCGTGGAACTTCTCGATGAAGCGCCGCATGTCGCAGCGCGGGGCATAGTAGGTCAGCCCGGAGGGCATAACCGGCTCGCCAAGATAGTACAGCAGGCCGACCTTGAAGGTCACGCCGTGGGGATGAAAACCCTTGAGGTGCGTCTTGGCCCGAATCGAGGATTGGACGAAGGCCGACGGCGTCAGCCCGAGATGGGCGATGACCTTGCAGGGCGCGTCATAGTACAGGTAGGCGGACAGCCGCTCGCCCTGCTCGATCGTGCCGTCGTTCACGGCCAGGTCGATGAAGTCCATGATCTGACCGACCGCGGCCTCGTGGTACAACCCAGCCTGGCGGCTGGTTCGGGCGTACTCGGGGTCGAGCACAATCCCCCCGCCGTTGAAGCCGAAGAGCTGCGTCTGATCGGTCACCCGCTCCCAGATGTGCGGGAGACGGTCGGTGTTGTGGGCAATATGCCCGCAGGCAAGCACGATCGCCTTCCGTGGATTGACCGGGTCCCTCATCAACGGCACCTTCTTGAGAAACCCCCGGTCGATGGCGGCGGTGAAAAACGGGGTGAATGTCTCCAGAGCCAGCGAAACGCTCATCCGATTACCCTCCATGGAATGCGGGTTGCGGTCAGCGACCGGTTTCATCGAAGCGCTTGATGCGCCAGACCATGACGCCGAAAGCGCCCAAGCCCAGCGGCAGCAGGAACGGAATGTGACGATCGAAGTCGTAAGTGTGCCGAGCGAGCGACCACACGTCACGGCCGAGCGCCAGGACGGTCAGGATGCCGAGCACGATCAGTGAAGGCCACCAGTTCTGCTTCTCTCTCTTTTCCATTGAACCTCCGAGATAGGGTTGTTCGGCGGCAACTAACGAAGAATAAAACGAGCGGAAACGACAGTGTACCGCTCTTGAACGAATCTGTCAAGAGGGGCTTGCTGGGTAGGGAATTCTGCGCCAGATTTTCCTCACCGGAAATCTTCGTATCGCCCCGTCACTACTTATCCGAAACCCTAACCCTTATACCACCAAGGTGACAGAACCCGGCTTGCTTGTCCGGTCCAGTGGACTACTCTCTTCTCACCCCTTCCTGCGTAATCCCGACGTGCCCGCGGTGCTTGTGCTTTCGGACCACGTGCAGCCGAGCCAACTCACGTTCGATTTTGCCAGCCAGCTGCGCGTACTGCGTATCGTCAGCCGCCACTGACTGCCTCAGTTGCTCGACGCGCTGCCGAGCTTCTTCGGCCCGCTGTTCGTCAATTTCATCAAAACGTTCGGCGGTGTCGGCCAAAATGCTCAGTTTCTGTCCATCAACTTTCGCAAAACCGCCGGAGACGGCATAGGGCGACTCGGTACCGTCTTTGCGGATAACCAACTCCCCGGCGGTAAGGACCGTCACCACGGGCAGATGGTTAGCCAGGACCGTAATCTCACCGTTAACCGTCGGCAGGGTGACGCTCGTCGCTTCGTCGCGGTACACGACGTGTTCGGGAGTGGTGATTTCTAGTTTGAAGGTTTTCATCATAACTACTGACTATTGACATTTAACATTTGATCAGAACGCTTCAGCATAAAGTCAAAAGTCAATTGTCACCTGTCAAATGTTCTTCCGTACTTCATCAATCCCGCCCTGCATGTAGAATTGCTGTTCCGGTACATCGTCATACTCGCCAGCCAAGATGGCCTTGAAGGCGCGGATGGTCTCCTTCAGCTGGACATACTCACCCGGCCGGCCGGTAAAGACCTCGGCCACGTGAAATGGTTGTGACAAGAACCGCTGAATCTTGCGGGCGCGGGCGACGGTCAGCTTGTCCTCGTCCGACAATTCCTCAACGCCGAGAATGGCGATGATATCTTGCAAGTCTTTGTACCGTTGCAGGACCTTCTGCACGCCGCGAGCGACCACGTAGTGCTCCTCGCCGACAATTAAGGCATCGAGAATGGTCGACGTTGAATCGAGCGGGTCGACGGCCGGGTAGATACCGAGTTCAGACAGCTGCCGCGACAGCACCACCGTCGAATCGAGGTGGCTAAAGGTAGTGGCTGGCGCCGGGTCGGTTAAGTCGTCGGCCGGCACGTAGACCGCCTGCATCGAAGTGATCGAGCCTTTGGTGGTCGAGGTAATCCGCTCCTGCAGCTCGCCCATTTCCTCGGCCAGCGTTGGTTGGTAGCCGACGGCTGACGGGATGCGTCCGAGTAAGGCCGATACTTCTGAGCCGGCCTGGGTAAAACGGAAAATATTATCGATGAACAGCAGTACGTCTTTGCCGTCGTCGCGGAAGTACTCGGCTAAAGCCAAGCCGGCCAAACCCACTCGGGCCCGGGCGCCCGGCGGCTCGTTCATCTGGCCGAAGACCAGCGCCGTTTTGTTGAGCACGCCCGATTCTTCCATTTCATGGTAGAGTTGGTTGCCCTCGCGCGTTCGCTCGCCGACGCCGGCGAAAACCGAAATCCCGCCGTGCTCCGAGGCGATATTACGGATCAATTCAGTAATGACGACTGTTTTGCCCACGCCAGCGCCGCCGAACAAGCCAACCTTACCGCCTTTCACAATCGGACAGATTAGGTCAATCACCTTGATGCCGGTCTCCAGCACCTCGGTCTTGACCGACTGGTCGATAAACTCGGGCGCCGGCCGGTGAATCGGGTAGCGCTCCTTAACTTTGGGCGCCGGCTGACCGTCGATCGGTTCGCCGACCACGTTGAACATCCGGCCGAGTGTGGCTTCGCCGACCGGCACGCTGATCGGGCTGCCCGTGTTCGTGACTGGCAAGCCGCGTGATAGTCCGTCGGTCGAGGACATCGCCACCGTGCGAACCACGCCGTTACCAACGTGCTGCTGGACTTCGAGGACGAGCGTTTCGCTCCCCTCCCGCGGCACGTGCAAGGCGGTGTGAATCGGCGGCAGTTCGCCCTCGAATTTAACATCAACGACCGGTCCGATGACTTGGGCGATAGCGCCGTGCGATTCAACCTTTTTGTTCATACGTAGTCCATTACTGTTGACAACTGACCTTTGACATTCGACAATTCGCGATTTTTGGCCGGGTCAAATGTCATCCTTCGACAAGGCTCAGGATGACCCCATATACCCCATATGTTTATAGAAGAAGTCAGAGATTGGTTCATCGAATAATGCTGGTGGGATGACCCTGAGCAAAGTCGAAGGGTCACACGTCAAACGTCAAATGTTCTTCAGGCCTCCAGCGCCGCCCGGCTGGCTGAAATTTCCGACAGGTCCTGCGTAATTGCTGCTTGTCGAGCTTGGTTGTACGTCAACGTTAAATCGTCAATCAGGTCGGCCGCCGCATCAGAGGCGTTGCGCATCGCCACCATTCGTGCGGCGTGCTCCGAGGCGTTTGATTCAAGCACGGCCTGGTACAGCTGCAGCTCAACCAACCGCGGCAGCAGCGCTTCGAGCACGACGTCGGCGTTCGGTTCAAACAGGTACTCCCGTGATCGGGCTGATGGCCGAGATATAACCGCTGGTCCGGCCGCGCCTAACTCAACGTCACGCTGCAACGGCAAGAGCTGCCGAACGCGTGGTCGCTGGACCAACGTTGAAACGAAGTCGGTGTAGGCAATTAGTACCCGTTCGTACCGCCGTTTAGTAAAACCTTGTATGACTTCTTTCGCCATCGGCCTGACCTCTTCGACTCCGGTCAGTAAATCTGGTTTGGCAAAATCAGCCACACCGTCATACCTATACCTAGTAACCAACGATCGTGCTTTTTTGCCATATAGAATAATTTTTCCTAGCTTAGTTGCCTGATAAACATACTTGTCTAAATGTTGTCGAGCTTTTAAAACAAGCTGAGTATTAAATCCACCGACCAGTCCTCGATTTGAGCTAATCACTACCACTCCAACATTTTTACTCACTGGTTCGCCAGGAAATGAAGCTGGTCTCAATAACGGGTGAAGCTCCGGGTCAGTCCGGGCGGCTAAGTCCAACACTAAGTCCCACGCCTGGGCCGCGTAGGCCCGGCTGGCCAGCACGGCCTGGACCGCCCGGCGCATCTTGGCCGAAGCCACCATTTCCATCGCCTTGGTGACCTTGCGGGTGTTAGTGATCGAGCGAATGCGTCGTCGGATTTCGCGTGTCTGAGAAGGCATTGGTTACGAAACAAAAATCCGGCGGAGATCAATTGCCAACACGCCGAGGGCCACGACCGCGGCCGCGGCGCAGGCGATCCACCGCCAGCTTAGAAACTCCGTATCGAGATAGCCGACGACGAACAGGTTGCCAATGGCGAAAACCGCGATGGCCAGGCGCAGCGTTGACAAACCCTGGGTCGCGTGCTGGGCCACGAACGGCACGTCGCGCATCGGCACGGCAAAGAGCACAACTAACGCCACTGAAGCGCTAAAAACAAACGGTAGGACCACTTGGTAAAAGGCGTCGCGGGCCACCACCGGCAAGGTTAAGGCCAAGACCGCCACATCGGCCGTCAGCTGACGACCCAGGTCACTGCGGGGATCGACAAAACTGCTACGGGCCATGGGTAAAGGTCGCGACGAATTCTTCCAGCAGCTGCTTGAGTTGCGTTTCCGTCTTGGCCGAAAGTTCCTTCGTCTGATCGATTGTGGCAACTACCTTCCGTCCTTTAGTCTCCATAAAGGTCCGCCACTCAGTCTCGAACTGTTGGATTCGCTCAACCGACACGGCATCAAGGAAGCCATGGGTGGCGGCGTACATGACGGTCACCTGGTGTGCCAGCGGCACTGGTTGGTACTGACCTTGCTTCAAAATTTCACTGGTTCGGCGACCGCGCTCCAGCTGTTTCCGCGTCGTTTCATCAAGGTCAGAGCCGAACTGGGCAAACGCGGCCACGTCGCGGTACTGCGCCAACTCGAGCCGGAGCTGGCCAGCCACGTTCTTCATCGCCTTGGTCTGGGCGGCTGAGCCGACCCGGGAGACTGACAAGCCAACGTTGAGGGCCGGCCGCTGGCCCTGGTAGAACAGGTCGGACTCGAGGTAGATTTGGCCGTCGGTGATCGAGATGACGTTGGTTGGGATGTAGGCGGAAATATCACCCGCTTGCGTCTCGATGATCGGCAAAGCGGTCAGGCTGCCGCCGCCGTGCTGTTGATTCATCTTGGCCGCTCGTTCCAGCAAGCGCGAGTGGAGGTAGAACACGTCACCCGGATAGGCTTCACGACCCGGCGGCCGGCGCAGCAGCAGCGATACTTGGCGGTAGGCCCAGGCGTGCTTGGATAAATCATCGTAGACCACCAAGGCGTCCTTACCCTGATCCATGAAGTACTCACCGATGGCGCAGCCGGCGTACGGCGCAATGTAGGACAAGGCGGCTGGGTCGGAAGCGCCCGCCACCACGACCACCGTATGAGCCATGGCACCGTGCGCTTCGAGTTTAGCCACCAACCGCGCCACCTTCGACTCTTTCTGACCGATAGCGACGTAGATACAGGTTAAGTCCTTGCCGTGCTGATTGATAATGGTGTCAATCGCCACGGCCGTCTTGCCGGTCTGCCGGTCACCGATGATCAATTCGCGTTGGCCGCGACCGATCGGGATCATCGCGTCAATCGCTTTGATGCCGGTCTGGACCGGCGTGTCAACCGACTGTCGCGTAATCACGCCCGGGGCGATCTTTTCAATCGGATAACGTTTGGCGCTCTTGAGCGTTCCTTTCCCGTCGAGCGGCTGGCCGAGCGGACTGACCACGCGCCCGACCAAGTTCTCACCTACGGGTACGTCGAAAATTCGGCCGGTCGCCTTAACGACGTCGCCTTCGCCAATGCCGGTGACATCACCGAGAACCATGGCGCCGACACTATCCTCTTCAAGGTTGAGGACAACGCCGAGCTGGCCCTGGGAAAACTCAACCAGCTCCGAGGCGCGAACCTGGCTCAAGCCCGACATTCGGGCAATGCCGTCGCCCACCTCGGTCACGTAGCCGATGTGCTCGACCGCCGCTGTGGCGGTGAACCCGGCGATTTCCTTCCGCAGGGCTTCAACGATCGCATCCTTATGTTGCGTCATGGCCGTTCTGCCTGGTTACCGACAAGTCGCTGCTGGAGGCGGCGCAGGTGGGTTCGGACTGAGCCGTCAATGCGATCATTGCCGCGTTCAATGATGGCGCCGCCGATGAGCGCTGAATCGACGTTCATCGCGACGAGCGCGTCACGGCCGACGGCAGTGGTTAGCGCGGTTTGCTCAATCGCCCGAGCGGTCGTCACGCGCACCGGCAGCGTACCGTGACGCTGGTGCCACAAGTGCTCAACCGCCGCCATAATCCGCGGCAGCAATTTGCCCTGGCGTCGTCGCGTTACCGTGGTCACAAGGGCCCGCGCGACATTCGGCAATTCGTCTAGTGACGCCTGATTCGTAGCCGCTAGGTACGCCTCGGCTAACCGACGCGGACTAAGCCGCATAGGTGGCCTCCTGGCTCGGTCCGTATAAAAATCCGTACATTTTTTTCCGGAAATAGTGGCCGCCGCTGGCCAGCAAATCAGTTAACCAAACGACGTTGTCGGCCATCCACACCACCCAGGCTTCAAGCGAGGCTGGCCGGATCCGACCGTACGGCCACATGTGGGTGGCAATAATGTCGGTCACGGCCGCCGGCTCGCCGAGGCCGCGAGCGTTGCGGGCGGCGATCTGGGGATGATGGACATTAGCGCCAACGCGATTCTGGTGCTCATGGCGATTTTCAAAGTACCAATCGTGCAGCAGGGCGGCGCGGACACAAACGCGAGTGTCGGCCCCGACCAACCGGCCGAGGTAGTAGGACAGCTTGGCCACGGCCAGGCAATGCTGCAATCGATTGCGGGAAAAGTGGTGCGCGCCGCGCCGAGCCAGGCGCCGCACCTCAGGTCGCTGGAGGAGGTCATCGATGTAGGATTCAAACCGGCGCATGCTACTTCATCTCCTTGAGTGCTTCGTCAATGAGCTGGCGATCAGCGACCGTATCGAGCTTCACCCGCACCATCTTTTCGGTTCCGGCGACGATCAGGTCGGCCAGGTCCTGCTTGGCCTCAGCCACGATCGCGTCCTTCATCCGTTGCGCTTCCTTGCTGGCGGCGGTAACGACCGCGGCTGCTTCGATTTTAGCCTGCTCCCGGGCGCTAGTTAAAAACGTCTCGGCGTCCTGCCGGGCGGCGGCCAGCAACTGCTGGGCCGCGGTCCGCGCTTTGGCCATTTCAACCTGTTGCTCCGCCGCAAGCTTGGCGCGCTCGGCCTCAATCTCCTTTGCCTGTGCTAAACTCTGCTCGATCGTTTTCGATCGCTTTTCCAGCGCTCGAACGATCGGACCGTAGGCATACCGCTTCAGCACCCAGAGCAAAATCAGGAAGTTGACGATTTGGGCCAGCAGCAGCTTCCAGTCAATGCCGAGTTTGGCGAACAAGTCAGACATAGGTTGCGGGTTAAAGGTTACCGGTTGTCAGTTATCAGGAGTGCTCCGAATCCTTCAACGTTCAACGTACAACCGTTAACTATCCCTAGACGAACTTAATAATCAGCGCGATCACCAGCGCGTAGATGGCGATGGCTTCGGTAAAACCCATGGCGATCAGCATCGACACTTGGACTTTGCCCGCCGCCTCCGGGTTTCGACCAATCGCTTCCATCGCCTTCGAGGCGAGGATACCGATGCCCAGGCCCGGACCTAACCCGCCAATGCCAATGGCCAGGGCCGCGGCAAACAACCTTGCAGCTTCTTCGTTCATATCATCATCCTTTCCTTACTTCGTAATTCATGAATCAAAATCGTGTGGACTAATGCGCTTCTTCCGTGGTCGCCACTTTCAAGAACACTAAGGTCAGAATGGCAAAGATGAACGCTTGAATCAGGCCGACGAAAATTTCCAAAAACATAAACGGCAGCGGGATCACGACCGGCACCAGGAACGCGATGACCACCAGCAGCACTTCGCCGGCAAAGACATTGCCGAACAACCGAAAGGAAAATGAGATAAACTTTGCTAACTCTGAAATAAGCTCAATCAGGCCGACGAACGTAAAAATTGGATTTTTAAAATTGAAAAATCGCTTGGCATACTTGGCGGCCGAGATAGCGATGATGCCGAAAATTTGAGTCGCAATGACCGAGATGATGGCCAAGGCCAAGGTCACGTTCAAGTCGGCGTTGGTCGAGCGGAACAACGGGGTGACGACCTGGTGACCGTTGGCCGTCACCGCCAAACTAATCGGACCGATCCCCGGCAGCAAGCCCAGCCAGTTCGACACTAAAATGAAAATGAAAAACGTGAAGACCAGCGGGAAAAACCGCAGGCTCTGTTTCCGGCCGCCGGTAACGGTATCCATCATTGCCAACGCCCCGTCAATCAACACTTCGGTCACGTTCTGCAACCCCCGCGGCGTCCCCGATCCAGTCGGGGACCTCATCCGGCGCGAGAGCAGTACCGCGGCCACGATCAGCACGACCGTGCTAACCAGGGACATAAGCAACGTATTGGTTATGGGAAACGACCCAAGGTGTCCCAGTGTTTCGGCGATCAGTGAAATGTGAACTTCGTTCATGTCGGCTACTGTTTCGACTGCTTATTGTCCTTAGTGATGAGCTGGCTCAAACGGGTAACCACCAATATTGATGAAATGATAATGGCCACCACGGCGCCGACCAGGAACAACCATGGACTGGTATCAAGTTTTTGATCGAGGTACCGTCCGCCGACGCCCAGCACCACCAGCGGTACCACCACCATGATTCCGAAATCCCAGGCAAAGCCGATGGCCTGCCAGACCATGCCGCGCCCCGTTGCCGCGGCGCTTGGTTCGGGGTTTTTTGCCTGCCCGCCCGTTATTTCACCATTCGTTTTTTTTGATATTTCTGTCATTTTGGCGCCTACAGAATACTCGAAATCAGCCACCGGCGCAAGGGTGGCAAAAAGAAATGGCTAAGGTTAGCCCCGTTAGAGCTGGCAAGGATGAGAAGTATCGAAATAGGCATGTGCTTGGCTTCTATGCTGGGTTTTCCGTAGAGTAATATCTTTCCCAGCTCTAACGGGGTTAGCAAAAACTATGTTATTCAGTAATAAAGATCGGCAACCGTCGGGCTGGCGGCTTAACGATCCCAGTGTTTCGAATGGTAATTTGTGTATCCGGTGATCGTGCTACACCAGCACTACAACCAAACGCGATCGCATAAACTATATATGACCCGTCCGGAATACGCGTCGTATCCCAAATAACCGAATATGGGCTCGTCGCGGACGATCCGATAGCTTGAGGCGCCTCACTTCCTTGTTTGTAAAAGTAATAGACCGAGGGGTTCTGCAGGCGTTGGACGGTCGACTGCAATGTCGTACTGCCACGCAGCGTATCTCCGGGTTGCGGTGTAACCAGCTGTATCGACGTTGGTCCATTGTTGACGTTAACCCACACCGTATCTAGTGCGTTATTGCCAGAAACACCAAAGGGCACGCCTGAACGGTCGAAGGCGTTTGCGTAAATGCTGTACGAGCCGTAAGTAAAACTATTCGTGTCCCATGTTGTTTCGTACGGCGGGTTCGAAGTCGATGACAACAGTTGAGGCGATGATTCTAGACAGGCGTGCTTGACGCTGAATTCAACGTGGTCGATTCCGGTCTGCTCATCAGTGGCCGAAGCCCGGATCAACGCTGTTCCGCTGATAGCTTGATTTTCAACTGGCTCGGTAATGTTCACGGTCGGAGGGATGGTATCAGTTCGTCCGGACAAAACACGGACGGTCAACCGTGCGGTTTCAGGATTGTTAGCGTTGTCAAGCGAGACAGCCTCAATGCCGACGCCGGACACGACATCATTTAACCTCGCGCCAACCGGCAAGGACGAATTGAGGTTGCTCGCCTGTTCGCCTGGCGGCACAAAAGCGTCAATCAGTCCGCCGTCAATGGTAATCGACGCGCCAGCAAACAGATCTCCCTCGTTGTTGAAGCGTGCATCGTAACCAATCGGACGCCGGAACTCAACGTGGAAATAGTCTGGCGTTATGCCGCGTCGAACCTTCAGCACCTTCAATCCGTTGGATTGAAGTTCAAGCGGCTCGATAACGAACGTTCCTTCAGCTCGTCCCGAAGGGCCGATGGGCAACGATTGCGGATCGATTTCCTGAATCATCGACGCCGTCAAAAAATGGAGCTGATCTTTCATCCCGGCATTGCTATGGCCAAGTTGGATGTTGCTCATGACATCAAACGGATGGCCGTATTCGACCGTTATGCAGTCTTGCCCAAAAACGACCTCGTGAGTCTCGCAGGGGAGAAATTCAGCGTGGGCCCAACCAAGATTGTGACCTATTTCATGAGAGAGAACATGTAAGGGCGTATTCTGTGGCGGAACTCCGTTTGGGTTAACGATCGATAGCGAAAGACTAACCAGACCGTCGTTCGTCAACATTTCGTAACTGCCGATCGACCCCGAGCCAGATCCTCCGCATGCCTCCTCAAAACCACTGCCATTCACCACAGTCACTCGGTCGAACTGCAAGTAATCGACGGTAGCATCAAAATACGGAATTACCGAACTCTGAATGTCCCAGAATGAGCACATTCCAAACGGCACTTCTGTCCAGTCGCTGCGAACCTCACCGGTCAGGTTCACAGTGCTGTTCGAGTTCTCTCGGTGAAAACTACGTGCGCTATTCGAATCGCCAAATACAAAGTTCTGGACTTCTGCGAAGGTCGGACTCGTCGGTCTGGAAAAAATTGAAGAGTACAGCATCAGGACCAAGGTGCGTTGGGTTGAAGCGCCACCTTCTTGATCATCCGGTATTTTCCGTGGCGTAACCCCGGTCGTAACATCTTCAGTCTCGGTGCTGAACGAACTAACCATCACAGCATCATCAAGTCCAAGTCCGCTGACGCTAACCATGCTCCTTGGCAACACTTCCGCTTCTCCCGATACAAAGAAAAACCGATGGACTTTTCCATTTCCAACGTCAAGTCCGTATTCTTTACGACCCGTACCATCCAAAAACTCGGTGTGTCCGACGATCGCTTGACCACTCAGACGTACTGCTTGTTCAACGCACCCTTGGCTGACATCGGATACGAGTTTGCGTTCGTTCTCAGGGAGGAGCACGGGTGAAAGCTGCTCGGGGTTACGGGCGAGCGCTTTCAGAAGGAGTTGTTTTCTGGTTACCGCTTCTTGACGAAGCTCTTCGCCGCTCCGGGACCCTGACCACGGTATTGAACGGTAATGCTTTGCCCGCTGGAGGAGGTTCCTTGTCAAAACCGCTAACTGTGCGATCGTGTCATCTGAGCTTGGCGAAATTGATTGACTCAAGGCACTTGTGGTCAGTACGGGAGGACAAACAATCTGACCACGCTTCGATTCACTGACCAGACTCCAGGCAGCAACTCCAAGGATAAGCGTGGCGAAAACCATAGAAGCAACCTTAACCCGCTGCTTAAGCGATACCTGCCTTGTAATCACCACGTTCATTCCTAAAACGCTAGTGCTCGTTCGGCTTCTCCAACTGCATCGGCTCAACCTTAGACTCTAGCTCCACAATTTTTGAAACATCCTTACCCGCCTTATCAAGTTCATTTGCGGTCGATTGATACGCGCTCGAAGCGTTGTTGATATGACGGCCTAGCTTCTCCATGTTGGTGTCGACATTCGTCATATGACGACGAAGATCTTCAACTCGTCGCATTATATCCTTAGTTGATTCCTGAAGCTGGAGAGCTCTCAAACCCTGAAGGACAGTCTGGAGGTACGCCAAAAAAGAGGTTGGTGAGACAATGATTACTCTATATTTCGAACCGGCTCTTTGCAAAAGGTTTTGACCATCCTCAACGCCTCCAACCTTATTAGTAAGCAGGTCATAGTAAATCGCCTCGTGCGGGATAAACATAAAAGCAAAATCAAGGGTTCCCCTGTCGGGACGAACGTACTTAGCGGTCTCTTGGATTCTTGACTTCAAGTCAGTTACAAAAGCTTTTTCAAATTTTACCCTTTCCGATTCATCGACGGCTTCAGCCATGCGGTTGTAATTTTCGAGTGTAAACTTTGCATCAATCGGTACGAGCTTATCTTGGACGAATACTACGGCATCGGCAATCAGTTTCTGCCCGGTGGAATCGTCAATGCCCAGGTCAACCTGCATTGCGTATTGTCCGGGAGGCAGAATATTCTTCAGCAGCGCATCAAGATAATACTCGCCCAGCACCCCACGACGCTTCGGATTCTGAAGAATATCCTGAAGTTTACGAAGTTGCTCTGAATAGTTGATGACTTGACGGTTAGTCTCATCAAGCTTCGTAAGCTTTTCAGTGACGTCCCGTACGATCTTGGCGCTCTCCCCAAGCTGTGCATGGACGCTCTGCGTTACGGTCTGTGAGTGGCGATCGAGTTTTTCCTGCAACGTCTTGTTCGTCTCATCCATCCGCTGCTGCATCCCCTGGATGCTCTGGTGCAGCATCAAAAATGAAGCTTGATCCTCCTTCTGCGTCAAGCCCTTCAAGCGGCGGTTGATCAACCAAACGGCGACCACCAAGCCGACGATCAGGACTGCTAAAATAATGACCACATCCATAGCGTTTTCAGCTTACCACAGCGTTAGGGTGGACAAAAGCCATCCTTCGACCCCTTCAACGCTTCGACTGCGCTCAGCGCAGGCAAGTTCAGGGTCGCCTCGACTGCAATGATGGAGGAGCGACAGGCTCAGGATGGCCCTGAGCAGCGTCGAAGGGCCGCCTTGACCGATTAGCCTAAAGGTTGTAAGTTCGAGTTTCCGATTGTAAACTTTTATTCGAACGTGCGAGCGGTTCTATGCCCGCTCACCTGCCCTTCGTCAAAGACACTGATTAACCAGGGAGGACTAAGTTCGAGAGCGTTTCGGTCAAACGTGAGTACGGCGATTGTCAGTTTACCCTTCCCATCCAACAGGAGGTTGGAAATGCCAGAAGCACGCATCGTCCGTAGAATCGCTGACCGGCTCTGCGCCCAGGGAGCAATCACTCGAAAACAGCGACGGCACATCGTTGACCGACTGCCCCACCACGGAGCGGAGCTAAGCCACCAAGACCTGGAGCAGGTGCTCGCCGGGCTTCCGAGTCATGTCGTCACCAAGGTTCTCCATCTGGAGCAAGCCGGAGTCACCCTCGCTTTCCGTCGGTAGGCCGCCAAGCCAGCGTATCTGTCTGGCCTAACGAATCGCCCAAAGGACCACGAACATACGGAGGTGTTCCATGGACCCGTCTCGAAAGGAACTCCGGGAATTCATCCTGGCCTGTCCGCACCTGAGTGACCGCCGGCGGCATGAGGTGCTTGGCCGGCTCGAACTCGTGGGTGAGGCTCAGGACGACGATCGCTTTTCCGATCACGACGTTCAGTTGCTGTTCCACGGCTTTCCCGACGTCCAGCAGTACTACCGGCGCTACCGGGAAGATCCAACCCAGGATCCGGCGATTACCGAAGCCATCGAGCGGTCAACCCGGATGGGCTAGCCGCTCATCACATCGCGGAGGAAGGTACATGACGCCCCAGGTTCTTGTCACCAGACCGATGATTAGGGTTTTCATTCGCTCGCTGGGTCTGCTGGAAGATGAGGTCGTGGAGCTGCTGGGTATCCTGGAACAGACCGGCAGCGGCGGCGATTTGGAGGTCTTCACGGTCGACCAGGTAGTTGACCAGGTGCTGCCGGACCATCCCAGCCTACACGGATCAGCCTGGAATTTTCCCTGGGACCGCATTCGAACCGACGCTGACCGACGGGCGATCGCTCACCCGGCACCCAGGGTCATCTGTGTCGCCAAGCTCGTTTACGGGGCGGCCGCCAAAGCCGCCTGAAGACAATCACCGACGACTCCGGTCGTCATTGCCGCGCGCAGGTTCAGCCGAACCTGCGCGCCCTGCTATACACCTCCCCTTTCCAAGGGGAGGGGAGCTAGCGAACCACGAGCGGAGCGAGTGGGACGCAGCGGAGAGGGGTCATACAC
>JACQPY010000001.1 GCA_016207275.1 Candidatus Kerfeldbacteria bacterium
CGTATCATCATTCTCTGCCATTTTCTTCGGACGTCCTACATTGTCGTGCCCCGTGGGGTACGCCTGCGGACTCAGCCGCGCCGTGAGCCATTGGCAACATCGGCAAGGCCGTACTTTCCGGAGAATGTGGTCGGGAGTGCTGGAGAGCCTCGAAGAGGAAACCCTAACGGTTTCCTCTTTCGATACATCTCTTTCCGTATATTGTATCGCGCCTCCTCACTCGCCTAGGGGCCTGTCCGTTGGACACCCTGATTCTCGTTCGTTCGGACGCGATGGTCCATTTCAAATCGGCCTCGCTAACGCTCGGCCGACGTTTGTTTTTCTGTTTGTTTTTTGGTATGGTTGGTGGCGCGAATCTCATGCGCGGCAGAGTCGGGGTGTAGTATAGTGGTAGTACCCCGCACCATCCCGCCTGTGGTGGGACGTACGGGGCAGGCGCGCCCAGGAGTATGAGGTTATTTGCATATATGCAGCGGCCAGTCGGGGTATGGCGCAATTCCCCGTCATGCGACGGGGTAAAGTCCGCGCGCGGGCATGGGGGTCGAGGCCGCGACGCGAAGCGTCAGGAACAGAACTGCTTCTGTTCCGGCGACCGAGACGGGCTAAGACCTGTTCCGAAGGAACGGCGAAGCCCCGGAGCAGGAGGTCACGTTAATAATTTGGCGACGGCTGGTCGGGGTATAGCGCAAGGAAAATGCGCGTCCCGCTCAGCGTCGGGGATTAGCGCAGTTGGTAGCGCGCATGCATGGGGTGCATGAGGCCACCGGTTCGAGTCCGGTATCCCCGACGCTGAGCGGGAAGGTCGGGAGTTTCACCCTTCGGGTGACCACCTGTACGGTGGCGATTCTCCCCACCCCGACCGTGCTGCGCAGCGAAAAAATGTTGTCCGGGTTTCCCGCCACCTTGATTCAAAGTTTCATAGGACGGCGGGATCCCGTCCTCGCGATCCCCGATTCAATCGGGAAAGGGAATGGCGGGACGACCTGCCCCGTATACGGCGAAGCCGTTGTACGGGGTCCCCGTACCCCGCCAACCAGTTGCGAACATGACGCAAGATTTTGACCGTAAAATTTCGATTGTGCTGCGTCGGGACCCGCCTGCCCGGCTGTCCCGAGCCGCGCAGCGGCGGTCTCGCACACATCAAGCCGTCCGACCCTAAGCGTCCACTGACGGCGGTCCTGCTGGTGTCATGGGCTCAACCGGAGTTCGGGCTCGGCTCTTCAGAGTACCGATGTACGCTCCGATAAGAACGACCACGCTCCCGACAATAAAGCTTAGGGTCAGGCGTTCATGCACGAGCCAGGCCGCCAGGGCGACCGTGACCAACGGCGCCAAGACCAGCGCATAGGTAGCGGCTGAGGCCGTCCAGCGGACGATAATCCAGACGAATAGGATGAAGGCGACGATGGCGCTGACGATTAACCAGATCAGGGCCAGCCAGGTGGCCGGCAGCGTCGGCAGGATGACGCGCTCCCCTGCCATGGCCGAGACAATCAGCAGAAGGACGGTGCCGACAGACATGCCGATGGCATTGAGCGTGACCGGGTGCGGCTGCGGCAAGCGTTTGATGAGCACGCTGGCCACGGCCCCGACGGCCATGGCGCCGAAGATGGCGGCGAGTGGGCCGAGCTGAACGTTGCCCTGCAGCGTTTGGTGAAAAATAAGCGTGATGCCCCCGACCGCCACCACCGCCCCGGAAATATTCTGCCAGCCCAGTCGTTCCAAGCCAACCAGGGAAGCAAGCAACAGGGTGGTGAGCGGCAAGGTTGAGAAGATGACCGCAGCCAGGCCGGCCGGGACTACCAGGAGCGCCCAGTACAACAAGGCATACGATATACCGAAATTCAGCAGGCCGTAGACCATCGCTCCCCAGGCCGTCTGCCCGCGGGGCCAGGCCATCCTTCGCCACCACATCACCCCGAACAGAATCAGGGCCGCCACCCCAAAGCGCAATCCCGCTCCCCAAAAAGGCGCCAGCTCTCGGTTGCTGAAACGAACCGCTACAAAGTTGGCGCCGAGGAGCACCACGATGACAACAAATGCCAGGAGCGTCAGGCGGTCAGGTCGTGGTTGGGGCTCATCCATTTCGCAAGTATACGTCAACTCGGACCGGGTGGTAAAGTTTTAATTGGTCGAGGTTGGTGCCCGCCCGCCAGGCATCAGACCGCGGGGCGTCTTCACAGGCTCAACAGGTCGTGGCAGCAGACGACCGAGGTTACAATCCTTAACCCACGCACCAGTCCCTCGACTATGCCCGCTCGGCCTCGAGCTCGCGGCCGAGAGGTCGGGACGGATGCGGCCCCGAACCACGTCGCCCAAGAACTACGTTGAGTTCTGGACGACTCCAAACCCTAGGCGGTTTGTGGGTCGGGTTCGGGGTTCTTGTCCCGCACCCCACATGGTGCGGGAGGTTCCGCTCCACGGAACCACGTATCGAGAGAAACCACGGCCGTGAGGCCGTGGAGCTTCACTTCCGTAGAGGCAAGCCCATCGTTTATTGATAGATACTGTGCATATTGACGATTGTGTCATCGAAGAGTACAGTAGCGGCGTTCATTCGCTCGCTGACAAACTTATGGAACGGTAGTCAGCTGAGCGCCTATGTGTTTCACGGCGTCGTACTCATTCCAGGGGGTGGTCCATGGTCTGCGCGCTTGCAGCGTGCTCGTTGGCGGTGGCGCTGTTGTTGTGCGCCGGTCGGACGTTCGCCGGAACCGAACAGACCGACATCAACCGGCGCTTCAAGTGGTTGGCGCTCGAATTTCAACCGTTCACTTTCGCCGGAAACGCCTCGTTCTCGAGCGCAACGATGTCGAACGTTCCCGCGCTCCTGCGGACCGTACCGGTCCATCCTGATGATCCGCAGATCGTGATCGACCCCTTGCCCGACCCTGGACGCGTCATCTTTCCGGCGTCGATCAGCGAGTGGCGGGTGTTCACCTGGAAGTTCTGGCTGTTTCAGACCGTCGGCGTCGGTGCGGGGTTGCATTTTGAGAGCGAACCTCCGTGGGCGACATTTGCCGACGTCGTGTCCGACCGGTACAACTACGCCGCGCTCTATCCGCCGGGATGGGGCGGAGCGTTCACCTACTACGTCGTCGCATACGAAAGCGGCGTGCGGATGATCCAGCCGGTCATTGAGGTCCGTCCTCCCTTCCCGATCTCCATCCCTACGCCAAAAGGGAAGCTGCCATTCTGGGTCTTCGCCGGGTACGAGCCGATGGTGTTCGAACAGACGATCACCGGAAGGAATGGCTGGGACCGGTGGAGCGCGCATGAGATCTGGCACCGGTACGAGTTCGGGAGGGTCACCTACGATCGGGTATACGGCGGCATCGCGTTCCCCGAGATGTACCAGTACCAAGTTTCGGTCCACGTCATGGTCATGCGGAACTTCGCCGATGTCCGTCTGACCGATCTCGGGGCGGCGAGCGGACTGTACGTGAATGACGGGCCGCTCACCGTTGGGGTCGGCCTACGACTCTGCTTCTTCTGATGTAACGTGCGGCGTCCCCGATCAACGTGAAAGAAAGGGAGGATAGAGATGAGGTCACTCGCGCGCATGATCGTGGCGGCGGTCGTCATCGGGACGCTCTTTGCCCCGTTGGCCGCGTCTGCCGTAGTCAACAACGCAGACAGTCTGACAGATCGTGGAAGATTCTTGGTACTGCTGTTGAAGTCCAACAACGATTCGTACACTCGGGGAGCAGCGGCTCACCAATTGATCGAAATTGGGGCGCCCGCAGTGCCGCTCCTCGTGAGCAGCCTGTCTCAAGGCGATTCCGCGACCAAGCACTTGACTGCGTCCGTCCTCAGATACATAGGAGAACCTGCCGTCCCTGGGCTGATTGCATCACTCCGCTCTGTCAGTACAAGGCCATTCGCCGGATCAGCACTGATTGACATGGGAACTCCGGCCATTCCGTACCTCTTGGGTGCGATGCAGGATCCCGTCACAGACATGAATCTTGAACGCTCGATCGCCTACATCTTTCAGAGAATGGGGTCCCGCGCAGTGCCGTACCTGGTGAATGCGATGCGCAGCAAGAAGGCACTTGCCGCCTTCACAGCGCTCGCCAATATCGGAGAGCCCGCGATTCCGTATTTGATGGATGAGTTGAAGGGGCCTGACGAGAGAATGGTCCCGGCTCGAGTCCAACTCGGCTATATGGGAAGCACGAATACCCGCTTGGCGCAGGTCATGATCCCTCGTCTTATGGAACTGTTGGAGCATTCAGAGGGTGCTATTACAAGAAATGGTCTTACGGCAAGTACTCTGCTTGGCCGGATAGGAACACCAGCCATACCTGCGGTTGAGAAGCTCCTTGACAGCAAGGATGCCGACTCGCGGTTCAAGGCTGTGACAACACTCGGTCTCATGCATTCGGCCGCAAGACCCGTGCTTCCCAAACTACGCACTATGGTGCTGTCCGAGAATGACCCCGGCTTGCGGGAGCATATCAGAATAGCCATACGCCACATAGAGTCTGTAGGCCGTTGAGGGTCAGCGTGGATCCCTAAAGTCTATAGAGGTTGCCCGTTGAACTGTATCTGGCCTGACTGTCACAGGGTAGTGTCAGCAAGACTGTGTGGTCATCGTTCAGTAACAATCGCTCGGTCATTTTCGCGCCCCCGCGCTTTTTCAGGCGGGGGCGTTGTATATTTTATTTCTAGAGTTGGCAACAAGAGCTTATCATTCTCAAGTACTGCCATGGCCGCTTGGTGTGACATTGGTGAAAAAGAGGGTAGTGTCGGAGAAGGAAATTTTGGAATAACCACGATTTTGAAGTGCATATACCCCCGGGCTATATGGTATGTTTTTATTAACGTTCCCAAAAACCCGACATCTGGATGATGCCGGATTTTGGGGTTTTCTTCTGGCCGAGTTACGGATTCGGGTGGTAGCTGGTGGACATGGCTGGCGGCGGGGCGTGAATCGCTCGCGGCAGACCGCACACTTCAGACGGCCATCGTTCAAGCGCCAGTGTATTTTCGCCCCGCACCAGGGGCAGGGAATAACTGTGTCCATGGAGAAAATCTATCCCCATAGGTCCGATTTTTCAAACTTTACCCATGTTAAATCCAGCTAGCAGTTCGGATGGAGAAAGTTTGCACACGTCGATGCCTCCGCTTCCACGCCGGCAGGCCTCAACCCACAAACGTGACCGTGAACAAATACGAACGACCACCACTTTTGACAGGGTGAACGAACGGTTTTAAGGTTACTAACGACCTGGCTTGCATTGGGCATGGCCAGGAACTCAGGGGGAGAGTCCATGTCTATCACCTGTAGCGAGGGAGGGGCTACGTTCGGTCCAACTCAGAGCAGCACGAGCACCCCGAGGTTTATCCAATCAGTCCGGACAGTAAGAACCTCCATGAAACTGCGGATGCTTTACCTGCAGGAGAGGATCTTGCGTCTCTTCGAGGATCTTCGCTGGAGGTTCACGGGGCGCTGAAATGAAGATACCGAGAGGATTCTCGGTATCCCTCGGCAAGCGGGTCGGTCTCCCTTCAGGGGATCGGCCCGCGCTTCTTATTCGGCCCACCTACGCTTTGTTCAGCAGCAAAAAGGAAAGACTCCCGAGTCCCTTCGGGAGTCTTGGTCTACGTGGTCTACAAAGATGTTCGCAATTAAGGTTTGGAGAAGAGGACCTGACCTTTTTTGTCCAACACCTCAATCGCCGGGAAGAGCCCCTCTCCGCTCAGGCGTACTCGCGGTTCTCCATTGGCATGGTCGATGACGAAATTAGGCGCACCGCCGGACAAGGAGAGGGAGGCCAGCGACTTTCCATCGGAACCGTACAAGCGAAGACCCGGCCAGCCCCTGGAAATCGTCATGGCAATTGAACCAGCGAGGCTTGGTTCGTAGAGGTGGAGACCCGGGCCGTCTCTATCGCTCACCAGCGCAGCCCGGACGTGGTCTTGAGCATCACGGAGACTCAGGCGAGCTACGTCAGGAGTCGAGGCGAGGAGGACACGTTGCATTCCTTTCCCGTCGAAGAGGGAAAGGCCAGAGTTTTCACCTGTCATCCCCAGCGCGGCGCGGTTCTTCCCTTTATCATCTCGGATCGTGATGCCCGGTTCATTCTGGGCGAGCGCCACGATCACTCGCTCTGCGCCGGTGCTATCCTTGAGGGAGAGAGCGGGTCCGTTAGGAAAGACACCAACGCCGGCCACCATCTGGCCGCGGTGATCTCCGAAAGTGATGGCCGCACCCAATTCGGAGGTAATGCCGAGCCCTACCCGCTCTATGCCCCGCTCATCACTGAAACCCAGGCCAGCGTTTTGCTGATCGACGAGCATGACTGTTCGCATTTGACCTCGCTCGTCGTTCATGAAGAAGCGCGGTCCATTCTCGTCAACACCCAGGACGATCCGTTCCTTGAGGTTCCGATCGAAGAACATCAGCCCCGATCCCGGCTTGCCGTCATCGAGCGCCACGAGGGCCTTGGTCTGGCCGTTCTCGTCCAGGAGTGAGAACCGCGGTCCAAACACCCCAACCTTAAGCTCGGCGCGAGTTCTCCCATAGGCATCTTTGAGAATGAACTGCCGAGCCTCCAGTACATTGGTTGTCAGAGATTGTCCCATGAGGAGGACGCTGCCAACAACGAGCAGGATGGCGGTAGCAAGAATCTTCATCACCCGATTCTGCCGTTCAAGCTTGGCAATCCGTGCGGACATGCTCTGACTCTCAGCCGTCTGGGTGATCATGAGATACTCCTTTCTCCATGTGCGTGAAACAACAACTCCAACCGCTACGCTGACTGCCCAGCACTCCAATTATGTTAACGAGCGACCGTGCCCGCACCCTACCATGTTCGTATTCACTGTCAAGCCCGGAAGCAATGAAAAGACCTCCATCCCTGGGAGTCTTTGGTAGAGGACAAAAGTTTACGGTTGGAAGGTGAAGGTGCGGGAGTGCTACGGGGTGAAGGTGAACGACTTGATGATCACCTTGCGGTATGGACAAGGCGGGCTTTGGATAACGAAGGGTTTGATTCTCGATAAGGAAGGGAGTCGACTAGAGCCGCGTGAAATACCTCTTCTTGAGGTTCGTCTCGAGTCTACCGTGATGGGCTATCGCCCTGCACGACTCGCATTCTTCCATACCTCCGAAATCTCTTTCCTCAAGGTGCTTAAGGAAGTGCCCAACATCTTCATCACGAGAATGTTCTTCCTTAAGATGCCTAAGGAATTGATCGCGGACAACTCTCATCCCACACAACCTGCATTCAATGGTACTGAGCGTATAGCCAACGGCGAATCCGAGTACAACGATCGCAACTGCCACCGCCAAGCCCTCAACAACACTGAGTTTCTTATCGCCCTCATCATCATTCTTTGGCACTAGACTCACTCCTTTCTTTGAAATGTGCAATGTCTTTTGCCCTTCGCGTTAGACTACTTATACACTTTACGGGTACGCCCGTCAAGCTCACACTACATCGAACGGGAGGCAGGTGAAATTCACCTGCGCGGCCATGAGATAGTCCGGGGATTATTGACCGAGCGTCTTGGTCGTTGTAGTACGGGATCAGTCAAAACAAAGACTCCCGAGTCCCTTCGGGAGTCTGTTGGAACAACTTGCCTCCTTACGGCTGGAAAGTGAAGGAGCGGAGAATGAGTTCGGCGCCTTCTCCATTCGCCGGCGCCTGGCCGTTGAACAGCCAAATGTTGGCGTGAAGTCGCTCGCCGCCGGGCGGCGGGATATCCGGACCAGTGTAAGTCCAGTCGTAGATCACGTCTTCGGGCGCCTGCGGGAATGAACCATGTCCTTTCCAGACGGTGAACTGTACATGGTCTGCTCGCCACTCGATGCGGCATGAAGTCTGCGCCTCGGCTGGCATAACGAACCTGACGAGGTTTCCGGCGCGCGTATAGGGCTGGACAACGAACTGGCCGTTGTTGGCGCCCGGAATGAGGACATCGCCGCCAGCCTCGAAGTCAAGCTCGCGCGTTCCGCTCTCGAAAGTGAAAACCGGAGCCACCACGAGGTACTGATCAAGCCCGTCCAGCCGGCTGTCAATCTGGACGGTGTAGACGCCGAAACCGAGCGACTGCGGCAGGAGCACTTCCGAGCAGTACCACTTGCCGTCGCGGTAAACGATTTTGAGGTGCAGCCGGCCGGTCTGATCAACGAAGACGTTGTCCGGGTGGTCCGAGAAGTAGTTCGGGCCGGGTCCGAACGGCGATTCGGCGACCTTGATGTCCCAGGTTCGGCTGCTGAACTGCAACGGCAGATCGTTGCGCAGGCTAGGGTACTCGGCCCAGGCCAGGACGCCGGGGTCGTTCTTCGGATGGAAGGTTCTGGTCGCGCCCGGAACGTAGGTCTCATCAACCAGCAGCGCCACGATCCGGTTCCAGGGGTGGGTGTAGTTGCTCCACGACCCGTCGCCGCAAATGGTGGTGTACGGGGAATCAATGTAGGGCTGGACGTACCAATAGTTCGTCAGCGCCCACAGCACCACTCGAATCCGTCGGGCATCGATGTTCCGAGCATCCCCGCGGATACGAGCTGGTTCGGCCACGGTAATTCGGATCGCCGGCGCTTCGTTGAGGTTGCCGACAATGGCGCCGGGGCAGCGGGGGGTGAGCCTGACGGTAAGCTCGATCAGCTCGTCTTCAGCCACGGACCGCCGCCACTCACCGTCATAGAAACCATCCTTGCGTACTAAGACGGCGTGGGCGCCCGCTGTGGTCTCAACAGTGTCTGGCGTCACGAGCTGGGTGTCCTGACCGTCAAGAAAGATCTTGGCGCCGGTCGGATCGGTACTGACGGTGAAACCGGTCATGGTCCGCGCCAAGCGCGCGTTGACCGAGGTCGTGAGCGAGGTTCTGACCAGGACGGTGTCCCGCCACGATCGGTAGCCGGACAGCGTCAACAGAATGACGTGGGTGCCGGTCGGAACCTTGAGCAGGGTGTCAGACGTGGTTCTGTTCGTTGATGCTCCGTCGAGCCAGATCGACGCCCCGCTTGGCTCAGAAGCAACGGTGATCGATCCGTACTCCGTGACAGGTGCAGTCGGTGGTTTCCCCTTCTTCGAACAACCACTACTGCCCGTGAACAAGACTGCGGCCGCCAGGCACATCAACAGCGTACGCATACAGCTCCTCCTCGTGCGGTGCTAGGTACAGCGACAGGTGCTAGGGACTCAGTGAACGAAATGTCAAATAACGTGCCGATATCCTATGCCCCCAGGCGCTTCTCTGTCAACCCCGTTATCCCGGTCGGCGATCTCGGTGTTACTCAACAACAATCAGGTGATGCCGATTTCTTGCTTTTCTTGATATGTGTGGTCTTGTCCGACTCTAACGGGGTTGACAAGCGCGGTTGTTTTCCTGTAAGCAAGACGTAGGTTTCGGCAGTTCACCCGCGTTGTTGGCACCTTCACAAGGCACGGAAGGAGGAGTACTGACATGCGTGTCAGAGGATTGTTCGGCTGCATCGCGTCGGGTGTCGTTCTGATTGTTCTCCTGTGCGCGTCCGCTGATCCGGCGAAGGCCGCACCGGCGCAGTCGAAACGGTACGAGTTTTCCTTGGCCATTCGCCAGAGCGCGGAATTCTTCGTCTCTGACTTCCCGCTGGCCATCCGCAGCGTGCCCCGGCATCGAGACGACGACTACCTGGCTGGTAACCCGTTCATCGACGACCCACTTCCGGACACGCTGCTCCGTCTCCACCGTCCGTCGGTGCTCGACTTCAGCTTGTCTTACCTGGTCAACCCGCACACGGCCGTCGGGATAAGTGCGGCGCTAATCTCGAACCCGAACGCCAAAATCGATTCGGACCAGCGGTATCAGCAGAATCAGTGGGGAGACGCCCGGCGCATCGAAGGCGCTTCACTCCGTTTCTACCAACTCACGACGAGCTGGTTCCAGGTTGGCCTGACTGGGTCAGTACTCTCGCCGCGACAGCACATCGCTGACTCCTGGTATTACCGGGGTCGAATCGGCGGTGTCGTCGACCTGACCGGCGTCCAGTTGGTGGCGGAGGGCGGCTGGGACCGCTGGGGCAGCGACCAATCGTGGAGGAAGCAAAACCTCGGTCGCTTGCGCGAGCATCGCCTGTTCGCTCGCCTGGAGGCCGGAGTCTTGACTGAACCTTCCAAGCCGCAGGCCAGCTCGAGCATCGCCGTCTTTGTCGAGGCCGGCGCGTCTCGATACTCGTTCGCACTTCGTCCGGATAGCCGCGATCTTCAATATCGCCGCAGCCAGGCACCGGTGCTGTCGGGCGGGGCGACGATATCGTTCTGACATCGCGGTGAGCAATCCATGCGGGTCGGTCCAAAACCCTGTACCCCACGCGGTACAGGGCAGGATCGGCCCGCACCGTACCGGAGGGAACATGGAACCGGTTCGCCTGACTCGCCGGATTGGTGATGCGATCATCATCATTGGTCTGCTGGCTATTGGCGCAAGCCTGATCGCCCAGCAACTGCCGCTAGCTTTTTTGTCGGTTGCTGTCTGCGGCATCGGTGTTCTTGTTTCAGCTGCGCATTAAGGGCCGATCCTGAACTTGCCTGCGCTCCAGCGCAGTCGAAGCGTTTCCGGATCGGCCCGTTCTTCTTATTCAGCCCACTCCTCCGCCTCCTCCTCTGCGCCGAGCTTATTGACATAACCCTCTTTTTCGGTGTAAGATAATTATTACGTTTGGAAAAACGGCCAAAGAGGCATGGGATGGAGCGCGTGAAAAAGGGTACGCCAAACCGATCCTCACACGAATGCCTGAAGAACTCGTGACCTACGTCGGCGGAACATCGTGACGCTGAAATTTTCGTACAAGCACTACGGTGGCGGTATCTACCGACCGGTTATTCCGGTTGAAGTCGCTCGCCGCTGGCCTGACGTTGGTGGTGCTCGGTCTGTTAGCTTCACTTGGCGGTAAGCTGGGCGGACCGATTTTACCCGGTGACATTATTATTCAGCGCGGCAACTTCACTTTCTTCTTTCCCATCGTGACGTCAATCGTCTTGAGCTTCGTTGCCGCTATTCATTACGAGCGAGAAAAGTTGGCGTGGTCGTGCTATCGTGCAAAGATAGGGAGGTGAGCGTCAATGCCTGAGATTATTACACGGTATCCAGACGTGACCTTGCGCGTTCTGCAAGATGCAGGCGCGCAATGTGGCGTGGGCACGACGCCCAAGATCCTGCGTCACTGCCCGCCGGCGCGGTTCTGTACCCTGCCAACTGGCGAGGTTTGCGTGCTGGGTATCAACGAGCTGCACCGCGCGCAGCAGGTGACTGTCTGGCAGCTCTTGCAGCAACCCTTGCTCGGTTTGCCAGCGGTGGCGCTTGTGGTGCTGATCTTCCTGCTCGGCCTGCGGCTGGCTCGATCTCGGCGACCGTCCTAAAGCGAGTCGTGCTATACTGCTGGGTGAGCTGTCGTTTTTGAGCATCGTTAATGACGAAAATCATCGTCGCTCTTGGCGATATCACGCATCAGAACACCGAGGCCATCGTTAACTCGGCTAACCCGAGCTTGCTTGGCGGCGGCGGCGTTGACGGCGCAATTCACGCGGCGGCCGGGCCGGAACTGCTGGAAGAGTGCCGGAAGCTCGGCGGCTGCAAAACCGGTGAAGCAAAAATTACGAACGGTCATAAGCTTCCAGCCGACTACATCATCCACACGGTTGGACCGGTGTATGGGATGACCAGCGGTCATGACGGCGAACTTCTGACCGCATGCTACCGAAGCTGTTTGGACCTGGCCAAAGACCATCTCATTCGGAGCATTGCTTTTCCGTCAATTTCTACCGGCGCGTATGGCTACCCGATTGCCAAAGCGGCGCCGATTGCCATTGAGGCCGTGCTCCGTTGGGTGAAAGACCATCCTGACGCGTTCAGCGAGATTCGGTTTTTACTGCACTCGACGAGAGATTATGATGTGTATGCTAAACTACTGGGCGAAACATGAGGACGATTCGGAAAAAAATCTGGCCCGAGTACTTCGACTTAGTCACTTCTGGCAAGAAAAAGTTTGAACTGCGGCTGGCCGATTTCGACATAGCTGAGGGCGATACCATGGTGCTCGAAGAGTGGGATCCGAAGACTGGACAGTATACCGGTCGGAAGCTGGAAGTGGTGGCGACGCTGGTCAGGAAGACGAAAGATCAGAAGTTCTGGTCAACTGACGAGGTTGAAAAATACGGTTTTCAAATAATTCAGATTGAACCGAAGAGCAATGATTGAGATCAATGGCAAAAAAGTTTCGCGCTTTTGCTATGGCGGCCAAACGTAAACGGCTTTTAACCGAGGAGGTTACAGCCTTTCGTCGGCTAGTCTATCAGCATCACCAGCAGCACTGGCGTGATTTCCCCTGGCGCCGGACGCACGATCCGTACAAGATTTTGGTGTCTGAGGTGATGCTGCAGCAAACGCAGGCTGATCGTGTAGTACCGAAGTACCGAGCGTTCATCCGGTCCTTCCCCACTATTCGGCTGCTGGCCAAGGCGCCGCTGCGAAAGGTGTTGGCCGGGTGGCAAGGCTTAGGCTACAACCGTCGCGCCGTAGCCTTGCAACGCGCTGCCCAGGCCATCGCCAACCAGTACGGTGGGCGCGTGCCTCAGCACATCGAAGCGTTAAGACGGCTGCCCGGAGTCGGTCGCTACACCGCGGCGGCAGTTTTAGTGTTTGCTTTCAATCAGCCGACGGCGATGGTTGAGACTAACATTCGGTCGGTATTCCTCCACCACTTTTTTCCCCGCCAGCGCTTGGTTCGTGACGATGAACTGCAGCCGTTGATTGCCCAGACCCTTGACCGCCGCCAGCCGCGTCGATGGTACGAGGCCGTGATGGATTACGGCGCGTGGTTGAAGAAACAGCTGCCAAATCCAGGTCGGCGTAGCCGGCACTACGTTCGTCAGAGCACCTTTGCCGGCTCGCATCGTCAGCTGCGGGGTCAGTTGATCCGGGCGGTCTTGGACAGTCCGCGATCACTGGCTAGCTTGGTTCAAGATTTCGAGCGGCCAACCAGCGCGGTCAGGCAAGCGGTGACCGAACTGGTTCGCGAAGGATTGATTGCCAGGCGCGGTCAGACCTATATAATTCAGTAATCGATGGCTGAGTACCTGTTATCCCTTAAAGACCGTCGCCAAGTCGCCGAAGGGACGACAGCTTTTTGGTTTGATACAACGGGAACAGATTTTTCGTTTGCCGCCGGCCAGAATGCCGATTACGTTTTAGATAATCCGCCCTATACCGACGCGGAAGGCAACAAACGAACGTTTTCGTTTGCTTCATCACCGCAGCACCGCGGCTGGTTCATGATCGCCACGCGGATGCGGCCGACGGCTTTTAAGAACAGCCTCAAGGAAGTGCCGTTGGGAACCAAAGTCAAAGTGGTCGGACCATTGGGCAACATGGTACTGCATGACGATGCGACCAAGCCGGCGGTGATGATCGCCGGCGGCATCGGCATTACGCCCTTTCGCAGCATGATCGAGGACGCCACCATGCGAAAATTGCCGCACCAGGTGCTGTTACTTTACTCAAATCGTACGGCCGCCGTAACCGCCTTTCGCGATGACCTGGAACAGTGGGCTAAACAAAATATGAACTTGAAAGCCGTGTTTACCATTACCGACACCGATGATCCGGCCTGGCCATACGAGCGCGGTATGGTTGACGAAGTCTTCATTAAAAAACAGGTGCCCGACCTGACCAAATCAGTTTTCTACATTGCCGGACCAGACGCCATGACGCTGGCCATGCGGAAGATGCTGCTCGAGCTGGGCGTGAGCAAAGATAACATTAAACTCGAAGCCTTTTCCGGATACTAAACTAGCTGCTAGCTTTTAGTTGATAGCTTATAGTAGTTGCCACTATCAGCTAAAAGCTGTAAGCTAAAAGTTATTGTTTATGGAACTTACCAAGCCCGGCGGAGCCGGGTCCGGCCTCGCCGGAAAAAAATGCGTGCCCTGCGAAGGCGGCGAGCCACCGTTGCGACCGGATCAGATTGATCAGTTCCGACCGCAGGTACCTGATTGGCACGTCGAAACAGTCGATGGCCATCCCAGTTTGGTCAAAACGTTCACCTTTAAAGATTTCGTTGGCTCAATTGACTTTGTGAACAAAGTCAGAGACGTGGCTGAAGGCGAAGGGCATCACCCGGATTTGAAAATACACTGGAACAAAGTTCGGGTGGAAAACTGGACGCACGCCACCGGCGGTTTGCACGAAAACGACTTTATTCTGGCAGCCAAGATTGATCAATTGGTCAAGTCCTGAATTGAGTTTCCCTCCTGTCAGACCTCTCGGCCCTGCCTCGGCATCGAGGGCTCGGCATCGAGATGAGCTCGTCGTTCGAGACCCTGAGGGGTCCTCAGATCCTGAACGGGAGGCCGAAGGGGGAGGGAAATGCGGCGGAGCCGAAAGGGAGGCGGGAGCTGGCCGCAAAGATAGACCGCGTCGCTGCCTGAGGCTTGACAGAATTTTGGGATCCGGTATACTTCGAAGCCTGAAGTTTTTGACTCGCTCATTGTTGCCCGGGGGTTTCTGGGACTTCCAGGAAAGGATTCACACGGAGGTGATGCGATTCTCATCGCTCACGGCGCCGTGACCACTTGGATTTCTCCGGTCATCCTCGGGCTAATAGTGCCCGAGAGCGTTGCAGCAGGATGAGGCGCGTTTTGGGGGAAGGCGCGGCGCATCTTTGCTAGCACTCGCTCTCGGGCCTTTTCCTTTTTACAGACTAATAATATACTGGCGGTGTATGGTGCAGCGGGACATGCTGAAGCGGATGATTGAGTTGGCCACTAGCGCACTCGGGCTAGTGGCGGCCTTGGCCTGGAACTCGGCGATTATCGAACTTTTCAAGCGAATCTTTGGCGATGTATCAGGGATTATTAGTTTGTTCGGCTACGCGGTCGTGGTGACGGTGATTGCGGTGCTGGTGGTGAACAAACTGCAACGGATGGAGCGGCGACTGGCGGAAAAAGAAAAACAGACTGGTCCGCCGCAGTCGTAGTACCTCCCCCTGCCTATTGGCAGCCCCCGCCTAGCTTAGGAGGGGGCGCTGCGAAGCGGAGGGGAGTGGATACCCCTCCCTAGCCACCACTCGTCCCCCTCGTCAAGCTCGGAGTCGAGTGGTTGGTCTAACCTCCCCTTGGAAGGGGAGGGGCTGCTACACCCACCGCGCGATGGTCGGTTTTGCTTTGACGAAAAGTCGGGTGACGAGATAGCCGAAGGCAAAGCCGCCGATGTGCGCGAAGTACGCTACTCCACCGCCCTGGCTGGCGAATGACCCCGCGCCAGCAATGAACTGGAACAAGATCCAGTAGAAGAGCATGGCGGAAGCCGGAACCGTCGACACTCCCAGAAAACCGAAGGTCCATAGCACGTCAATGCGTTCGCGCGGAAACAGGACGAGGTAGCCGCCCATCACGCCGGCAATGGCGCCGGACGCGCCGAGGTTGGGGATGGTTGAACTCGGATTGATGGCGACTTGCAGCGCTGATCCGGCCAGACCGGCGAGGAGGTAGAAGCCGAAGTAGCGGACGTGTCCAAAGCGATCCTCCAAGTTATCACCGAAGATGTTGAGGAACAGCATGTTGCCGATGATGTGCGCTAGGCCGCCGTGCAGGAACATGGCGGTAAGCATGGTTAAGAGGCTCTGACCGGCGATGATCTTGGCGGGAATCATGGCGTACTGTTCGATGAATTGCCTGAGTCCGGTCTCGCCGAGGAAGAACATGTATACGAAAACCGCCACGTTCAGGCCAATCAGGCTGTACGTCACATAGGGTGTTCGGCCGGAAGGATTGTGGTCGCGAATGGGGATCATGGTTTGATCCTTTGATGTTGCTCAACGGCGGCAGACGCTTGGCCAGCTACGTTGATCAGTTTAGCACAAATCTAGACCAGCGGAGCGTTGGTCGGGGTTACGGGATTAGGCCGCGGTGGCAGCGGCGGCCGGCTTTGTTGCTTCAGTCAACTCGCGGAGGCGTTTTGTTTCCCGCCGAATGCAGGACGTACAGGCCAGCACCCGCCGGCCATTGATGAACAACGTTTGGAGGTTGACGCGGACCCGGCGCGCCGTGGCGATGTTGGAATGACTGCGATGGTTGATGTTGCGCGAGTCGCGGCCGCAGATGGTACAGGCTTGAGCCATGTTGAGGGATACAACAAGACGGTTGCTAAGTTTGCCTGCGGAGTGTAGCATACCTCTACCAGTAAGGCAAGGCCCGTTAGAAGTGACGAACAAATTCACCCTTCGTACAAACCGCGCTCGGCCTCTCGATTTTAGCAGCTTCCGCCGTCATTTTTCATTCATAGATTTCTAAGGGCCAGTCCTGATCCATGCTGTTCGGTCTTGAATCGCTCGTCAACCAGCTACCGGTCTTTATCGCCGGCGTGACGGCGTTGATATTTTCCATCGGTTTCCACGAGTTCAGCCACGTCGCGGTGGCCTATAGCCTGGGTGATACCACGGGGAAGAACGCCGGTCGTTTAACGTTGAATCCGCTCAAGCACCTCGACCCGGTCGGCACCCTGCTGATTTTGCTCGGCGCCTTCATTGGCTGGGGCCGGCCAGCGCCGTTCAATCCACAAAACCTTCGCTATCAGCGCTACGGTTCGGCCTTTGTGGCCTTAGGCGGGCCAGCCTCGAACTTGCTGCTGTTTACTATTTTCAGCTTGGTTTTGCGGTTGGTCTACCCACTGTTCGGACCGGAAAATCTGCTGACGGTGTTCTTGCAGATCTTTGTAATCATGAACGCCTCGCTGCTGTTGTTCAACCTGGTGCCCTTGCCGCCGCTCGATGGCTCCTGGCTGCTGCTAGCTTTGCTGCCGCGGGCAGCTGACCCGTTGCGGGAATTGCTCAGTCGCTACGGCTGGGCCCTGCTCCTGGCCGTGATTTTTCTGGACTTCGGCTTGCGGGTGCCCATTATCAGCCCCTTTCTCTACGGCGGCGTGTTGTTTTTGACCAACCTCGTTGGCATCGTTCCGTACCTGGGTACGATTTGACCCCGTACCATTTTTTACTGGGACAAGGTACGGGATTGACATCTTTTTCTCATCCTGGTAGACTGGCAGTGGTTCTTCGTTTCCCCTACCATGGCGGAATTTTATTTGAACTCACAAATGCATGCCGACTATTAGTCAGCTCGTCCGTCGCGGCCGGAAAGCCTCGCGGACAAAATCGAAGACGCCAGCCTTGCAGACCGTGCTTAACGCTTTGAAACGCCGGCGGGCCGAGCTACCTAAAGGGAGTCCGTTTAAGCGCGGCGTTTGTATCAAGGTGACGACCATGACGCCGAAGAAGCCGAACTCGGCCTTGCGCAAGATCGCCCGGGTCCGTTTATCAAATGGCCAGGAAGTGACGGCCTACATCCCCGGCATTGGCCATAACCTGCAAGAGCACTCCATCGTTTTGATCCGCGGCGGCCGCGTCAAGGACTTGCCGGGCGTTCGCTACCACATCGTCCGCGGCGTCTACGATACCCAGGGCGTCAACGATCGTCACCAAGGTCGCAGCTTGTATGGGGCTAAACAGCCGTCGGAGAAAGGCTAACCGATGCGCGGCAAACGAGCACCGCAGCGGGAGATCGCGCCTGATCCGCGGTACAATTCGACCCTGATCGCCAAGTTCATCAATCATGTCATGGAGCGCGGCAAGAAGTCGGTGGCGCAGAAGATCGTCTACGGAGCCTTTGTCTTGGTTAAAGAAAAATCAAAACAGGATCCGTTAGGTGTCTTTGACACGGCGATGAAAAATGTGGCGCCGATTCTGGAAGTCAAGTCGAAGCGCGTCGGCGGCGCGAATTACCAAATCCCGATCGAAGTGCGCGGCGATCGACGGATTGCCTTGGCCATGCGCTGGATTATTGACGCGGCCAAGAATAAAAAGGGTCGGGCGATGCCCGATAAGCTAGCCCAGGAGTTGCTTGAAGCCAGCCAGAACCAAGGCGACGCCGTCAAGAAACGGGCGGACGTGCACCGGATGGCCGAAGCGAATCGGGCCTTTGCCCATTTTGCATAGCATGGGCGACGTTCCCCGCGGGCACGAGCGCCTATCCGATCCAGGCGAACTCGACAAACTAGGCCGTTCACCAGAAGTTCAGGCCGCCCACGATATCGTGGCGCGGAAGTTTGATGAACTCCTGCAGTCCGAAACGTTGTCGCGCGAGTTGATTGAAGAGATTACCGAATTGAAGCGGGAAATGTTTTGGCTTAACAGCCAGATCGACGCCGAGATCGATAAACGACCCGATGCTCAACGACTTGCCCTGCGCCAGGAACGAACCGATATTTTTAAACGGTCTGAGCAAGCCCTCGATCATTTTCGGGTTCATCAGGCCGAAGAAACCGAGGATTACCTGGCGGTGCTTCGAACGTACCGCGATCAGCTTGAGCAGCTGCTGGAACGGCTTCAATCGGAGGGCGAGCAGTCTAAGTCAGGCGGCTCTTCGTAAACCGCGACCATGGCCCGAGAGTACAGCCTAGAAAAAACACGGAACATCGGTATTATCGCTCACATTGACGCCGGCAAGACCACGGTGTCGGAGCGAATTTTGTTTTACACCGGCAAGAAGCACAAGATCGGCGAGGTCCACGAAGGCGAAGCGGAAATGGACTGGATGGAACAGGAAAAAGAGCGCGGTATCACCATTACGGCCGCGGCCACGACCTGCTTTTGGTAAGCCAGCCGCATCAAACTGATTGATACGCCCGGCCACATTGACTTCACGGTCGAAGTCCAGCGCAGCTTACGGGTGCTGGACGGCGGAGTGGTGGTCTTCGACGGCGTGGCCGGGGTTGAACCGCAGTCGGAAACCGTCTGGCACCAAGCGGAAAAGTTCAACGTGCCGCGGATTTGCTTCATCAACAAGATGGATCGGATGGGCGCCGATTTTTACACTGACGTTAAGAGCATTCATGAGCGCTTGACCACTGACGCCTACCCGGTGCAATTACCGATCGGCGCGGCCGAGACCTTCAAGGGTATTATCGACTTGTTCGAGCGCCAAGCGGAAATCTACAAAGATGATTTGGGCAAAGAGTTCGAGGGCGTGGCCGTTCCAGACGAGATGAAGGATAAGGTCGAGGAGTATCGCCACCGTTTGGTCGAAGCGATTTCCGAGACCGATGATGCGCTGCTGGAAAAGTACTTGGCTGGCACTGAACCGACCGTGGCTGAGCTGAAGGCCGCCTTGCGTCAAGCCGTGATCGCCAACAAGCTCGTGCCCATACTCTGCGGCTCGGCCTTGAAGAACAAAGGCGTCCAATTTTTGCTCGACGCCGTGGTTGAGTACTTGCCTAGTCCGCTGGACATTCCAGCGGTCAAGGGAACTGACCCAAAAACCGGCGCCGCCTTAGAACGGTCAGCCGACGACGCCGCACCGTTTACTGCCCTGGCTTTCAAGATTACGGCCGATCCATTCGTCGGCAAGCTAGCGTTTTTCCGGGTCTATTCCGGAAGCTTGAAGTCCGGATCGTACGTCTTAAACGCTTCCACTGGTCAGCAAGAGCGGATCGGCCGAATTGTCCGCTTGCACGCTAACCACCGCGAAGAGGTGCATGAGGTGTATGCGGGTGAAATCGCCGCGGCGGTCGGCTTAAAGAGCACGACTACTGGCAACACGCTGTCCGATCCAAACCACCCGATCGTGCTCGAATCGATTACCTTCCCTGATCCCGTCATCCATATCGCCATTGAACCAAAGACCAAGCAGGACCAGGAGAAGATGGGTTTGGCCCTCGCCCGGTTGGCCGAGGAAGATCCGACGTTCCGGGTGCGGAGCGATGAAGAGACTGCCCAGACCATCATTTCGGGAATGGGCGAGTTGCACCTGGAAATCATCGTTGACCGGATGAAGCGGGAGTTCAAAGTGGAGGCTAACGTCGGTAAGCCGCAAGTGGCCTACCGCGAAACGATCACCAAACCAGCTGAAGGTGAAGGCAAGTACATTCGCCAAACCGGCGGCCGCGGACAGTACGGTCACTGCTGGCTGCGGGTCGAACCGCTGGCGTCAGGCACGGGCAAGGGCTACGAATTCGTCGACGAAGTTAGGGGCGGCGTCATTCCCAAAGAGTACATTACGCCGATCAACAAAGGCGTTCAGGAAGCCTTAGATCGCGGCATCCTGGCCGGCTATCCGGTCGTTGACGTTAAGGCGGTAGTCTACGACGGCAGCTACCACGAGGTTGATTCATCCGAGGCAGCCTTCAAGATTGCCGGTTCGATGGCGTTCCAGACAGCCGCTAAAAGGGCCGGACCGGTCCTGCTCGAGCCGATCATGAAGGTCGAGGTCGTGGTCCCGGAGCAGTTCATGGGTGATGTCTTGGGCGACTTGAACAGCAAGCGCGCCTCGATTAAGGAAATGCGCGACCGCGCCCAGTCAAAGGTTATCGACGCCGACGTGCCGCTGGCGGAAATGTTCGGCTATGCCACATCGCTCCGGTCGATGACCCAGGGCCGCGCCTCCTATACCATGGAGTTTTCCCGCTACGAGCAAGTGCCCAAGCACGTGGCTGAGGCCATTATTGTTAAGAGCGGGAAGGCTCCTTTATAGACTTCGTTCCTCCACTTTTGTGGGGAAAAATACGTGGATAGTTCGTGGATAAGTTTTGCTCGTTCGAGGGTCGAAAGGCGCTTTCGCTAATCTTAGCAAAAAAATCACCTTAGTTCCGGGAAAATTTGACGATTAAGCCCTTAGGCTTGCAAAGATGGGATATGCCTAGTATAATCGGTGGTGCTGCAGGCAGTGCGGTGTGTTCAAAACGGTTCAAAATTTATTTACTTTAAGAGTCAAAACATTTAGGTAAGCGAGGAAAGACACTATATGGCAGCCAAGTTTGAGCGGACTAAGCCACACGTTAACGTCGGCACGATTGGTCACGTCGACCACGGTAAGACTACGCTGACCGCGGCGATTTTGAAGACGCTCCGAGCCAAGGGCTTCAAGGCCCAGGACAAAGGGGTCGACGACATCGACAACGCGCCTGAGGAAAAAGCGCGGGGAATTACCATTGCCACCGCCCACTGCGAGTACGAGTCGGAGAAGCGACACTACGCCCACGTCGATTGTCCTGGCCACGCTGACTACGTCAAGAACATGATTACCGGGGCCGCCCAGATGGACGGGGCCATTCTGGTCGTCTCCGCGGTCGACGGTCCGATGCCGCAGACCCGCGAACACATCCTGCTGGCCAAGCAGGTTGGGGTGCCGCATATCGTCGTCTTCCTCAACAAGGTTGACATGGTCGACGACCAGGAACTGATTGACCTGGTGGAAGTGGAAATCCGCGACCTGCTCAAGAAGTACGAGTTTCCGGGCGAGACCACGCCGATCATCCGCGGCTCCGCGCTGAAAGCGCTTGAGGGCGAGGCCTCGTCTCAGGACAAGATCATGGAGCTGATCAAGACGCTCGACGAGTACATTCCGGAACCACAGCGTGAAACCGACAAGCCTTTCTTGATGCCGATTGAGGACATCTTCTCGATTGAGGGTCGCGGGACTGTCGTCACCGGCCGGATTGAGCGCGGGCTGATCAAACTTAATAATGAGGTGGAGATTGTCGGTTTGCGCGCTACCTCGAAAACGGTGGTAACCGGCATTGAAATGTTCAATAAGCAGCTCGACGAAGGCCGGGCTGGCGACAACGCCGGTCTACTGCTCCGCGGTACCAAGAAGGAAGACGTCGAGCGCGGGCAGGTATTAGCCAAGCCCGGCTCGATTACCCCCCATGCCGAGTTTGATGCCGAGGTCTACATCCTGACCAAGGAGGAAGGCGGTCGACACACGCCGTTCTTCAAGGGTTACAAGCCGCAGTTCTACGTTCGGACGACCGACGTCACCGGTGAGGTCGAGCTGCCCAGCGGCACCGAGATGGTCATGCCGGGCGACACGGTCAACCTCAAGATCAAGCTGATTGCCCCGGTCGCGCTCCAAGAGAAGCAGCGATTCGCCATTCGCGAGGGCGGGCACACGGTCGGCGCCGGCGTAGTCACCAAAATCATCAAGTAAGGGAGACCAACCAGTCGCATTGCTCTTTCTATGGCCGAACAGGAACTCAAGACCGACCAGCCGGCGGAGCCAGAAGAAGAAAGCCATCAGCGCGTCCGGATTAAGATTCGGGCCTACGACCACAAGGTGATTGACCAGTCGACCCGGACGATTATGGAGACGGCCGAGCGCACCGGCGCCACTGTCAAAGGTCCGGTCCCGCTGCCCACCGAGAAGTCGAAGTTTACGGTCATCCGCTCGCCGTTCGTCCACAAGAACTCCCGGGAGCAGTACGAAATGCGGATCCACAAGCGGCTGATCGACATTATTGATCCGACCCCGAAGACGGTTGAGGCCCTGACCAACCTGAGTCTGCCGGCCGGGGTTGACATCGAAATCAAAATGTAGTACGGTTGGTGTTCCCAACCAAACTGAAACAATTCGCGACCGACAAGTAGGTTCTGGAGCTGATAATCCTGCTATCGCTTCGGCGCTAAGCCCCAGATAACGATTTGTCAGTTTCACGTGAGCGGGGTCTGCCTCTCTACGTAGACTGGCAAGCAGGAACCCGCTCTTTTCGGCTGCCGGCCAAATACCTTAACGACGCTATGTCATTTATTATCGCTAAAAAAATCGGAATGACCCGCCGCTTCCGCGACGACGGCACCGTGGTGCCGGTGACCATCCTCCAGGCCGGTCCGTGTACCGTGACGCACGTTCGGACGCCGGACAAAGACGGTTATACCGCTATCCAGCTTGGCTTTGGCACCAAACGTCACCCGGCCAAACCGCAGCAACAGGCCTGGACTGACATGGGTTCGTTTGCGGTGGTGCATGAGTTCCGACTGCCGTCAACCGAGGGATTTGCCCGCGGGAAAAAGCTCGACGTTGGTGTTTTTCAACCTGGCGCGGCAGTCAAGGTGACCGGCGTCTCAAAAGGCCGCGGGTTTCAAGGCGTGGTCAAACGACATCACTTTGCCGGCGGACCAGCCAGCCACGGTCATAAGGATAACCTTCGGGCTCCCGGTTCGATCGGCGCCACCTTTCCGCAGCACGTCATGAAGGGTACCCGGATGGCCGGTCGAATGGGCGCTGAGCGCGTGTCGGTCAACCAGCTTGAAGTGATTGAAGTGGTTCCAGATCAGCACCTCTTGTTGATTAAGGGTGCTGTTCCGGGACCGCGTAACGGAATCGTTTTTGTCCAGTCAGCTTAAGACCATGCCAAAAGTCCCA
The DNA here is from genome assembly GCA_016207275.1 of Candidatus Kerfeldbacteria bacterium. Classification (GTDB taxonomy): domain Bacteria; phylum Patescibacteriota; class Patescibacteriia; order SBBC01; family SBBC01; genus JACQPY01. The sequence goes on from JACQPY010000001.1 coordinate 23,181, forward strand.
GTCTTCAACCTGGAAGGCAAGGAAGTCGGCGTCAAGGAGTTGCCGGACCGAATTTTCGGCCTGTCGGTTTCGCCGGCCCTGGTCGAGCAGGCGGTCGAGGCGCAACGAGCCAACGCCCGCCAGGCCATCGCCCACACCAAGACGCGGGCGGAAGTTCGTGGCGGCGGTAGGAAGCCGTGGCGACAAAAAGGGACGGGCCGGGCTCGTCACGGTTCAATTCGCTCGCCGATTTGGAAAGGCGGCGGCGTGGCCCACGGCCCGCGTTCGAACCGAAACTTTTCCATCAAGCTGAATCAGAAAGCGAAGCAGCGGGCGCTGTTCATGGTCCTGTCGGACAAAGTAGCCAGCCGGCAGCTGGTCGTAGTTGATTCATTTGAGCTGCCAACGGTGAAGACTAAAATTTTTGCTCAACTGCTCAAGCGGTTGCCGGTGGCGGCCTCGACGTTACTGGTGCTCCCGGCGAAGAATGAGGTGCTGGAGAAATCTTCGCGGAACATTCCTGGCGTGACGCCGATCTTGGGCAACAGCTTGAACGTCGTTGACGTGTTGCGTCACCGGACGGTGCTGATGCCGGCTGAAGCGGTGGAAGTCATTGAACGGACGTATCGTCACGGCCGTAAAGCATCGTAAGACTATGGGACTATTTGACCGCTTCAAGTCGAAAAAAGAGAAGATCGGCCGGGACAAAAAGCCGAAGCACGTTGTGACGGACAAGGCTAAGCGTGATCGTGCCGCCGAGCAGCGTCGACAATTTGCCGCGGTGCCCGCGGCCGGCGTTGCGACCAAGGTTGAGACCCAGCGTGAAACCACCCACCAGCCATCCCGGAAGTCAGCCCCGCGTCGCGACGACACCGGCCAGGCCTATCGGATTCTCCTCCGGACCGTGGTGACCGAGAAAGCGACACGCGTGCAGGCCGACGGTCAGTACGTTTTCGCCGTGGCGCCAACCGCCAACAAGCTTGACGTCAGCCGCGCCATCCAGAGCCTCTACGGCGTGCGACCGGTTCGGGTAAACATCATGAATATGCGCGGTAAGTTCATTCGCTACGGCCGGACAACCGGTCGGACGAAAGCCTGGAAGAAAGCGGTCATCACCGTGCCGCCCGGTCAGAAGCTTGACATTAGCGGAGCCTGACCATGGCCGTCCGCATTTACAAACCGACCAGTCCCGGACGCCGCCAGTCGTCGGTCAGTACGTTTGAGGAAATTACTAAACGCGAACCCGAGAAGTCGCTGATTATCGCGCTGACATCGAAAGCCGGCCGCAATGTTCAGGGAAAAATTACCGTGCGGCACCAGGGCCGCGGTCACAAGCGTTACTACCGGATCGTCGATTTTAAGCGCCAGCGCTACGACACGCCGGCGACCGTCATGGCCATTGAGTACGACCCCAACCGTTCAGCCTACCTCGCCTTGTTGCAGTTTCCCGACGGCGAAAGGCGGTACATCTTGGCGCCACAGGACCTGAAAGTTGGAATGCTGGTGGTTTCCTCGCGCCGTAGTGTGCCGGTTCAGGTTGGTAACCGGGCGCCGTTAGCTGGTCTCCCGGTTGGCCTGCTGGTGCACAACGTGGAGCTGACGCCCGGCAAGGGGGCAGAGATTGTTCGCGCGGCTGGTGCCGCCGCCACGCTGATGGCCGTCGAGGGCAACTACGCGCACCTCAAGCTGCCGTCAGGCGAAGTTCGCATGGTGCCAAAGGAAGCGACGGCGACGATTGGTCAGGTTGGCCATGTCGACTACGTCAACGTCCGCTGGGGCAAGGCCGGCCGGATGCGCCACCGCGGCATTCGTCCCTCAGTCCGCGGCAAGGCGATGAATCCGGTTGACCACCCGCATGGCGGCGGCGAAGGCGTCAACCCGATTGGCTTAAAGTACCCGAAGACGCCGTGGGGCAAGCACGCCCTCGGCGTGAAGACGCGTCGCAAGCACCGACGTTCTGATCACCTCATTATCCGACGGCGGAAGTAAATCTATGTCACGCAGTCTCAAGAAAGGACCGTTTACGGATCCAAAGTTGCTCAAGAAGTTAGGCCGACTTAAGGCTGGCGATCGGACGGTGATTAAGACCTGGTCACGCGATTCAGTGATCACGCCGGAGATGGTCGGTTTCACCATTGGCGTCCACAACGGCCGGACGCACTTACCCGTCTATATCGTCGAGAATATGGTTGGCCACCGACTCGGCGAATTTTCTCCGACGCGCAAGTTTGTTCGGCACGGCGGTCGAATCCAGAAAGAAGCTGAAGCCGCGGCCGCCGCCGCCGCGGCCACGGCGACCAAGGTCGCCAAACCGGCCGAGGAGACGAAGTAAGGTATGGACGTGGTGGCTAAACTTCGCTTCCTCCGTCTGGCGCCCCGTAAGGTGCGGTTGGTTTTAGATCTGATTCGCGGTCAGGCCGTTACCGACGCCGAAGTGCAGCTCCAGCACCTGCCCAAAGCGGCCAGTCGACCGCTGCTGAAGCTGCTGAAGTCGGCGGAAGCCAACGCCGAGCACAATTTCAAGCTCGATCCCAAGACTTTGTACGTCAAGCAGGCCTTCGCCGACGAAGGACCGAAACTAAAGCGATTCCAGCCGCGGGCGATGGGTCGAGCCACGCCGGTCATGAAACGCCTGTCGCACGTAACCGTCGTCCTCGCTCCCCGCATTGGCGCAACGCCAAGCCCGAAGAAGCCGGCCGAATCCGCCCCGGCAAAGTGGTCGCGGAAGAACGTCAAAGGCCAGCCGGCTGAGCCAAGCGTTTCGGGGAGCAAATCGACCGCCACGCCAACTTCAGTAAAGCGATCATCCGAACGTCTGAGCCATCCCGGCGAAAAGGCTAAGGTCTAGCCATGGGACAGAAGGTACATCCGAAAGTATTCCGCATCGGTGTCATTGACACCTGGAATTCGAAATGGTTTGCCCGACAGAGTAAGAAGTACAGCGAATTACTCCGCGAGGATGTGGAAATCCGTTCGTTCCTCAACCGTAAATTAGGCGAGGCCGGATTAGCCAGCGTTGACATTGAGCGTTCGGCTAACGGCGTGGCCGTGACCATCAACACCTCTCGACCGGGAATGGTCATTGGACGCGGTGGCACCGGCGTCGAACAGTTGAGGAAAGATCTGACTCGTATCATCGGACGAGGACGTCGCAAGGTTAACGTGAAAGTCAACGTCCAGGAAGTTGGCAACCCCGAACAGAACGCCCAAGTCGTTGTCCGCAACGTCATTGACCAAATTCAGAAACGCCTGCCCTTTCGCCGGGTGATGAAGCACACCATCGACCAGATTATGCGCGCCGGCGCGCTGGGCGCAAAAGTCATCCTCGCCGGCCGTCTCAACGGCGCGGAAATCGCCCGAACGGAAAAACTCTCCACCGGTAAGATTCCGCTCCAAACGCTGCGGGCCAACGTGGAGTACGCCCGCGGCGCAGCCCGGACCACCTACGGGGCGATCGGCGTCAAGGTTTGGATCTACCGCGGCGAGGTCTTTGCCGAGAAGAATCGTCATGAGCCAGCCTGAGCACTATGTTACTCCCGAAGAAGGTTAAACATCGCAAGCACCAACGTGGCGCGATCCGCGGCAAAGCCCGGCGCAAAACCGAGTTGAGTTTCGGGTCTTTTGGCCTACGGGCGCTGGAAGCATCCTGGCTGACCGCGCGGCAGATCGAAGCGGCCCGGCGGGCGATGACCCGATTTGTTCAACGCGGCGGCAAGATTTGGATTCGCATTTTTCCCGACAAACCGGTGACGTTCAAGGGATTGGAGGTCGGCATGGGCGGCGGCAAGGGTGCAGTCGACCATTTTGTGGCCGTGGTTAAACCCGGAACGGTACTCTTTGAAATGGACGGCGTGGCCCCCGACGTTGCCCGCGAAGCCTTGCGCCTGGCCGCCTACAAGCTGCCGGTCAAAACGCGGGTGGTGGACAAGGAAATGATTTAGCATGCCGAAACGACGTGACCAGCTCAACGAATTACGCCATCACGGCCGTCCCGAACTGCAGCGACTGCTGGCGGCGAGCCGCGAAGCCTTGCGTGATCTTCGTTTTCGGGTGGCCGCTAACCAGCATAAAGACGTTCGCGAGATTCGTGAACTTCGAGCGCGGATCGCTCGGATCCAGACTTTTATGAAACACTTACGGTCATCGTCGGAGACCTAATCGATGTCGACAAAACATTCCCGTCGCCGACGTTTGATGGGGACCGTGGTCGCTGACCGAATGGCGAAGACGGTGGTGGTTCGGATCGAACGCGTCAAGACCCACCCCCAATACCGCAAGCAGTTTCGTGTCAGCACCAAACTCAAAGCCCACGACGAGCAACGGCAATTTCATGTTGGCGACCGGGTGGTCATTGAGGAAACCCGTCCGTGGTCGAAAGACAAGCGGTGGCGTGTCGTCAGCCGCGTCGGCGGGCGTCAGGAGGGGGCATGATTCAGCTGCGAACGATGCTCCACGTAGCCGATAACTCCGGTGCCCGAAAGGTGATGTGTATTCGAGTTTTGGGCGGTCACCGCAAACGATACGCCCGCCTGGGGGAGATCATCACGGTCAGCGTCAAAGAAGCGGTTCCGCGGGCGGCAGTTAAGAAAGGTGAGGTCGCTCACGCCGTGGTCGTCCGCCAACGCAAAGAGTACCAGCGCCTGGATGGAACGGCCGTTCGGTTTGACGAGAATGCCTGCGTCCTGATTGACCGTACGTCAAAGGAGCCGCGGGCGACTCGCGTCTTCGGGCCGATTGCCCGCGAGCTCAAGCAGAAAGGTTTTACCAAGATTATTTCCCTGGCGCCCGAGGTGGTATGACCGTGCCGCGCATCAAGAAAGGCGATCTCGTCCAGGTGGTCACCGGTAAGGATCGCGGCAAGCGAGGTAAAGTGCTGCAGGTGCTTTCAAAGTACGAGCGCATCGTGGTGGAGAATCTAAATTTAATGACCAAGAATGTTCGCGCCCGCCGCGAACGCGAAAAGGGACAGCGGATTCAGTTCGCTTCGCCGCTGCACCTCTCCAATGTCCAGTTAATCTGCGGCCAGTGCGGCCGGCTGACTCGGCCGATGGTCAAGCGGTTGGGCGAAAAAAAAGTTCGCAGCTGTGCAAAATGCCACGAAACCCTATGAACCAGCGGATAGCGACCTTTACCGAACGCTACCAGGCGGCGGCCCGGAAACTCAAAGAACAGTTTGGTTACACGAATCAGCACGCCGTGCCGAAAATCACCAAGGTAGTCCTCAACGTCGGTGTCGGTCGCGCCGTTCGCGACGCGAAAGAACTCGAGACCGTGGTTAAGAGTCTCGAGCGGATCACTGGTCAAAAACCAGTCCGGACCAGCGCCCGAAAGTCGATTGCCTCATTTAAAATTCGTGCCGGCATGCCCATCGGCGCGATGGTCACCCTCCGCGGTCGACCGATGAGACACTTCTTGGAAAAGTTAATCCATGCCGCCTTGCCGCGCGTTCGCGATTTTCAGGGCTTGAGCCCAACGTCCTTCGACCGCCACGGTATCTATACGCTGGGTCTCAAAGAACACTTGGTCTTCCCCGAAATTGCCAGTGACAGCGTCGACCAAATCCACGGCGTCGGTATCACCATCGTGACGACGGCCAAGACGCCGGCCGAGGGGTTGACCCTCCTGCGCGCACTCGGTTTCCCGCTTCAAGCATCAAGGCGTTAAGGTTTCCCATGGCTACGTCCGCCCAAATCGCTAAGTCGCTCCGCCACCCGAAGTTTTCCACCCGCCTCGTCCGCCGATGTTGGCGTTGCGGCCGCACGCGCGGCTACATCCGGAAGTTTCAACTCTGCCGGATTTGCTTCCGGGAACTAGCCAACCGCGGTGATGTTCCGGGGATTCGTAAGTCGAGCTGGTAATCGTTAACTATTTCGATGTTATTCTCAACCGATCCCATCGCCGACATGCTCACCCGCCTCCGCAACGCCGCGGAAGTGCGTAGCCGCAGTGCGTCGGTACCCTACTCGAAAGCCAAGCTAGCCTTGGCCCAGGTACTGGTTCAGGCCGGCTGGATTGCCAACGTCATCACCCACGGCACCCCGCCACGGACTATGGTCGTCACCCTGAAGTACGATGATCAGGGTCGCAGCATCATTCGGTCAATCCGACGCGTCAGCCGGCCCGGCCGACGGATCTACGTTGGTCACCTCAATTTGCCGATTGTCGCCAACAACTTCGGTTTGGCAGTCATTTCCACGCCGCAGGGCATGATGACGAACCGTGAGGCCCGCCGCCGCAAGCTGGGCGGCGAGGTTATCTGTGAGGTTTTTTAGTATGTCGCGCATTGGCAAACTTCCCGTACGCATTCCCGCGGGCGTGACCGTCGACGTCAACGATCGAACCTGCGTGGTCAAAGGTCCAAAAGGCGAGCTTTCCTTAGCGCTGCACGAACGCATCAACCTCCACGTCCAGGACGGTGCCGTTGCCGTCTCGGTCGCCAACCCTGATGAGAAACGGGACCGGGCCTTGTGGGGGCTGTTCCGGGTGTTGGTGGCTAACTGCATCGAGGGCGTCGAGAAGGGTTTTCAAAAGCAGCTGGAAATCCGCGGCGTCGGCTACCGGGCGACGGTCGAGGGTCAACAGCTACTCCTCAACCTCGGCTATTCCCACCCCGTTTATTTTCCGATTCCCGCCGGGACTTCGATTACCGTTGAGAAAAACGTGATTACCATCAGCGGCGTTGATAAGCAGCTGGTCGGTGAGCTGGCCGCGAAGATTCGGAAGCTGCGCCCGCCCGAGCCATACAAAGGTAAGGGCATTCGGTACGTCGGTGAGCATGTTCGGCAAAAAGCTGGTAAAGTAGTGAAAGCTGCTGGAGTAAAGTAGGTATGCCCCCGCAGATTGATCGTCAATACATTCGCCGCCGCCGCCATGCCCGTGTCCGAGCCCGCCTTTTCGGCTCGGCAGAACGCCCACGTTTGGCCGTTTTCCGGAGCCTCAAGCACATTAGCGCTCAGCTCATTGATGATGCGGCTGGCCGAACACTGGCGGCCGCCTCAGACCGCGACGTTAAGGCGGTCAAAACCGTGACCGTCGAGGTGGCCCGTCAGGTTGGTCAGCTGATTGGTCAGCGAGCCAAAGCTAAGGGCATCACCGCGGTCGTCTTTGACCGCGGCGGACATTCCTACCACGGACAGGTTAAGGCGCTGGCCGAGGGGGCGCGCGAGTCAGTATTGTTTTAATCTATGGCTAACTTTCCACAACGACGGGCGGGCGGACGGCGTCGCCGCGAGGGCGGGTCCCGCGAGGAGAAGGAGTTTCAGCAGAAGATCATCGACATTCGCCGGGTGACCCGCGTGGTTGCCGGGGGCAAGCGGATGCGTTTTCGCGCGACCGTGGCACTCGGCGACGGCAAGGGCCGGGTCGGCATTGGCATCGGGAAAGGCCTCGACGTGACCACGGCGGTCAGCAAAGGTTCAACCCGGGCGCGGAAAAGCTTGTTGAACGTACCGATCGTCAACGAGACGATTCCGCACGAAGTGCGCGTTAAGTTCGGCGCCGCCAAGGTCATCCTCAAGCCGGCGCCGAAGGGCAGCGGCGTGATTGCTGGTGGTCCAATTCGCTCGATCGTGGAACTAGCGGGGATTCGCAACGTGGTCGCTAAAATGCTCGGCTCGTCGAATAAAGTCAACAACGTGTATGCTGTCATGGAGGCGCTCCGGCAGCTCCAGACACGCGACGATCTGAAGCGCAAGTTGTCAGCCTAACCATGCCCTTGTCATTGCACCAACTTTCGACTAACCCTGGCGCTCGGGTTCGGCGGCGCCGCGTTGGTCGCGGCAATGCTTCGCGCGGTACCTACAGCGGGCGGGGTCTGAAAGGTCAGCGTTCTCGGTCGGGCGGTCGGCGTGGACTGATCCGACGTAGCCTTCGCGCGTTGCTCGAGCGCGTGCCGAAGCAGCGGGGGTTTACCAGCCGCCACCATAAGCTGGCGGTGGTTAATCTGACCGAGCTCGAGCAGGCCTTCGACGTTGGTCAAGTGGTCACGCCCGAACTGCTCGAACAGAAGGGCTTGGTTCGGACGAGCGGCGCCGGCGTCAAGGTGCTCGGCCGAGGAACGCTATCGAAAAAACTGACCGTCCGGGCCCACGCCTTTTCCGCCTCGGCTCAGCAGGCCATTGCAGCGGCTGGCGGTACGGTCGTCCGGCTGCATCGTCGGGCGCCAGTAGCAGCTCGAGCGGCAACCACCGCTAACGAACAAGCGAATGCTTGAGAAGCTTGGCCAAATTTGGCGGGTTCGTGATCTGCGAACGAAGATTTTGTTCGTCCTGGCCATGCTGGTCGTTTTTCGAATTATTGCCCACATTCCTATTCCCGGCGTCGATACCGAAGCCCTGCGTCGATTCTTTAGCTCGAACCAACTGCTCGGTCTGCTGAACATCTTCTCCGGCGGTGGTTTGGAGAACTTTTCGATCGTCATGCTCGGGGTTGGTCCGTATATTACCGCTTCGATCATTTTTCAGTTGTTGACCATGATCATTCCGGCCCTCGAGCGCTTGTCGAAAGAAGGCGAGCAGGGATACCATAAGATCAATCAATGGACGCGGATGCTGACCGTGCCGTTGGCCGCGCTGCAAGCGTTCAGCACCATTACCCTGCTGCGTCAGCAGGGGGGCGGAATCATCCCGGCGATGTCGCCATTTAATTTAATTACCGCCGTGGTCGCGATTACCGGCGGGACGATGTTCTTGATGTGGATCGGCGAGCTCATTAGCGAGAAGAAAATTGGTAATGGCATTTCGCTCCTGATCTTTGCCGGTATTGTCGCCCAGCTGCCGGTCAGCCTGCAGCGGACCCTGGCCACCTTTGACCCAACTAAAATTTTCACCTACCTACTGATCGCCGCCGTTGGCCTCATTACCATTGCCGGTATTGTCTTCATTACCGAGGCACAACGCAACATCCCGGTCTCGTACGCGCGCCGCATCCGGGGCAACCGCGTGTTCGGTGGGGTTGACACCCACCTGCCGTTACGGGTTAACCAAGCCGGCGTCATTCCCATCATTTTTGCCGTGTCGTTGGTCGTGTTTCCTCCGCTGATCGCCCAGTTTTTCGCCAATTCGAATATCGGCTGGCTGGCCGCGGCCTCGCGGGGAACGACGACGCTGTTTCAAAACCAACTCTTCTATGCCGGCATCTATTTCGTCCTGGTTTTTGCCTTCACGTACTTCTACACCTCGGTGGTGTTCCACCCGCAACAAATTTCCGAAAATTTACAGAAGCAGGGCGGATTCGTACCCGGTATCAGACCGGGTCAGCATACGGCGCAGTACCTCAGCTACGTGTCCAACCGCATTATGCTTGCTGGTGCGCTCTTTCTCGGTGCGATCGCCGTGTTGCCGAATATTCTGCAGTCGACGACGCAGATTACGACCTTAGTAGTCGGGGGGACGAGCTTGCTGATCGTCGTGGCGGTGGTCATTGAAACCGTCAAACAGATCGACGCGCAGCTGGTAATGCGGGACTACGAGGGGTTCTAGAAGAATATTTGACATGTGACATTTGACTTATGACTTGTTGATTTGATGTCAGTCCGTCTGGTCACACGTCACACGTCAAAAATCAATCGTTCAACGTTAATGGCTAAACGTCAACAATCTCCTCACCGGATTGTCATCCTCGGTCCACAAGGGTCTGGCAAAGGAACGCAGGCGGCGCGGCTGGCTAAACTCCTGAAGCTGCCTCATATTTCGACGGGCGACATTTTTCGTACGCATATCAAGCACCGAACGCCGCTCGGCCGGAAAGTCTCAGCTCTTCTTGATGCCGGTTCATTAGTATCTAATCGGCTGACCAATCAGATTCTCGCCCACCGTCTGCGGCGGCCTGACTGCCGACGTGGGTATGTGCTGGATGGGTATCCCCGGACGCTTTCCCAGGCTCGATTTTTAGAACGGGTCGCTCGGCCGACCGTGGTCGCGAACTTTGAGCTGGCTGATCGGGAAGCGGTCAAACGGCTGCGCGGTCGGCGGATGGCCCCGGACGGGACCATTTACCATCTGCGATTCAACCCGCCGCCCAAACGACTGCGCGGTCGGCTGATGGTGCGGGAAGACGATCGGCCGGCCGCGGTCCGCCGCCGTTTGAAGACCTACCGTCGGGCAGTTGCGCCCCTCCTGAAGTTCTATCGGCGGGCCGGACTTTTGGTTAGCGTTGATGCCCGGCCGATAATTCCACGGGTAGGGCGCGCCATTTTGAACATCGTTCGCCGACGCGCTGGACGACTAGGTCGATGACCAAACCGGCGCCGCTGAGCGAACAAGAACTCGCGGCGATTCGTCGAAGCGGGCAGATACTCGCGCAAGCGATGCAGCAGGTTATTGCCGCCATCCGTCGGGGCGTGGTCGCCACCATTGAGCTTGATACACTCGCTGAATCGGCCATTCGGAAACTGGGGGGAAACCCCGCTTTTAAAGGTTACCGTGGGTATCCACGCACGATCTGTATCTCCGTTAACGACGAAGTCGTCCATGGAGTTCCCCGTAAGAACAAGATTCTGAAGGAGGGTGCTGTAGTTAGTCTTGACCTCGGCGTGGTGTATCGCGGTATGTACACTGACATGGCCACGACCGTAGTTGTTTCACGTCAGACTCGCCAGACAGAGATTATTGCAGTAGCGCAAGCGGCTTTACGAGAAGGGTTGAGGCAGGTTCGCGCCGGCGCCACGACCGGCGACATCGGCGCGGCCGTCCAACAGCTTATCGAAGCACACGACTACAGTGTGGTTCGCGACCTCGTTGGTCATGGCGTTGGCCGGAGTATTCACGAGGAACCGTCAATTCCTAACTTCGGCCAACCTGGTACGGGCAGTCGGCTGCGGTCAGGCACGGCGATTGCGGTCGAGCCGATGATTACCGCTGGCCGATACACGGTGACGACTGATGGTGACGGCTGGACAGTGCGCACGGCTGATGGTAGCCTGGCGGCGCATGAGGAGCGAACTGTTTTAGTGACCGACCACGGGTATGAACTATTGACGCCGCCACGATGGGACGAATCCTAGGCCTCGACTACGGTGACAAGCGGGTAGGCGTGGCGATCAGCGATGAAGCTGGCTACCACGTCTTCACGCGTCCGGCCTTGATCAATCGCGGCAAGCGCGCCCTTTTTAGCGAACTCGACCAATTAATTCAAGCTGAGGGCGTGGAGCGGATCGTCGTTGGTTTGCCCTTAACCCTGCGCGGCGAACGAGGGCCGCAAGCCACCGCCATTCAGTCAATCATGTGCGAGTTGGAAGAAGCGCTGAGTTTACCGGTTGATTTTGAAGACGAGCGGATGACCACCGCCTACGCCGCGCGGTTTCGCCAGTCGTCGGCCGACCCCGACAGCATTGCTGCCGCGGCCATACTTGAATCGTATCTCGAGCGGCGGCGGAAGGAGTCACCATGAACGCCTGGTGGTACTTTGCAATTGCTGCGGCAGCATCGTTGGTGGCGTCAGTAGTTGTCCGAGCGGCCGCCCGTCGTGGCGGCGTGGTTGACCGCCCTGAAGATGATCCGGCTCGTAAGGTGCACAGCCGGCCAGTGCCGTTGCTTGGCGGTTTAGCTATCTTCGTCAGTTTTTTTACCCTGGTCGCGGTCTTAAGTCAGCAGCCGGGCACGGTGACCGGAATCTTCGTTCTGCCAAAACACCTGTGGGGAATTTTTATCGGCGCCTGTTTGTTGATGCTGGGCGGCTACCTCGATGACCGCTACCGTCTGTCGCCGCGGAAGCAAATTATTTTTCCAGTCCTGGCCACCCTGGCGGTGATTGCCAGCGGCGTCGGCGTCAAATTCATAACTAACCCCCTCGGTGGGGTGATTAGACTGGATTCGATTAACATCCCGATTGCCAGTTGGGGCGGGGTGACCTACCACCTGACCTTGTGGGCCGATGTCTTTTCGTTTGTCTGGTTGATGGGGATGGCTTATACGACGAAATTCCTTGACGGCCTCGATGGCCTGGTATCCGGCATTACCGCCATCGGCAGCGTCATTGTTTTCTTGCTGTCGATGCGGCCGCCGGTGCTCCAACCGGAAACCGCCAACCTGGCGATTATTCTGGCCGGCGCCTGCACCGGCTTCCTGGCGCTGAATTGGCACCCGGCGCGACTGTTCCTCGGCGAGGGCGGGTCGCTCCTGACCGGCTTCTTGCTCGGCACCTTGGCCATCATTGCCGGCGGCAAAATCGCCACGGCCTTGCTGATCATGGGCATTCCCATGCTCGACGTGGCCTGGGTCATTGTTCGACGAGCGTTGGTTGAGCGTCGTTCGCCGTTCTACACGGCCGACAAGAAACACCTTCACTTCCGCCTGCTCGACGTTGGCTTTTCGCACCGCGGGGCGGTCTTATTCCTGTATCTATTGACCGCCGTTTTTGGCGCGGCCACCTTACTGTTCAGGGGCGCGGAGAAATTACTGATTTTGTTGGTTCTCGGCTTGGTGATGGTCGGATTGGCCACGGCCTTGGTTATCGGCGCTAGCCGTCGGCGAGCCGCGGAAAAACCATGAAGCGACAAGTAATTTTTCTGTTAATTGTGGCCTTGGTCATCGGCGCCTCCCTCTATGGATTCAGTGGCGGAGACGTCGGGAAGTTTTTCAGCCGTCTGTGGCAGGGGACGGTCGAACGGCGACCGCAACTGGCCGCGGTTAGCTTTGCTAGTGTCAGGGTTCGGGCGGAGGTGGCGGCCACGCTGGCCGCCCGGAGCACGGGGCTAGCTGGGCGCGAATCGCTGCCGGCCGACGCGGGTATGCTGTTCGTCTTTGAGCAACCCGGACCGCATGCGTTCTGGATGCAGGGAATGCGCTTCCCGCTCGATATCATCTGGATCAACAACGGTCAGGTGGTCGACGTCGCCCTGAACGTCCCAGTTCCTGACGGCGTGCCGCCGCTGTATACGCCTGAGCAATTCGCGACGTCCGTGCTCGAGGTTAACGCCGGTTTCGTGGCTGAGCACGGAATTACGATCGGTTCGCCCGCGGCCATTGAGTTTGACGGATTTTCCGAACCATGATAGGCTAACGGCCTAACGTTGACCCACACGCTATGTTTGCTATCGTCGCGATCAGCGGAAAACAGTATCTCGTTTCCCAGGGACAGCGGCTGTCTGTCGATGCGTTGGCGGTTGAAGCCGGAAAAACTGTCCGTTTTGACGCAGTCTTGTTGGTCGCCGGCGGCGCCCGCATCCAGGTCGGCCAGCCGCAGGTCGCTGGCGTTACCGTCGAAGCCAAGGTCCTCCGACAGTACCGCGGCGACAAGGTGACCGTTCTCAAGTATAAGCCCAAGGTCCGATACCGCAAAAAGTTCGGTCATCGGCAAAGCCTGACTGAACTTGAGGTTACCAATATTCATCGTGGCCAGTAAGACCGGCGCGCCGAGGCCGCTCAGCGGGGGCGGCGTTTTGGGCTAGGCGTTCTGTCGACCGCGCAGGGCGTTGGCCACCGTCACCTCGTCAGCGTACTCGAGCGTCGCGCCCATGGGCAGGCCCCGACCGAGGCGGGTGACCGTGACCCCGAGGGGACGCAAGATTTTCTTAAGATGTAAGGCGGTGGTTTCACCTTCCATGTCGGGGTTAGTGGCAATGATGACCTCGCGGACATGGTCAGTCTTAACGCGTTCGAGCAAGGACGCCAGATTAAGCTGGTCCGGCGTCACGCCCTCGAGGGGGTTGAGGACGCCGCCGAGGACATGGTACCGACCGTGGTACTCGCCGCTCTGCTCAATCACGCTGACGTCGGGGGTTTCGGCCACCACGCAGACGGTGGTCTGATCGCGACTCGGATCGCGATCAAAGCGGCAGGGCGAGGCCTCGTCAACCAGGCCGCAGACGCTACACCGGGTAACCCGCGCCGGCAAGGAGGCGATGCGCTCACTCAGCGCTTTCAGGTCGGCCGGTGACTGGCGGAGCAGGTGGAAGGTGAAACGCTGGGCGTTTTTGTCGCCAACGCCAGGAAACTTCCGGAACGCGTCAACCAGCTCTTGCAGCGGCTTCGGCAGCTGGGCCATGCGTCAGCCAAGCCCGCCCGGCAGCTTGAAGCCCGGCGTTTGTTTTAATACCTTAGCCGCTTCAACTTGCGATTTACGGATGGCGTTGTTGACGGCTTCGGCCAGGTGCTGCTGCAGTTCTTCGCGTTTTTCCGCTCGCAGGTGATCGGGATCAATCTCGATTCCCAGCACCTCCTGGTTGCCGTCCATGACCACCTGAATCTTCCCGTGATCGGCGTCGGCGTGAACCACCACCTCTTTCAGGGTATTCTGGATGGTCTTGGCCTGGTGGCGGAGCTCTTTGTACTGCTTGAGTTTACTGAACATACCTACTAAGCATAGCACAGGGTTGCCAACGGTGCAGTAGTAACGACTGATTGAGCTGCGGATCTAGAACGGCGGCGCTTCCAGGCGTTTCTCGAGCGTGCGGAAGCTGGTTTTGGCTTCGTCAAAGTAAACTTGCAGCTGACCGGTCGGGCCGTTGCGGTGCTTGGCGATCATCAAATCGGCGATATGCTTGCGGTTCGTGTCGGGCCGGTGCAACTCTTCGCGGTAGATGAACAGCACCACGTCGGCGTCTTGCTCGATCGAACCGGATTCGCGGAGATCGGACAACTTGGGAATCGGCGGGTTGCGCATTTCAGTGGCCCGCGAGAGCTGCGAAATGGCCAGCACCGGCACGTTGATCTCCTTGGCCAGGCCTTTTAGGCCGCGGGTAATTTCGGCGATTTGCAGCACCCGGTTTTCGGCGTCGGCGCGGCCCTCCATCAGCTGGAGGTAGTCGACGACCAGCAGGCCGAGACCGTGCTCGGATTGAAGTCGTCGGGCTTTGGTCCGCATTTCCAGGACGGTGCTGATCGCCGAGTCGTCAATGAACAGCGGCGCTTCGGAGAGCACGCCCATGGCGTGGCCGATCCGGCTGAAGTCCTCGTCTTCGGACAGCTTGCCGGTCCGCATCTTCCAGAGGTCGACGCCGGCTTCCGCCACCAGCAGTCGGTCAACCAGCTGCTCCTTCGACATTTCCAAGGAGAAGACGCCGACCGGAACTTTTTCCCGGACCGCGGCGTGGCGGGCAATGTCCAAAGCCAGCGAGGTTTTCCCGACCGAGGGCCGGGCGGCCAGGACAATCAGGTCGCCGCGCTGCAAGCCGGCCAGCAAGTTGTCGAGGTCGGATAGCCCGGTGGCGAGGCCGCGGAGCTTGCCTGACTCGCGGTGCAGCTCGTCAATCCGGTCGAAGGCCTCGGTCAGGACGGCTTTGAGCGGGATAAACTGTTGCCGTAAGTACTTCTGCGAGACGCTGAAGACCGCCTGCTCCGCCTGGTCGAGCAAGTTGGCGACGTCCTCGGTTTCGCGGTAGCCGAGCTCCATAATCTCGGAAGCGGCGGTGATCAACCGGCGGAGGGTGGCCTTGTGCTGGACGATTCGGGCGTAGGTGACGATGTTCGATGATGACGGTACGGCCGAGGTCAGCGACGCCAAGTAGCTCCGGCCGCCGATCTGGTCCAGCCGGTCGCCCGACTGGAGGACGTTGGTTAACGACAGGACGTCAATCGGCTCGCGCTTTTCGTAGAGCTCGAGCATCGCCTCGTAGATTGCCCGGTGGGCGTCTTTGTAGAAGTCGGTCGGCCGGATGATGTCGGCTACCCGAATGATCGCTTCTTTATCGATCAGGAGCGAGCCGAGAACCGACTGCTCGGCCTCGAGGTTTTGCGGCGGCAACTTGGCGATGGTTTCGGTGGCCATGGCGCACTGTATTGTACGGTGAGCGACAGACTGGAGCAAGTGCCGACACGCACAAGTTTTCCCCCGGAACTGTCCACACCCTTGAAAGCGTGGCCGCGGTAGCCTAGACTACGAGCCATGCCGAACCTGGTTAGGCCCAGTGAGTTTGCCGTTATCGACGTGGAAACGACTGGCTTTAAGCCAGAAGACGGCCACGAGATTGTTGAGGTGGCGGCCCAGAAAATCCGCGGCCAGTCAGTGATCGGGCAGTATCAGGCCTTGGTCCAGGCCAGCCGCCCGCTCGATCCCGGCAGCGTGCTGTTCAACGGCATCGGCCCCGAGCTGTTGGCGGCTGAAGGCAAAGCGGGGCACGAAGTTTTCCCGGTTCTCCACGCCTTCCTCGGTTCAGCGGTCTTGATCGGCCACAACATTCCGTTCGATCTCGGATTTTTGAACAAGCATTTTACCCTTCACGCACTGCCGCCGTTGACCAACAGCGTCCTCGACACGCTGCTGCTGTCGCGGAAGTACCTGATTCTCCCCTCGTACTCGTTGGAATCAGTTGCCCGCTACTTGCAAGTACCGCAACCCACGGCGCATCGAGCCATGGCCGACGTGGAGACAACCCGGCAAGTGTTTTTGAAACTGGTGGAGCGGGCGCTGAAAGTGGGTAGATAACGTTTGACTATTGACATTTGACGTTTGACTGTAGGACACTGTGGTCGTGCACGGTCAATAGTCAAATGTCAAACGTTAAATGTTCTGCACACGCGGGCCCGTAGCTCAATGGTAGAGCATCTGCCTTTTAAGCAGAGGGTTGATGGTTCGAATCCATCCGGGCTCACCAAAACTCACTTTGGCGGAAATCGTTGCGCCGCGCGCATCGCGCGGCGCGGCGGTTCCGCGTTTCAAAACAAAATCCGCCTTTGTTTTTGCGGTAAAATCCCAGAGGTCGCTCCATCCAATTGAAAGCGTTTTATCCTTGAGAGAGGGGTTAGAGCCGATTTTGCGGAAAAAATCGCGCCACGCAGCGTGATTTTCTGTTTGTGCGACTTTTTCCGCTTCTCTCAAGGACAAAACGAAACTCCGCAAGGGTTCGAGCCGATTCTTTCCCAGCTGCCCAAAATCTCCGTTTCGTTCTTCAAGTTTGGCTTTCTCGCGCATCAATGCGTCTTTGCGTTCGAGGTATATCTCGCGCTCAATGTCGCCATCCAGGTACAGTGAAACAAGGCGATCTATTTTCTCTTTCGTTTCTGCTAACTTGGTTTTGAGATTATTGGCAACTATTCCTCTCGAAGAAATTGACTCTTGTTCCCATGTTTCAATCTGTTTTTCCATTACCTCAATTTCTTCAAGAGGAAGCGACACTGTTTGAAGTAGTAATTTTAATTGAGCGGCGAGTGCGGGGGCTTGAATGTACGGCTGACCGCACTTTCCGCTTTTCTTGGAACAACGATAGTAGGTGTATTTCGTGCCCCAGCGATTCGTTGCATACTGTGCCGTGATCATGCTCCCGCACTCGCCGCAGCGCGCAAACTGGGTAAAGGGGAAATCGTGCTTTTCCTTTCGTTTGCGCGGTCGTTGCTTCGATTTGAGGACTTTTTGCACGGCCTCAAACAGTGTCGGGGAAAGAATCGGCTCAAAGTTTCCGTCGTGCCATTCTCCGTGATGATTGATGAATCCTAAATACGCCCTATTCGTCAACATTTTGACGACGGAAACTTTTGCAAGTGGCGTTCGGTTCATCTGTACAACACCGTGGTCCGCTAAAAACTGTGCCAGCGATACGAGCGTGTGCGTTCCCTTGGCGTATTCTTTGAACGCTCGATGAATGACCTTGCTGTATACCGGATGCGGGTCAATGTTCTTGGTTTTGGGATTGTTCACATAGCCAAGGGGCGCGCGGGTCAGCCATTCGCCACGGCGGAGTTTTTGACGGATGCCGCGTTTGACATTTTCCACCAAATTGTCGGAAAAGTATTTGGACTGGCCGAACGCCACTTGCAACATGAATTTCCCTTGCGGAGTTGGCTCAAACCAAAATTGCGGGAAGCGCAAAGAAGCAATCGCGCCGGTGTCTACGAGGTAGATAACTCTACCGCCATCAACGCTATTGCGGGCGAGACGATCCGGGTGCCACGCCAAAATGCCTAGCGGCTTTCGACTCCTTTCAATCATCGTGAGCATTTTCCCGAATTCGTCTCGCCCGGGCTTCTTTGCGCTCTTTGCTTCGGTAAATTCCTTGACGATTTCAATGCGTTCTCTCTTTGCAAATTCGCGAAGCTCAAACAATTGAGCTTCGATGCTCATAACCTGCTTATCGTCCTCCTCGGTGCTTTTCCGAGCATAGAGAACGCAGGGCAATTTTGGTTTGAGCTCTTTCAATGAAAGATCTGGTGCGACCTCTGGGATTTTACCTTTCTTCATAGCGTTGATGGTTAGAAAAAGCTAAACGCAAAAACAAGGGCGGATTTTGTTTTGAAACGCGGAACCGCCGCGCCGCGCGATGCGCGCGGCGCAACGATTTCCGCCAAAGTGAGTTTTGGTGAAGTAATTATACATTTCGCGCGAATCTTTTTTGAGCGTCAATTTTGAGCTTCTGACGGGCGGGCGGAAGGGGGTTCTAGGGGGAATTCCGC
>JACQPY010000017.1 GCA_016207275.1 Candidatus Kerfeldbacteria bacterium
AATCATCAACAAACACTCAATTTTCGTATTCCATATATAGATACACAAGGATTTGTGCGAGGATACATTCCCGATTTCGTTGTGAAGACAAAAGACACTAACTGGATTATTGAGACAAAAGGAAGAGAAGATGTTGATGTGAAACTGAAAGACAAGCGTGCGGAGGATTGGTGCAAGCAAGTTTCTAAACTGACTAGCAAGGACTGGTCATACAAAAGAATTGACCAAGCCAGATTTGAGAAAACTAGGTTTTCGAGACTCTCCGACATCCCCTAACAGGCGGCGCGCCCCGCAGCCCCTCGACTTGGTTCGACTTCGCTCACCACAGGCCGCTCGGAACAGGCGCGGGGCACCCCGAAGTAGTCCTCATAAACTCGGACACTACGGGGCAGGCGAACCCCTCGGGCGGCGGGAAAAATGAGGCGACGGAGAAGGCGGGCGGGTGGCTACTCGGGATTTGACAGGTCATTTCACAAATGATACACTATTGTCATATTTATGAAAGGCCGAAAAAACCTTCTAGATCAGCTCAAACCATTGCCCTACTTTAGTAAAAACACTGTTTACCAGATGGGCAAACAGCTTGGGCTTTCAGATGTAACGATTGATACTTATGTCAGCCGGTCAATGAAATACAGGGAGTTTTTTCAGCTGAAAAAAGGATTGTATACTTCGGCTGACTTTTTTAATAAATACAAAAAAGATATTTCATTTTTGTTCTATCTGGCCAACGTGATTCGGACGCCGTCGTACGTGAGTTCGTGGGCTGCGCTCCAGTATTATGATCTTACGACTGAGGCGATACATACGGTTACTTCGGTCACCCCCAAAGTTACTCGGGAATACAAAACAAGAGCAGGCAACTTTTCTTACCAGTCCATAAAAAAAGAATTATTTACTGGATTTTCCTTGGTCAAAGGAAAGTTTGACAGCTTTATCGCCTCACCCTCAAAAGCCCTGTTTGATTTATTGTACTTCCGAACCAATCAGTTTCGCGGGTTTGAAATAGTGAGGCTTGAGGCATTAGTTGAAGATCTTCGAATAGACTTTGGTCAGATGAAGAAATCCGAACAGGAAAAGTTACGGTCGATGATCAAGGAATTTTCACATGAGTGAGCAGATACTATCGATATTGAAGAACAAGCTCAATACCATCGCCTCCAATGCAGGAATTGATGCAGAGACTCGACGCAATACCCTCAAAGAAGAGTTGCAGTTCTTTGTTCTCAATTTTATTTATCATCATCCGGAACACAAGAAATGGATCTTGTATGGCGGCTCCGCGCTTCGTATCGTCCACGATCTTAATCGGATGTCTGTCGATTTGGATTTTGAAGTTGCTCACCATATATCAGAAAGTTGGCTGAAGGAATTAAAGAAAGAACTTGAAAATCATTTCACAAATACATATGGGGCGGGTAGTGATTTTCTAACGGTAAAAATAACCACCGGAAGGGGTTTACTTCTAAAATTTATTGTTGGCGAAGAGCTAAGCTCCGGGCATCCCTCAAAGCAGATGCACATTAAAATAGACCTCAACAACTTTGTTGCCCCAAAAACTGTAATCGAACGCAGACCAATAAGTAAGGATCAGCTCTCATTTGTGATTGTTACCTATAATATGTCTGCACTTATGGCTAGCAAGATTGCCGCAATATTCTTACGTGGTCAACGCGGCGTGGGTGACGCCACCTATGAAGAAAAAGGACGAGACATCTACGACCTCCTTTGGTATATGAGTAAAAAAGTGGTACCGGATTTTGATTACCTCGCCGCCAAAGGCATTAATGTGAATGATCCGCGTGGGCTGTTCGATAGGCTTACGGTCCAAATGAATAAAGTCAGTGACGAAAATCTAAAACAAGATCTTATACCGCTGTTCGTTGACAGGACATTTATTGAAAATTGGGTCACCAACTGGCGTGAAAGTTATTTTCGACTGCTTGAATCTTATGAAATTCACACCGTGACTGAATTAGAAAAAGTCGGCATCCAGCAGGATTTTCGGACCGACATTTACTATTTTGTTTACTGGTATCACTCTGAAGAGGGAAAACCAGTTCGCATAATGTTTGCACTCAGCGACTATTGGATTGAGTATCGGGGGGGTAATTTGTTAATCAATATTGAAAAAAAGGTAGACAGCGTCACTGAATTTATCGGTGGTGGTTTGAGCAATAAGCCTTCCATAATGGAGAAACTTAAACAGTACGCAACTCTATTTTACAAAAAAGCAGAAAGGTATTTAAGAAAAACAAACCGAGTCGTACTTGGTGATACTATCATCACAAAGGTTATTAGGATGACCACAGATAAGTTAAATCAAAAAGAGCAAATTGTGCTAAATAAGTCAGCTTTACTCTCTTGCGAACTGGATGATTTACTGAAATAAGCCCCCAACAGGCGGCGCGCCCCGCTGAGCAGGCATCAAATAAACTCTGCTATACTAACAACTGAAAGGAAAAATATATGAATACCCCCATAGCCTCTACGGAACAACGCTTCCGCAGCCTCCGTACCTGGAATTGGTCCATGGCCGTTTTACACTTTGTCCAAGGCGTGATTATGGTGGCGATTAGCAACGCATCATCGCTGCCGGTCTTTACATCGTATCTCAAAATCAATCCCAATAATCCTATCTTCGGCGTTGCGTCAACGCCGGAACATTGGTTTGATCTTCGACTTGGTCCGGCTGTGTCCGTTTTTCTATTTCTCTCCGCCATTGCCCACTTTTTGCTCGCTGGCCCGCTGCGCATTTGGTATGAAGAGAATTTGGTCAAGGGCATGAACAAACTGCGCTGGTTTGAATACATGCTCTCGTCCTCAGTCATGATCTGGATCATTGCTATGCTTTGCGGGGTGTATGATTTTTGGCTGCTCATTACTCTCTTTTCGCTGAACGCGATCATGAACTTGATGGGGCTCATCATGGAAGTCCATAACCAAACAACTCCGAAAACGAATTGGCTCTCTTACTACGTTGGTGTATTCGCCGGTGCAATACCTTGGGTTGTGATCTTCACGTACTTTGGTGCGGCCATTTCCAGCACCGGCGTGAACGTCCCGGGGTTTGTATACGCGATTGTATTCACGATTTTTGCGACGTTCTCAATTTTTGCCATCAACATGATCCTGCAGTACAAGAAAGTCGGTCCATGGAAAGATTATTTCTATGGCGAGCGAGCCTATATGATTTTGTCTTTAGTTGCAAAATCGCTTCTGGCTTGGGAAATATTTTCGGGGACGCTACGACCGTAGTAAAATAATTCGGCGGCGCGCCCCGCAGCCCCTCGACTCCGCCCACTCGGCCTTGAGCTCGTGACCGAAAGGTCGGGACAAGCGCGGGGCACCCCGTAGTAGTCCTCATGAAGCTCCGCCAGCGGGAGCTGGCCGTATCCCCAGTTGTTACGGTGCGGAGCGGAATCCCGCACCGAAGACCGTCCGCACCAATCTCATCCACCGACCGAGTCGGTGGTCTTCTGGTGCGCGGATAAACTCGGACACTACGGGGCAGGCGAACCCCTGTCTGCCGACAGGCAGGCCTCGGGCGGCGGGAAAATGTGACGGAGAAAGCTGCTGCGTCCCTGAGGACTGATATCATTCATGTTTGACAGTTACGGCTGGCTGGCTTAAGCTGCTACTAGACTTTCGGTGGCTCGAAGGAAGACTTATGTCTGAACAAATCACGAGGGAATACTTCAAAACCTTCATGGCTGAATTTCGGGAAGGACTGAAGGCTGATTTTGCGACCAAAGAGGACATTCGCCGCTTCGAAAGCCAGATGGCAACCAAAGAAGACCTGAGAGGTTTTACTACCAGGGCAGATCTGAAGGGTCTGGCGACGAAGGAGGATCTGAAAGGCTTTGCCACGAAAGAAGACCTGAGAGGTTTCGCCAGGACGGAAGACATCCACCGACTTGAAACGAACATGGCAACAAAAGAAGACGTGCATGATCTGTCCACCCAGATTCATGCCAGCTTTTCCAATCTACAGTCTTCAGTGGATCGTTACCTGCACCGGACTGAAGGTTGGCACCAGGAGTTTTCAGTTCTCAAAGGCAAGCACGAGAAACTTTCCGGCGCTTTGATTAAAAAAGGCTTGATTAACGAGAAAGATACACTTCTTTAGGTTTTGGCAAAGTCCAGCACCACCTCGGCTTCCACTTGCCACGGCTTTCGTTTTGTTTATGGTAGAATGCGTGCATGACAAAAACTGTTTCGTGGGATAAGGTGGCGGAATGGTGGGACCGCGCGGCTGGCGAAACAGGGGTATGGCATCAGGAGCATGATATCGATCCGGTTGTCCGGCGCCTGCTCGGCAGGGTGAAGAGCAGGGTAATTTTGGAAATCGGCTGCGGCAATGGATATTTTTCTCGGCAGTTGGCTCGAGCTGGGGCAGAAGTAACAGCCATTGATAAATCGAAAAAGTTCGTTTCATTGGCCCAAGAGAAGAAAAAACGTCACCCCTTGAGGATTCATTACCTCCAGCATGACGCGGTAAACCTCAAGGGTTTGGGATCCCTAAAATTCGATATCGTATTAGCCAATATGGTGTTAATGGACGTTCCACATTTTCATCAGGTGATGAAGGAAGTAGCTCGCGTGTTGAAGTCATCCGGTCGGTTCGTTTTTTCGATTGTCCATCCACTGTATTCTGACTGGCAACATGCCGTTGTCTCATACAAAGGGAAGAAGTACTATGCTCGGGTTTTGAAGAAGTACATGTCCGAAACCGACAATGACCGGATGCACTGGAAGAGCGGACATGCGACGATTCACTACCATCGCCCGTTGCAGTCGTACATTCATGCGCTGCGTGACGCCGGATTCCTTGTCCGAGACATCTACGAGATTCGGACTTCCAGAAAGTTGGTTCGAGCGCCGTCCGCGGGAGAAAAGAATCGTGGACAAGTTGACGCGATACTTCATTTCGAATCAAGACAGGAAGTTAAAGCTGGCGAGCCGCCGCGAAATACCACTCTTCCTCGTAGTCGAAGCGGTGAAGGCTATTCGCTAACTTCTGGCCAACGCAAGCAGTCGCGGCGGTTTTCGTTTTGCAAGACTACACATAGGACGAAAGGCCGCGGGAGTACTCCAACGGCCTTGTTGCCCTTGTCATAACGTGACGCCTAACCCTTGAACACGAAGCTCATCTCGCCGGAGATGACCGTTCTGGCGTTGGTGAAGGTGAACAGCAGGAAGTCCTCCAGCCTCCTGATCTCCTTCCAGTTCTTGAGCGTGAAGCGCATCTCGAACGGCGCGCCCTTGATCACGCGCTGGTGGAAGGTCATCGCCAGGTTGCGGTAGAAGATCTCCCACTCGACCGCGGCCCGGCGAAAGGCGGCTACATCCATGTCCACGGGCAGCAGGCGCTGATCGAGAATGTGCTCGGCCAGCAGGTAGCAGGCCTGGCTCAAGCATCGGACGTAGTTCTCAGCCGTGACGTACGGGATCGGATTGGCCGTGTACTGCGTTCCCTCCGGTACGCAGCAGGTGACGGTGATTCCGAGGCTGGCGTCATCGAAGGCGTAACTGGTGATGAAGGTCTGTTCGGGCGGGTACAGCAGTTTCAGGATGTTGTCTGGCATTGGCTCCTCGTCTTGGGCCGATCAAGCGCCTGGACTGGTTATTGAGACGCGCAATGTATTCGGTTGACAAAAGGCATGGGTTCTTTACCGTATCGCTCCTACGTTGTCAAGATTCAATCATCGCGTCAACCAGAGCGGAAGGTCATCGTCGTCTACCGCACGTCCCCGGACAGCCACCGTAATCATACAAGCGCTGTTCATTACCCATCCACGGAGACGTGGGTGGTTTTCATTTTCGTTGGCGCGCAGGCCTGTCCCGTCATACGACGGGATCCCGCCTTCCTTTAGATTTTGACATCAAGGTGGCGGGAAAAGCCGGCGCTGGGGAAATTTCATGTTTTCCGATATAATATTGTTACATGTTCCACCCGAAAAAAACATTCAAACGCATCGGTCCGGGCGTGATTACCGGCGCGTCTGACGACGATCCATCAGGCATTGCCACGTACTCGCAAGCCGGGGCGCAGTTCGGGTACGGCCTGCTGTGGATGGCGCTCTTCACCACCCCGATGATGATGGCGGTTCAGGAAATGTCGGCCCGGCTCGGCCTGGTCAGCGGTCAGGGACTGGCGGCGGTTTTTCGGAAGCACACCTCGGTCAAAGTGGTCTTCATCCTGAGCAGCCTGCTGTTCCTGGTCAACACCATCAACATCGGTGCTGACCTGAGCGCCATGGCCGCGGCCGTGCAGCTGCTGGTGCCGGCCTCACCGTGGGTCTACCTGGTGCTGTTTGCGTTGGGCATTGCCGTGCTTGAAGTATTTGTCAGCTACCGCCGGTACGTCAATGTGCTGCGCTGGTTGACGCTATCACTGCTGGCGTACGTGGCGGCGGCGTTTTTTGTGCAACAGGACTGGTTGGCGGTGCTGAAGCAAACAATCGTCCCGACGCTGACGTTTACCCCGGCGTCGTTGACCATGGTGGTGGCCGTACTGGGCACGACCATTTCTCCGTATTTGTTTTTTTGGCAAACGTCGGAGGAAGTGGAAGAGGAAATAGCGACCGGCCGGAAGACCGTTCGGGCCCGCCGCGGGGCGACGTCAATTGAACTCAAATCGATGCGGCGCGACGTCGCCGCCGGCATGATTTTTTCCAACGTGATCATGTTCTTCATCATTGTGATGTCCGCAGCCACGCTCCATCGAGCCGGTATCACCAACATTCAAACTGCGGTCCAGGCGGCCGAGGCGCTTCGGCCGCTAACCGCCAACTTCGCTTTCATCCTTTTTACCCTCGGTATTGTCGGCACCGGTTTACTGGCCATTCCAATCCTGGCCGCTTCGGCCTCGTACGCCATCGCCGAAGTATTCGGCTGGCGTGAAGGCCTGTCGGAAAACTATCGGCACGCCCATTCGTTTTACCTGGTGATGGTCGTGGCGATTGCCCTCGGCCTGCTGACCAATGCCCTCGGCGTTCCACCGATTAGCTTCCTAGTTTTCGCCGCTGTCCTCAATGGCTTGCTGGCACCGATATTCTTATGGTACATCATTCGGTTAGCGGATCGCCGAGACATCGTTGGTCGCCGCCGCAGTCCGACAGTCGTGCGCCTGGTCGGTTGGGCGACGTTTACGGTCATCGCCCTGGCCACCGTCGCCCTCGTCATCCAGTATGTGGTGTAACCAATGACCATGGAACAGCCGCCATTGACGATTCCCTGGCACGCCCAAAATATCGAGGAGGTACTCCGACAGCTGCGGACGACCATTCGCGGTTTGACCTCGACCGAAGCGGCCGAACGGCAACGCAGCGCTGGCCGAAACGTCATTACGGTTCGACGTCGACGTTCTGACGCCCGGTTGTTCATCAGTCAGTTTGCCAGTCCGTTAGTCCTGATTCTGTTCGGCGCCGCGGCCATCTCGTTTTTCTTCGAGGCGCTGACCGACGCGTTCATCATCATTGGGGTTTTGGTGTTCAATGCGGTCGTCGGGTTCATGCAAGAGCGCAAAGCCGACGAAGCGATGAATCGCTTGCGGTCGTTGTCGCCGCAGCTGGTGTTAGTCCTGCGGGATGGCGAAGAGCGGCAGCTGCCAGCCGAAGAGCTGGTGGCTGGCGACGTGGTTCGGCTTGAAGTCGGTTCGGTCGTACCGGCTGATGGACGATTGGTCGAGGCGATAAACTTGAAAATCAACGAGGCGGTTTTTACCGGCGAGTCGGTTCCGGCGGAAAAACATACTGATCCGCTTGGTTCGTCAACCTCGTTGCCCGACCGACGCAACCTGGCGTGGCGCGGCACGACGGTGGCGTCCGGTCGGGGGCGGTTGGCGGTGACGGACATCGGGACGGCCACGCGTTTTGGACAAATTGTTCAGGCCGTCGCCGCCGCTGAGGAAGACGCAACGCCGTTCCAACGTAAGATCGCCGATTTTGCCAAGCGCCTGGCCGCAGTCATTGTTGTCCTGTCGGTGGTAATCCTGGGCTTGAGCGTCGCCCGCTCGTTCTCGTTTGAAGATTCATTGTTGCTCAGCGTTAGCTTGGTCGTGTCGTTGATTCCGGAGGGTCTGCCAGTGGTCATCACCTTGGCCTTTGCCTGGGGCATGTGGCAGATGGCTAAGCGGCGCGCGCTGATTCGCAAACTCTACGCCGTGGAAACACTCGGTTCGGTGACGATCATCGCCTCGGACAAGACCGGGACGCTGACGTTCGGCGAAATGATGGTTGAGGAAATCATCACCGACCATCGGCGCGTTCGCGTCACCGGCGAAGGCTACGGTCGACACGGGGATTTCTTCGAGGGCGAGCAGCAAATTTCACTCGTTGAGGACACGGTCTTGCGCCGGCTGGTCGAGGTCGGCGTACTCAACAATGACAGTCAGTTGTCGCATGACGAGCACGGCCAGGAGCGTTGGCTCGGCGATCCGACCGAAATCAGCCTGACCGTCCTCGGCTATAAAGTCTCCTTGACACGGGATGAACTTGAGCGGGCCTTTCCCCGGGTGGGCGAGTTTCCGTTCGATTTCTCGTTAAAGTACATGGTCACCTTCCACACCGCTGCGAACCAGCGTTACTTGGTTGCCGTCAAGGGCGCGCCGCGCCAAATTCTGGACCGCTGCACGCGTAAATTAACCCCGGACGGTGTCGAGCCGTTCACCGCCGCCGACCGGCAAGAAGCCAGGGCGGCGTTCGAAGAACTGGCGACGCGCTCGCTTCGCGGGCTGGCCTTTGCCTACGCCGAAACTGATGCCGACTGGCGATCAATCACGCACCAAAACCTTGGTCAGCACCTGGTCTACCTCGGTTTAGTTGGCATCCGCGACCAGGTTCGACCTGAGGCGCGAGACACAGTTGAGGCCGCTCGCGCCGCCGGAATTCGCGTCATCATGCTGACCGGCGACTACCGGGTAACGGCGGTGGCGGTGGCGCGCGAGATCGGCATCTTAGCGGCGGGACATGACGACCGGGCAGTCCTCGACGGTCGAGACCTCGATCGGTTGAGCGATCGTGAGCTCAGCCAGCGGCTGTCGCAAGCGGTGGTGTTTAGTCGCGTCTCACCGGAGCAGAAATTGCGAATTGCCCGCTTGCTCAAGCGCGGCGGCCAGATCGTCGCCATGACCGGCGACGGCATCAATGATGTCCCGGCGCTGACCGAAGCCAACATCGGCGTGGCCATTGGTACGACTAGCACCGACGCGGCCAAAGAAGCAGCGGAAATGGTGGTGACCGATGGTAACCTGTCCAGCATTTTGGCGGCGGTCGAGGAAGGCCGGGTTATTTTTCGTAACATCCAGCGGGTGCTGATCTACCTTCTCGCCTCAAACCTGGGCGAGCTGGTCTTAATTTTGAGCGCGCTCTTCATCGGCCTGCCGCTGCCATTGCTACCGATTCACATTATCTGGCTGAACGTGGTGACTGATCCGTTCATGGGCCTGGCCTTGGCGCGGGAGCCAAAAGGGCCGCATGTTATGGCGGAACGTCCGCGCGATCCAGCGGCCGCCATCCTGGGAACCGGACACTGGGCCCGAATTGCTCTCAACGGCTCGGTCGTCGGCCTCAGCAGCTTAGCGGTGTTGCTGGTAGCGACCGCCGCCGGCCGATCAACGCCTGAGCTGTTTGGCCTAACGCTGACCACCATGGCCTTGGGTGAGTGGTTTGTCGCTCTGAACAGTCGCTCGGGTCGGCGGAGCTTGTTGACCCAATTGACGAACAACCGATTGATCCTGGTCGCCTTAGCGCTGGTGATCGGCATGCAGCTGGCAATCTTGTATGTCCCGGCCCTGGCGGCGGCCTTTCATCTGGAGTCGCTGCGGGCCATTGATTGGCTGTGGGTTACCCTGGCGGCAGGAAGCGTCATCGTGGTCGAAGAAATTCGTAAGCTGGTTGTTCGCCAGCGGCACCGTCGGTCATCGCCATGATGCAGAAAATTATCATCGCCTCGGTTTACCTCGTCCAAGCGGGCTTGCTCGTCTATGAGCTGATCGCCCAGTACGACAGCCGTGGTCGGCAGAACGCTCTGGCTATCACCAACCTAGCCACCATCGCCATCTACGTCTTAGTGCAGCGCTACGTTCGGCGGCGGTACGGGATTACCCTGCACTGGATCGTGCTGGTAATTTTGAGCGCCGGCGTCTGGCTCGACGCCGTCGGCAACTTCCAGCACTTCTACGCCCGGTACTGGTGGTGGGATCGGTTGACCCACGCCGTCGGCGGTTTAGCGGCGACGGTCGGTGTCTATATGATAGCCGTAGCGTTGTGGCAGGCTGGCCGGCTGGCCGTGTCCTGGCGGGTCCTCAACCTCTATGTCTTCTGTTTAGCCCAAACGCTGGGCGCCCTCTATGAGGTTTCCGAGTGGGTCGGTGACGAGCTCTTCCTCACCCACCGGGTCCAAGGATTGTTCGACACGCCGCGTGATATCTTTTTCAACATGATCGGCGGGGTAACGGTGGTGCTCATCGGTACCTGGTGGCGGATGCGCCATCGGGCCGTTCATCCGCCAGGCGATGCTGACCGTATCTAAGCGTGGGCTGGGTGCCCTGGTCATTGGCGGCGCGTTGCTGGTTAGCGCGACGTTGATGCTGACGGCGGCGGTCGAGGATTCACAGACCGCCGACGAAGCGACGTACCTGGTTTCCGGTTTGAGCTACTGGCGAACCGGCGATTTTCGTTTAAACGTCGAGCATCCGCCGGTGCTAAAATTGTGGTTGAGCCTGCCGCTGCGGTTAGGCGGGGTCCCGTTCGTTCCGACCGAATCAGCTTGGGCCGGCGCCAGTCAATGGGACATCGCCTTGACGACGCTCTATGGTTCATCCGTCCCTGGGCATGAATTGCTGGTCAGCGCCCGGCTGATGAACGTGATGTTGACGATCGCCTTAGTGGCCGTGGCCGCGCTGCTGGCTTACAAAACCTGGGGCGGCCGAGCGGCCGTGGTCGCCGCGGTCCTGACTGCCTTCGAGCCGAATGTTCTCGCCAACGGCCATCTCGCCACCACCGATGTCGGTTACACCCTCGGTCTACTTGCCAGCCTGTTGACGTTCGGCTGGTTTTTGGAGCGCCGAACGACGAGGCGCTTGCTGCTGGCTGCCAGTGCTTTTGCCGTTGCCCTGTTGACTCGCTTCAACGCGCTGATTCTGGTCGGGTTGCTGCCGACGGTATACGTGGTCGCTCGTCAAACCGCTGGCCAGGGTGTCCATTTACCTGGCCGGGAAATGCTGCGCATCATCGGTACCTTTGCCGGGGTCTCGTTGATGACGGTTTGGGCGTTCTACGGATTCGAGGTTCGTACGCTAACCGGCGTTCAAGATCAGACTGCCCGCCAGGTGCTCAGCTCGTTTGGGCCGCTCGGTCAGTGGATTCAATCGGTGTCGTTGCCCGCCGCATCGTACTTGAGTGGTTTACTGTGGCAAGTCGGCCACAATGCGGTTGGCCAGCCGGCCTATTTGTTTGGGCAGACCAGTCAGACCGGTTGGTGGTACTACTTTCCCGCGGCCATGGTAATCAAAATGACGCTGGCTTCGCTGCTGCTGGCTGCCGCGGCGATCTGGTTTACCCGCGGTCGGTCAGCGGAGGATGGTGGTCGGGTTTTCTCGACACGGTACATCCTGATCAGCTTGGTAGTCATCTTGGTGGCGGCCCTGCCGAGCAAGTTAAACCTTGGCGTGCGATATGTGTTGCCGGCAATGACGCTGCTGCTGGTCCTGGCGTCCGGCGCGGCGGCGGCGTGGACACCGATGAGAAAGGTGCTGGTCGGGGCGCTCGTGCTGTGGCACGTCGTGTCAGTCGTCCACTTCGCGCCAACATTTTTGCCGTATGCCAATGAAGCATTTGGCGGTCCGACCCAGCTGCACCGTTACCTGATTGATTCAAACCTTGATTGGGGACAGGATTTGATTCGCGTCCGCCGCTACCTCGAAGCCAATCACATTACTGCGTATCGTTTCCGATCGTTTACCACTGCGCCAGCGCGAGCTTATGGTTTGTTGGAGCACGACGTTCCGACTGACGAAACAGTTGCCAACGAGCCGTTTCACGGAGTCATCGTTGTCGGTCAGTCGTTTCTCTACTATCCTGGGCAGCAGCTCGAGTGGCTAAAGCGTTTACGGCCAACCGCCGTCATTGGTCAGGCCACGAATGTCTACGATCTGCGGTAGCGCGGCCTGGCCAGCGATTGAGCCGTCCACGCATCACGTGGTATACTGACGGCACCATGAAGACGCACCTCCGTCAGCAGGTGGTGATTCTCGGTGGTGGTTTTGCCGGACTCGCGGCCGCCCTCGAGCTCGCGCGACAAGCTGGCTTCCGGCATGACTACAACGTCATCCTCGTCGATCAGAATTGCTACCACCTCTACCACGGACTGCTCTACGAAGTAGCCACGGCCGGCTTCAACATCAATCCCCAGGATTTGGCGTACCTGCACGGCGGCGTCTGCATTCGACTGAAAGCCCTCGGTGAGCTGGTGACCAAACGCCAGATTGATTTTATGCAAGTCACCGTCACCGGCGTAGATTGGCGTCAGCAGCGGGTGGTCTGTGATCAGCAGGCTGACCTGGTGTATTCTCAACTGGTCATTGCGCTCGGGGCCGAAGCGGCCGACTACGGTATTCCCGGTTTGGCTCAGTACAGTTTTCCGCTCGGCACCATACCCGAGGCTTTAGCCATCCGCGGTCGCTTGCAAACGCTGGTGGCGGTGCAGCGTGGACAACCGCACCCGAGCCCGAAACGAATCGTGATTGTCGGCGGCGGGTTTACGGGCGTCGAGACGGCTGGCGAAATTTTGCACTACCTGCGCCGACTGCAACGACGGGGAGTCATCGTGCCGGGAAGCGTGACCGTCGAGATGGTTGAGGGCGGGGAGGGGGTAATGCGGGCGCTCGGTCCGCGCGTGAGCGAAATGGCGCATCGGCGGCTGACCGCGCTCGGCGCCACGTTCAGGTTTAACACGCGGATTACGGCTGTCCAACCGAGCACGATGACGCTCGATCGCGGCGAGTCGCTGGGCTACGATCTGTTGCTTTGGGCCGGCGGCATTCAGGCCAACCGCTTGGTTCGATCGATCGGTTTGCCGCTGGCTGGTCGCGGTCAATTATCAGTCGAGCCGACGCTGCAAGTGGTCGGTACGACCAACGTCTGGGCGGCCGGAGATTGTCTTGCCTTTACTGATCCGTTGTCCAAGCAACCGATTCCGCAGATCGCTCCATTGGCCATTGCGGCTGGTCGGACAGTCGCCCGGAATATTGTCCGCCGTCTGCACGGACGCCCGCTTCGGCGTTTCTCTCCCGCCTACGCTGGATTCGTTATCCCGGTTGGCGGGATGTACGCCATTGCTCGGACCCATTGGTTTTTGCTGTCTGGTTTCTTGGCCTGGTTACTGCGCAAGCTGGTTGATTTTAACTACTTCACCTCGATCATGAGTTGGCGCAAAGCGTGGCGGGTGTTTATCCGCGGGGCGCGTGTGTACTTGAAGAACGACTAGGTCCTGGCCGCTGAAGGATTTCCCGACGTGGTATACTAACGGACGTATGAAGCTGCGGTCGGTTCGAAGCGCGAAGGTCCATGGTCGGCGGGTTTTAGTGCGGGCCGAGCTCAATGTTGCCGATCGTGCTGGTCGGACGGCGGATGACGTTCGGATCCGAGCGGCGGTTCCGACGCTCCGGCTGCTGCTGGCGCGGGGCGCCCGGGTCATCATCGTCACGCATCGCGGTCGTCCTCAGGGGCGGGTGGTGCAGCGGTTGAGTACGAAGCCGCTGGCCCGACCGCTCAGCCGACTGCTCGGGGTGCCAGTCAAGACGGTTAACGATTGCGTCGGCCCGATCGTCGAACGAGCGGTGATGCGGCTGGCCAACGGGCAGGCGCTGTTGCTGGAGAACGTTCGCTTTCATCCGGGCGAGGAACGAAACGATCGGCGCTTCAGCCGGCAGCTGGCCAAGCTCGCCGACTTGTTTGTCCTCGAGGCTTTTGGCACCGCCCACCGTGCCCACGCCGCAGTCGTCGGGGTTGGTCAGTGGGTGCCCAGTTTTGCCGGACTGCGGTTCATTGAGGAGGTTCGCATCCTCAGTCGAGTTCTCCATCAGCCCCGCCGTCCACTGGTGTTCGTGATCGGGGGCGCAAAAATCTCATCGAAGCTTAATTTAATTGAGCGACTACTCGGAAGAGCTGACGGGCTCTTACTGGGCGGGGCGCTGGCCAACACTATTTTGCAGGCGCAAGGGCTGAACATCGGTCAGTCGTTGAGCGAACCGAAGATGGTTCGTGCCGTTCGTCGGTTGCAACTAACGAAACGGCAACTACACGTGCCGGTCGACCTGGTAGTTCGACAAGCGAACGGTCGCCGTGCCGTCCGGGCGGTCGGAGACGTCGGCCGTCGTGAATCGATTCTCGACATTGGCCCGGATACCGTCACCCTCTTCACCACGGTGCTCCGCCGGGCGCGAACGATTATCTGGAACGGACCAATGGGACGGTATGAGGAGCCACCTTTTGATCGCGGCACGCGGGCCGTGGCTCGGGCAGTCGCCCGATCGCGAGCCTATACCGTGGTCGGCGGCGGGGAAACTGTCGACGCGGTCCGGTCACAAGGATTAGCGCGAGCCATTGATTTTATTTCTACCGGCGGTGGGGCGATGGTTGAATTTTTGGAAGGCCGTCGCCTGCCCGGCGTTGAACTGGTAAGGGAGTTAGACGATGACCAAGCCAACGATTGATCGGATTACGGCGACTGAGATTCTTGATTCTCGCGGTGAACCGACCGTTCGCGCCACCATTATTTTAACTGACGGGCAGCAGGCTTCGGCGGCTGTCCCGGCCGGTGCTTCAACCGGGTTACACGAAGCTCACGAGCTCCGCGACGGTGTTGGCCGCTACGGTGGCCGTGGTGTCCTGCGGGCGGTGGAGCACGTCCGGACGACTATCCACCAAGCGTTACGGGGAATGGCGGTCGATCAGCAGGCCGAACTTGATCAAAAATTGGTCGAACTCGACGGTACCGCTGATCGTTCCCACCTTGGCGCCAACGCCATCCTGAGTGTGTCGCTGGCCTGCGCTCGGACCGCCAGTTTGGCTCATCACCTACCGCTGTACCGCTACCTGCGTCAGCGGTACGACCTACCGGAATCAAAAAATTTTCCGCGTCCAATGTGTAACGTGCTCAACGGCGGCCAGCATGCCGATAACCACATTTCCTTTCAGGAGTTTCAACTACTGCCCGAGGGGAGTACGGTCGCCGAACAACTGGAGCGGGTGGCCGGTATCATCCGGCAGCTCAGGCAGCTGTTGATCAAGCGCGGGGACCGCACCCTCGTTGGCGACGAAGGTGGCTTTGCGCCGCTGCTCCACACGAATGAAGCGGGGCTTCAGTTGCTCGGGCAGGCGACTGAAGCAGCTGCGTTACGTCTCGGTCACGACGTCAGCTTTGGTCTTGATGTGGCCGCTTCGGAGTTTTACGAGTCGGCGACAAAAATGTATCACCTTGAACCTGAGGGGTTACGTGTCAACGCGGCTAACTTGATTGGTCTTTACGAACAGCTGGCGGAGCGCTACCCGCTCCGGACGCTCGAAGACGGTCTGCAGGAGGACGACTGGGCCGGCTGGACCAAGTTGACGACCCGCCTCGGGAAGAAACTATTGCTAATTGGTGATGATTTGTTTGTCACGCAACGCGACCGCTTAAGCCAAGGCATTCGGGCCAAAGCGGCGAATGCCATTCTGATTAAGCCGAACCAGGTCGGGACGCTGTCGGAGACGATTGAGACCGTCAAGACCGCGCTCGACGACGGCTACGCGCCGGTGGTCTCGCATCGTTCCGGAGAAACCTGTGACGATTTTATCGCCGACCTAGCCGTGGCGGTCGGCAGCCCGTACCTTAAAGCTGGTTCACTGGCGCGGGGCGAACGGTCAGCTAAGTACAACCGCCTGTTGATCATTGCTGCTGAGGTCGGGGCATGAGTCGCCGATCGTCGTTTCCGCTGGTGATGATTATTTTTGATGGTTGGGGAATCGCGCCACGCGGCCCGGGGAACGCCATTGCTTTGGCCAAGACGCCCGTCATGGATACCTTGGCTAAGACGTATCCGTCAACGACCTTGGCGGCGGCCGGTTCGGCCGTCGGTCTGCCGACCAATCAGGCGGGAAACTCCGAAGCCGGGCACATGAACATCGGAGCTGGCCGGGTGGTCGAGCAGGATTCGATCCGGATTTCCCGGAGCATCAATGAGGGGACGTTCTTTAAGAACGCCGCTTTTCAGGCCGCTGTCCGCCACGTCCAGAAGCACCGCTCGCAACTACACCTGATTGGCTTGCTGACTGAACAGCAGAGCGCCCACGCCGACCCGGACCACCTCTTGGCTTTATTAACCTTGGCTCGAACCATGCACGTTTCGCCGGTCCAACTACACTTATTCACTGATGGTCGTGACTCACCGCCAACCGCCTCTATCCGGCTGCTGCGCAGGCTCGAGCCGAGCCTCCAGTCAGGGGAGTCCATTGCCACCATCATCGGTCGGTTCTACGCCATGGATCGAAAAAAAGTTTGGTCGCGAACTAAGCGAGCGTACGAAGCAATGGTTTTGGGACAGGGTCGGCTGGTGGCCACAGCCGAAGAAGCCATTCTGGCGGGTTATGACCGCGGCCTGACTGACGAGTTCATCGAACCAACGGTCGTGGCCGATCCGCGTCAGCGCCGGATTCAATCGAACGATGCGGTCATCTTTTTCAACCTTCGATCTGATCGCGCCCGTCAACTGACGAAAGTATTCGTTCAAGAACGTTTTACTGACCAGAACCCCGACGCCTTTAAACGCGAACACCGACCACGGAATATTCTCTTTGTAGCGATGACCGATTTCGGTCCGGACCTGGGCGAGATCTACACTGCCTTTCCTTCAGTTGACCTCTACAGTACGTTTCCGGTAATCCTCCGGCGTTACTGTCAACTCTACGTGGCCGAGAGCGAGAAGTTCGCTCACGTTACGTTCTTCTTCAATGGCGGCTACGATAAACCAGTGGCTGGCGAAAACCGGGTGCTGATCGCTTCTCCCGGTGTCTCGTCGTACGATGCCGCTCCAGAGATGAGCGTCCGTCGGATTACTAGCTTCGTGGTTAACGATCTGCAGCGCCAGGAGCACGATGTGGTAGTGGTCAACTTTGCTAATCCGGACATGATCGGGCATACCGGTAACCTCCGGGCGGCCGTTAAAGCCATTGAAGCAGTTGATCAGTGTGTCGGTCAGATCCGTGATGCTGTTATTGCGCGGGCCGGAACCTTAGTTATCACCGCTGACCACGGCAATGCCGAAGAGATGCTCACCCCGGACGGTAAGAGCGTCAGTACTGAGCATACGACAAACCCCGTTCCGTTTAGTATTGTCACGCCGAAGCCGTTGCCGCTGAAGCTTCGAACCGATGGCCGTTTAGCCGACGTCGTGCCGACCGTGTTAGATCTGTTAGGCGTTACACCGCCGGCCGTGATGACCGGTCAGTCGCTAATCGTCACCGACCATGCCGCTTAAGCGTCGGCCGCTCGTCTTACTGATTCTTGACGGTTGGGGCGTGGCGCCGAAAAACCGGGGCAATGCGATCATGCTTGCGGAGACGCCGGCCTGGGACCGTTTCGTCACCACTTACCCATCGTTGACGCTGCAAGCCTCTGGCGAGTCAGTTGGGCTGCCCTGGGGTGAGATGGGCAACTCCGAGGTCGGCCATATGAATATTGGCGCCGGAAAAATTCTCTACCGTGATTTACCCCGGATTAACCGCGCGATTCTCGATGGTAGCTTTTATGAGCGCCCGGCTTTCGATGAGGCGATCAAACACGTTAAACAAACCAAGGGTCAGCTCCACCTGGTCGGTTTGCTCAGCTCGGGCGGAATTCACAGTTTTAATGAGCACGCCTATGCGTTATTGGAACTGGCCGGACGGGAGAAAATGGCGAACGTCTTTATACACGTTATGCTCGATGGTCGCGACACGCCGCACAACAGCGGTGAGACGTTTATCACTAAGCTCGAGGCTAAACTGAAGGAGCTCAAGCTCGGGGCGATTGCCACCATCGCCGGTCGTTTCTGGGCGATGGACCGAGACAATCGCTGGGACCGAATTCAGAAAGCCTACCGGGCCATGACTGCGGGCACGGCCGAGGAAACGTTCACTGACCCACTGGTAGCAGTCCGCGCTTCCTACGGTCGCGGCATCTACGACGAAGAGTTTGTGCCGACGGTTATTACCAGTAGCAATGGTCAGCCGCGCGGGACGATTCGGGCCGGCGATAGCGTCATCTTTTTTAACTTTCGGGCTGATCGAGCCCGGGAACTGACCAAAGCGTTTGTCTTGCCCGGCTTCATGAAGTTCGAACGGTCGTACCTGCGCGATATTATCTTTGTCACCATGACCGAGTATGAACAGAATCTGCCGGTGCTGGTGGCGTTCCCACCGGAAATCGTGACCACGCCGTTGGCCAAAGTCATCAGTGATCTTGGCGA
Source organism: Candidatus Kerfeldbacteria bacterium (assembly GCA_016207275.1). GTDB lineage: Bacteria > Patescibacteriota > Patescibacteriia > SBBC01 > SBBC01 > JACQPY01. The sequence goes on from JACQPY010000017.1 coordinate 18,491, forward strand.
GAAGCAACTGCACCTGGCGGAAACTGAAAAGTACGCCCACGTCACGTTTTTCTTAAACGGTGGACGCGAAGAGCCATTCCCCGGCGAGTCGCGATCGCTCGTCCCCTCACCGTCAGTCTCGACCTACGATCAAAAACCAGAAATGAGTGCGCGCGAAATTACTGACCGGGCGATCAAAGAGATCAATAGCGCCAGCTACGGCTTCGTGGTGATCAACTACGCCAACGCCGATATGGTTGGTCACACCGGCAACATTCCGGCTACGGTCAAGGCGATCGAGTCGATTGATGCGGAGCTCGATCGGCTGGCCGCGGCCGTGGTGGGAGTCAACGGTATCTTGGTGATTACCGCTGACCACGGCAACGCGGAGGAGAAGCTCAATTTAACCACCGGCTTTATTAACAAAGAACACACCGCTAATCCCGTGCCGTTCGTACTGATCGGTTCGGATTGGCAGGGTCACGGTCGGGCGTCACCTGATTTGAGCACGGTTACGCCGAGCGGTATCCTAGCCGATGTGGCTCCGACGTTGCTCGACCTCGAGTCGTTACTTCAGCCGCCAGAAATGACCGGCCGAAGCTTGCGCTCACTGTTATGACGATGAACGAAACGACCGCCGGCGTAACGGTGCCTGTGGAGGTCTCGAATCGGCATGTCCACGTGTCCGCCGGCCATCTCGAAACGCTGTTCGGTCCCGGTGCCTCGCTGCATCAGCACCGGTCGATCTCACAGACTGATCAGTTTGCCGCTCGGGAAACCGTGACGCTTATCGGACCGCGCGGGCGAGTGGAGAATGTCCGGCTCGTTGGGCCGGTACGATCGCGGACGCAGGTTGAAGTAAGTCAAACTGACGCTCGTCAACTCGGTGTCAGCGCGCCGCTTCGCGATTCGGGCGATCTCGATGGCAGCGCTGGTCTGACGCTGGCCGGCCCGCGCGGCCGAGTCACGCTTAGCCATGGCGTCATCGTCCAGCGCCGTCACATCCACGCCTCGCCGCTCGATTGCCAAACCTACGGCCTGAAACCTCACTCGATCGTCCGGCTTCGAATTGGCGGCCCGCGCGGACTGATCTTCGACCAGGTGCTCGTTAAAGTTGACCCATCGTTTGTCTGGCGTCTACACCTCGATACTGACGAGGCCAATGCGGCCGGGGTTAAACCCGGCGACGTCGCCGAGGTCCTGCCATGAGGTCCGTTGTCCTGACCGCTAATGCCGGCAGCTCGTCGCTCAAAGTTGGGCTGGTGCAGTGGCCCTTAGCTCGTTTCGTTGGCACGATCGAAATTGATCAGATCGGCTCAGGCGCTGAATTGATTGTCCAGCTGCCGGGCCAACGGCCGGGTCGAAGTCCGATCGCGATTCCAACCGTCTCCGCGGCTGCGCGTTTCATCGCTCGCTGGCTAACTAAAAGTGGGCTTAGTCCTTCGTCGGTGCGCGGCATAGCGCACCGCGTGGTCGTCGCTGACGGTTACCACCAGCCTGTCCGCATCACCTCGGCCGTGGCGCGAGCGATTGCCCGCGCCACGGCCCGGGCACCATTGCACAATCCGGCGGCGCTGGCCGTCATCCGCGTCTTCCGTCGCGTCTATCGGCGGGCGACCCACGTCGCCGCCTTTGACACGGCCTTCTTTGCTCACCTGCCACTCCGCGCTCGCACCTACGCGATTGACCATCGGCTGGCTGCACGATTTGGTCTGGTGCGAACAGGTTTTCATGGTTTGAGTCACGCGGCCGCTTCACGGTTTGCCGCGGCTCAGCTGGGCCGGCCGATTAGTTCGTTGCGTTTGATTACGGTCCACCTTGGCGCTGGCTGCTCGGTGACCGCGGTTAATCGTGGCCGGGCGGTTGATACCTCGATGGGTTTTACGCCGCTCGAAGGATTAGTGATGGCGACTCGTCCCGGCGATCTTGACAGCGGCGTGGTCCTGCACCTACTGAAGCAAGGAATGACCGTTCGTCAACTGGAAGCGTTGCTCTACCATCAGTCTGGCTGGCGTGGTTTGAGCGGGGTCAGTGACGATCTACGCGTCGTTTTGGCCGGCGCAGGAATTCCGGTGCGTGGCTGGCAATCAAAACGACGATTCAGCGCGGCCGCCCGCCGACGTTGCCGAACGGCGCTGGCTGTCTTCATCTATCGGATTCAGAAGTACCTCGGGGCGTACGCGGCGATACTCGGGACAGTCGACGCCATCGTTTTTACCGGGGCCATCGGCGAACGCAACCCTGACGTCCGTCGACGGATCGTGCGGGGGTTGCGACTACCGGGACAGCCGCGCGTCGTGGTCGCCCCGACGGATGAACAATTCACCCTCATCCGCATGGCCCGTCGGCTGATGAGCTGAACTTCGGGTCGGGCGTGGGCGCGAGTTCAGCGGCCAGCGCTGGCCGCGCGGCCGAGCAGTTGTCGGACCGCACACTCGACGCTATACTGAGCGTATGCCAACGGAAGTCTTTAACTGGAAAATCTGCGGCGTCGGTGGTTACGGCTTGCAGGTGGCTTCGAGCATGTTGGGGAAGACATTCTTGCGGGGCGGACTGAACGTCCAAACATACGACGAGTTTCCGTCGGTCATCAAAGGCGGCCCGGCGACCAGTCAGGTGGCGGCTAGCGTGGCGCCGATTCGCAGTCCGCGCCAGGCGGTCCAGCTGCTGGTTTGCTTGAACGAGCAGTCGATTCGCGACCACGTTCGCGAGCTCGTTCCGGGCGGCTGGTTGCTCTACGATCCTGACGCCGTGCCCAAGCCGTCGGTCAAACGGACCGACCTGACGCTCTTCCCCGCGCCCCTAACTCGGATTACCCAGGAGGTTAAAGCCGAGAAAATCATGCGCAACGTGGTCTCGATTGGAGCCACGCTCGGTCTCCTTGGTTTTTCTACTGATCTGGTCAACCAGCAGCTACGCCAGCAGTATGGCCAAAAGGGTGAGGAGGTCGTTCAAGAAAACCTCAAGGCGGTTGAGGCGGGAGCGACGTATGCCACCGAGCATGCGCCAGCAAAATTCCCGTTCCGGCTGAAGGTCGGGCGTCGTCGTCAGCGACGAATGCTGATTTCCGGAAACGATGCGCTCGGGCTGGGCGCGCTGGCCGCGGGTGTCCGGTTTTATGCCGGCTACCCGATGACGCCATCGACCTCACTCCTTTTTTTCATGGTCAAGCACGGACCTGACTTTGGCGTGGTAGTCCGTCAGCTGCCTGACGAAATCGCCGTGATCAACGCCGCCATCGGCGCTTCGTTTGCCGGCGTTCGTTCGATGGTCGCCACTTCTGGCGGCGGATTTTCCTTGATGGTCGAGTCACTCGGTTTGGCGGCCATGACCGAGACGCCGCTGGTAGTCGTCAACGCCCAGCGTCCCGGTCCGGCCACGGGCTTACCGACCTGGACCGAGCAGGGCGATTTACGTTTTGTGATGCACGCCGCGCCGGGCGATTTTCCGCGGGTGGTGGTGGCCCCCGGCGACGTGACCGAGTGTTTTCAGGCCATGTCGTTAGCGTTCAATATCGCCGATCGCTACCAGACGCCGGTGGTGGTTTTAACCGACAAATTCTTAGGCGAGAGTTCGTTCACCACCGACGCAATGCGTACGACCGACTGGCGCGTTGACCGCGGTCCAGTCGTGACCCGCGGCGTGATCAGCGGGGAGCACGGTATGTTTCCGCGGTACGCCGATACCCCGTCCGGGGTATCACCGCGCCCGTTCCCCGGCACCCCTGGGTTACCGTACATGGCCAACTCGGACGAGCACGATGAGTTTGGCTTGTCGACCGAGGAGGCGAGCGTTCGCCTGGTTCAGCACGCGAAACGAATGCGCAAACTAACTGATTTGGCCTGGGACTTACCCGAACCCGAGCGCTATGGCCCGACTAAGGCCGATCTGACACTCCTCAGCTGGGGCTCGACCAAGGGGCCGGCCTTAGATGCTCTTGAGCTACTGGCCGCCGAGGGGATCCGGATCAATTTGATTCACTTTTTTGTGCTCCATCCTTTTCCGGCCGCGACGACGATCAAACGTTTAGCCGGCGTCAAACGGTTGGTGACGGTTGAGGGTAATGCCAGCGGCCAGCTCGCCGGTCTGATTCGTCAACATACCGGTTTGGCGATCGAGGATCAGATTCTACGGTACGATGGGCGTCCGTTCGAAGCGGTTGAGTTGGCCGCGGCCGTGCGCGAGCGGCTCGGCATCAAACGGCGGGCCCATGCCTAAACCGCTGCCGCTAACCGAACGATCCTTCCGCTCACGGCCGCCGAATTGGTGCCCGGGCTGCGGGGATTTTGGCATTTGGACCGCGCTCAAGCGGGCGTTGGTGACGTTGCAGCTCAAACCAGATCAATTGACTATCGTCTTTGGTATCGGCTGCTCCGGCAACATGGTTAACGTTGTGCGAGCCTACGGTTTTCACGGCCTGCATGGCCGAACGCTACCGGTGGCCGAGGGCATTCGTTTGGCCAACCACAAGTTGCCGGTTATCGTTGTTGGCGGTGACGGCGATGGATTAGGTGAAGGCATCGGCCACTTTATCCACGCTATTCGGGCCAACCCGAACGTCACCTACATTCTGCACGACAACCAAGTCTACGGCTTGACCAAGGGTGAGCACAGTCCGACCGCGCCGAAAGGGTTTGTCAGTACCACCGCACCAACCGGCGTGATTGAAGAACCAGTCAACCCGATCGGCTTAGCCTTAGCCGCCGGCGCTTCGTTCGTCAGCCGCGGTTTTGCCGGCGATCTCGATAGCCTGGAGACGTTGCTGGTCGCCGCCATCCGGCATCAAGGGTTGGCCCTGGTTGACGTGCTGCAGCCATGTGTGACCTTCAACCATCACAACACGTACCTGTGGTACTATCAACGGGTCTACCAGCTGAGCAACGTCCAGCACGACCCGAGTAAGCTCGACCTGGCGTGGCGTCGAGCTCAGGAACCAATGGACGAAAAAATCCCGGTCGGCATTTTTTTCCAAACGAAGCGGCCGACACTCGAATCACAGTTGCCGCCGTTGCAAGGCGGCCGGACGCTGCTTGAGCAGCAGCCGGTCAGGCCAGTCGATATTTCCGCAGTGGTGGCCCAGTACCAGTAGGTTGTCCATGGCCAAGCGTTGGATGGTGCAACCGAAAGCCCCGGCGGACGTTAGCCAGAAGTTTCCGGAGATCGACCCGATCCTGCGGCAGCTACTATTTGCCCGCGGCTTAACGACCCAGGCGGCCATTGATGCCTTTTTAAAACCCGACTACTCGCGGGACGTACACGATCCCTTCCGTTTTCACGACATGCATCGAGCCGTCGAGCGGATTGCCCGCGCCTTGCAAACGAAGGAGCGGATCGTCATCTACGGCGACTACGACGCCGACGGTGTCTGCGCCAGCGCGGTGTTGACCGAGACCCTCACGGCGCTGGGAGCGAACCTTGACGTCTACATTCCGTTTCGGGAAACGGAGGGCTATGGTTTGAACGTGGCGGCGGTGGAGGAATTGGCTGAGCAGCAAACGTCTTTGATTATGACGGTTGACTGTGGCACGTCGAATGCCGCCGAAGTCGCTCGGGCAAACGAGCTGGGCCTTGACGTCATTATCACTGATCACCACGACCAGCCCCCAACGTTGCCGCCGGCGTACGCCATCGTTAACCCTGAGCTGACCGCCGAGACCTACCCCTACCGACACCTGGCCGCCGCTGGCGTGGCCTTTAAGGTGGCTACGGCGCTGCTGCAGCACACCCGCTACGGCGCCAGTCTCGGCCGCTCGCCGCTGCCAACCGGCTGGGAAAAGTGGCTGCTCGACTTGGTGGCCATCTCGACCGTCACCGATATGGTGCCGCTCCTGGACGAGAATCGTATCTTCGTTCGCTTTGGCCTCGGCGTGCTGCGCAAGACTCGGCGGCTCGGCCTGCGCGAGCTGTTCGCCACGATGCGCACGCCGCTTGAGCGCGCCGATGAAGAAACGTTGGCTTTTCAGCTCGGCCCGCGTTTGAACGCAGCCGGCCGGATGAACCACGCTTCGACCGCCTACCGGTTACTGGTGACGACCGATTCGGGTGAAGCAAAACAGTTGGCCACTGAGCTATCACAGGCTAACCAGGAACGGCAGCGCCTCACCGAAGTCATCGTGCAGGAGGCGCAGGCCGCACTCGGGAAGGACCCGCGCGAACAGTTACTGTGCGCCCGGGGAGTGGCCTGGCCCGTCGGCCTGCTCGGCCTAGTCGCTTCGAAGTTGGTCGAGTCGCACCACCGACCGGCCGTGGTGATGACCGAATCCCACGGTCGGGTGGTTGGCTCTGGTCGGTCGGTTGAACCGTTCGACATTACGGCCGCCTTAGCTGAACTGCGCGATCACCTCGATCGGTTCGGCGGGCATCCCCAGGCCTGCGGCTTCACCCTGAAATCATCAGCTGACCCGACGGCCTTCACCCACGACCTGCAAGCGTACGCCAAGCAGAAGTTGGCTGGCGCTGACCTGACCAAGGTCTTGCGGGTTGACGCCGACGTGGTGCTTGATGATATTAATTGGGAACTGGTTGCCGACGTCGAGCGGCTGGCGCCGTTCGGCGTGGCCGCCCCGCGGCCGACATTTGTCAGTCGGGGCGTGGGCGTGGTCTGGGTCAATACGGTCGGCAAGGATGGTCAGCACCTCCGTCTGCACGTCACCCACGCGACTTCAGAAGTCCATAAGACGATCGGCTTCCGATTCGGTACCTGGGTGGAACAGCTGCAGCCGGGCGACGCCGTCGACTTGGTTTTTGAAGTGGGCGTTAACGAATGGAACGGCAACCGCGAGATTGAACTTAAAATTGTCGACCTCGATCATGCTCGGACGTAAACTGGCGCTGATTATCGTGGCCCTGGTCGGGCTCGCCATTACCGCCCTTGAGCTGGCCGCCGCTCGACTGCTGGCGCCGTTCTTCGGTAGTACGATTTTTGTCTACGGCAGCGCCATCGGCATTGTTTTGGCCGCCCTGGCCCTTGGTTACGGCCTCGGTGGACGTTACGCCGACCGCTACCCTCGGCGAGCGGTGCTGAGCAGCATTATCCTGCTGGCTGGACTGAGCGCGGCGGTAATTCCATTGCTGTATCGGCCGGTGGCCCAAGCGATCGATGCCTTTGGCGCTCCCCGTGGCGTGCCGGTCGGCCTGCTCGTGGTCGTGGCCATGACCGTGCTGTTTGCCGTCCCGGTCTTGGCGCTCGGCGCGGTCAGTCCGTTTGTCCTGCGGCTGTCACTGCGCGACCTCAGCGAGAGCGGTCGCTGGAGCGGCTTGCTGTCCGGTCTGTCGACCTTTGGCAGCATCGTGGGAACATTTCTGGCGACGTTCGTTACCATCCCGCTCCTGGGGACGCGGTTGACGATCGTCGGTGCGGCTGCGATCTTGCTAGTGCTCGGCGTCATGCTGGCGCCATTCGGGCGGACGGCACGACTACTACCGGTGTTTCTGTTCCTTCCCTTGGCCGCGGCCGGTTTGAGCGGACCATTTTTGTCCCGACCAGGCCTGGCCTGGGAGCGCGAATCACCATACCAGCTGGTTCAGGTCTTACACTATCGTGACGCGACCTATTTGGTGACTGACGCGGCCGACGGCATCCAGTCAGTCTACCGCGCCGCCTCAGCCTACACCCAGACGTACTACGATAGTTTCGCGCTCTTACCATTCTTGGCTGAGGGGGAGGAGCAGCAACGGTCGGTGTTGGTTCTCGGCTTGGCCGGCGGCAGCATGGTTCGGCTCTACCAGGAAACGTTGACTGATCAATTTTCGTTCGAGACCGTCGGCGTGGAGATCGATCAACGGGTGCTCGAGGCGGCCCGCGCTCACTTTGCGCTTGACCGACTCGATCTAACGGTCGTGGCCGATGATGCCCGACGCTACCTGGCCCGAACCGACCGCCGATTTGACGTGATCATCGTTGATGCGTACGTCCACGAATTGCAAATCCCGCCGCTGCTGGCCACCCGTGAGTTCTTTGCCGACCTCCGTCGGCACCTCGCCCCGGGTGGCATCGTCGGGATGAACGTAGCAGTCTTGTCGGGCAGTCGTTTTTATCCAAAATTTCTTCAGACGGTAGCCGACGTGTTTCCTGATGTTCGACACGCCCCCTTCGCTGCGGGCGCGGCCAACCACTTGGTGTTAGCGGCGGAAACAGTGGCCCTCGATCGTTTGCCAAGAACGATTGCGCCGGAAATTGATCGTTTTCTAAGTCACACAGTACCGGCACTTCGGCTAGTCGAGCGAACGGCCGAGACGGTGTATACTGACGACCGGACCGACCTCGAACTACTGATGGCCAATCCGCATGGCTGACCGACCGCTGGTCATCTACACTGACGGTGGGGCCCGCGGTAACCCGGGACCCGGTGCCATTGGGGTGATTATCATTGATGGTGATTGTCAGATTGATTCGTTCGGCCGCGTCGTGGGCGAGCGAGTGACCAACAACCAGGCCGAGTATCTGGCCGTCGAGGCAGCACTGATCCGAGCGCGTGAGCTCGGCGGCACGCACCTGACGATCAAGCTCGATAGCGAGCTGGTGGCCAGCCAGCTCCGTCGCGAGTACAAAATAAAAGATCGCGCACTCGGAGCGATTTTTCTCCGTGTCTGGAACCTCATGCAGGGTTTTGAGAAGGTGACATTTATCACTATTCCGAGGGAGCAGAATTGGGAGGCAGACGCGAAGGTCAACGAGGCGCTGGACGCTGCCGCGAGCTGATTTCGGTTCCTAACGCGCCGGTCAGGAAAAGATCCCCATGGTAGATAAAGTTATATTCGACACTGACGGCCTGGTGATTCAACGGGAAATGTACTTCAGCGCACGTCTGTCGAAGGATTTTGGCGTGGCCCCAGAAAAAGTGCTGCAATTTTTTAAACATGAATTTAAGCAATGCCTGATTGGAAAGGCAGATGCAAAGGAAGAACTAAAAAAGTACGCGGCCTCATGGAATTGGACAGGCACTATCGAACAGTTACTTGAGTATTGGTTTAAGAGTGAAAGCACAATTGACCAACGAATTATCCAAACAGTTCAGTCCCTGAGCGCCGCTGGGATTCACTGCTATCTTGATACGAATAACGAAAGGTACCGGACAGAGTATCTACGGCAAACACTCGGATTGGGGAAGGTCTTTGATGCTATTTTTTCATCAAGCCTGCTCGGGTGCGCAAAACCTGCCGTGGAATTCTGGCAGGCGATTCATAAACAGCTGGGTGAGCCGGACAAAGCGACGGTGATGGTGTGGGACGACGAAAAAGAAAGCGTGAAATCGGCCCGTGGCTTTGGATTTCAAGCAGAGCTCTACTTAGGATTTGGAGCTTTTCAAAAAGTTATGCAGTCACGCTTAGGGTTTGCCTAGACCGTGAAATGGGGAGAGACACATTCCCGAGAGGACATGCTCTTGGCTCTGATAACCTCCGCGAGCGCCTAATAAGAGGTGAGACGTATTGGGTCTTGACGAACAAGCCCCCTTTTTGTATGCTCGTTGAGCTCTTAGGAAGCCGGGTGATCGCCCCGGTCGTATGACCGGGGAGGAAAGTCCGAACACCTGCCTTTACAATTCGTGAAGGTACCAAGGAGAGTCGCTAACGGCGACCGGGCGAGGTACGTGAGCATCCGTTCGCGAATACTTACGTGTCGAAGCCTAGGGATCCACGACTGCGCAAGCGTGTCGGGACGAAGAGTGCAACAGAAACATACCGCCTCGCCTTCTTATCGGGCGGGGTAAGGGTGAAATCGTGGGGTAAGAGCCCACGCGCCGACTCGGTGACGGGAAGGCGGGGCAAACCCTCTCCGGTGCAAGATTAAATAGGTTGGTCGGGTCATTCGACCCGACTGACGGGTTGATCGCTAGAGCGTCGCAGCAATGCGTCGCCCAGAGAGATGATCACCCCTCGACTCGCCTCACTCGCTCGGGGCAGGCCCTCGCGGTTGACCGGGACTTGTCCTGAGCGAGGCCGAAGGCCGAGTCGAAGGACAGAATTCGGCTTACAGGCTTCCCGAGAGCACTTTGGATATGAAAAAATCAGAACTGGCGATCAGTGCGATGTTGGTTCCCCTCGACTACGCCGTCCTCATCGCCGCTGGCCTGGTTACCTACAAAATTCGTTTTTCTGCCTTTACGGGCATTCGGGCGGTGACTGAGGTAATTCCGCTGAACGTCTACCTCAACGTGTTGCTCGTCGTGGCCGCGGTCTGGGTCGCTATTTTTGCCGTCTCCGGGCTGTACACGATTCGGTCGACGCGGCGGGCGGCTGATGAGCTGGCGAAGATTTTCCTGGCCTGTTCGACCGGAATTTTGTTAGTCATTGTCGCGATTTTTTTCCAGCGGGAACTGTTCGCCTCGCGTTTTGTCGTTTTGGTCGGCTGGTTCGTGGCCGTCGTGTTGGTGACTATTGAACGAGCGGTGGTGCGGGTCGTCCAGCAAGCCATGTTTACCCGCGGCATCGGGGTGCATCGCGTCGTGGTGGTTGGGACCGACGAAACGACGCAGGACATTGTTAGCTTCCTCAGCACGCATCTGTCGCTCGGTTACCGCATCATCGATCGGATCGATGGCGTCACGCCAGACCTCTTTGATCGCTTAGTTGAACGGATGCGAACGACGCGAATCGACGAGATCATCCAAGCAGACCCAAATGTTCCGAAGGCCGATACCCTGAAGATGATCGATTTCTGCAACGAGCACCACATCATCTTTAAGTACGCGGCCGACCTGTTTGACACGCACTCGTCGAATGTCGAGGTCCAGGCACTGGCGGGCGTGCCGATCATTGAAATCAAGCGTACCCGACTCGACGGGTGGGGCAAGATATTGAAACGTTTGTTCGATGTGGTCGTCTCGGTTATCGGCTTGATCGTGACCTCGCCAATGCTCCTGATCGTCGGATTGTCGGTCAAGCTCGACTCGGCCGGCCCGATGGTGGTTAAGTTGGAACGAGTCGGTGAGGGCGGCAACCACTTCTGGCTGCTTAAGTTTCGTTCGATGGTTAAGAATGCCGAGGCCCTGAAGCAACAATTGCTCGATAAGAACGAACGTGATGGACCATTATTCAAGATGAAAAACGATCCGCGGATTACTCGCCTTGGACACTTTCTTCGTCGGACGTCGCTCGATGAGTTACCGCAGCTGTGGAACGTGGTGCGCGGCGAGATGAGCCTGGTCGGTCCGCGACCGCACGAACCGGCCGAGGTGGCCCGGTACGAAAAACATCACCGTAAATTGCTTTCGATTAAGCCGGGGATTACCGGCATGGCCCAGACGTCCGGTCGCTCCGACCTGACGTTCGAGGAAGAGGTCCGATTAGATACTTTTTACATTGAGAACTGGTCGCTCAAACTCGACCTCCAAATTCTTTTAAAGACGCCGTGGGTAGTCTTGACGATGCGGTCGGCCGTATGATCCCGTTAGAGAGAGAGCGCTATTCATCCATAACTGGTGAAATGTTCTTATGAATACTTTGCGAGCTAACTCTCTAACGGGATGATCCCGTTAGAAAGCAACCTAATTGGAGTTTCAGTAATGTTTAACCCCACGACGCTAATTGTTGACTTTCTAACGGGATGAGCCAACCTCGACGAATTGCCCTGGTCCACGACCATCTCGGCCAAGACGGCGGCGCCGAACGGGTGTTGGCCGTATTGCAAGAACTCTATCCCGAGGCCCCGACCTACACCTTGGTCTACAACCCGGCGCGAGCTAATCCGGTCTTTGCCGGGCGCGATATTCGGACGTCGTTTTTGCAGCGGTTGCCGTTCGGGTCGCGTCGCTACCAGTGGTACTTGGCCTGGATGCCCAACGCGGTTGAGCGCTTCGACCTGACCGAGTACGAGGCTGTCATCTCGAGCTCGGCGATGTTTGCCCGCGGGGTGATCACGCTACCCCAGACGTTGCACATCGATTACTGCCATACCCCGACTCGTTTCTTGTGGAGCGATACCCACCGCTACGTCGAAGAACTACGGTATCCCCGAGTTGTTCGGGCTTTGATCCCGTTTTTACTGACTCGTATTCGGCAGTGGGATCGGCTGGCCGCTGATCGGGTCGATCTTTTTTTTGCCAACTCGGTGAGCGTTCAGCGCCGAATTGAGAAGTACTACCGCCGCCCGAGCACCATTGTGCACCCACCGGTTAACACGACCCAGTTTTCGGCGGCTGACCGCGTGGGTAACTATTTTTTGATCGGCGGCCGGCTGGTCGCGTACAAGCGTTACGACCTGGCAGTGCGGGCATTTAACCGACTCGGCATCCCGCTCAAAATTTTCGGCGTCGGTCCCGAGGAACGGCGCCTAAGCGAACTGGCCAAGCCGAACATTGAATTTCTCGGCCGGGTAACGCCCGACGAACTGAAACGTCTGTACCGCGAATGCCTGGCCTTCCTCCACCCGCAGGAGGAAGATTTCGGCATCACCGCGATCGAGGCGAATGCCTCCGGTCGGCCAGTCATTGCCTACGCCGCCGGCGGCGCGTTGGAGACGGTGATCGATGGCCGGACCGGTATTTTCTTCCACGAACAAGAATGGGAGTCGTTGGCCGACGCCGTCATCCGTTTTCAGCCGGAACGGTTTAACGCTGCCGACATTCGGGCGCATGCCTTGACTTTCGATACCGCGCAGTTCAAGCAGCGGTTCAGTCGGGCCGTCGAGGCGGCGTGGACCGAGCACCTTCGCAAGTGGTCCTAAATCTTGTATCCTACTGACTATGGAGCTACGTCAGGCCATCGACGGCTTTGCTCGTCGACAACCGCTCGGCTGGGGGATTGTGGCGGTGGTCGTGGTCGCCGCTTTCACTTGGTCGTACGCCCGACCGGTGACGTACACCAATTCAATCTCGTTTTCCGTCAATCGGATCAATAAAGAAGCGACGACCGATTACCAGTACGATGGGTTCTACGCCTTACAGGCGGCGGACTTGTTCGCGCAGACCGTGGTCAGCTGGCTGCAAACGCCGTCGGTACTGGTTGAAATCTATGATCGGGCCGGGATCAGTTCGAACGCGGCTCCCTTGCGGACGCTAACGTCGCGATTCAAGACGAAGAAATACTCAGCCCAGAACATTGTGGTTACGTACTCGACGCCGACCGAGGAAGAGGGACAGCGGATTGCCAAAGCCTTAACTGACGTGCTGAGCGCTCGAACCGCCGCGGTCAATCGGACGGCCGCCGGCGAAGCGCTCTTCGAAGTGCCGGCCGCCAAACCAGTGGTGGTCAAAGCCACGCCTGATCCGTGGTTGGTTGGCGTGCTCGCGGTCGTCATCGGCGTGACCCTATCGATATTCCTGATCCCCCTGGTCGACTACCTGGCTCGCGCCCAACCGCGGCCGTAAGGTCGTATGCCCCGCAGGACAACTACTCAACAGATAACTGGCGTGACAGCGGCCGCTTGCATTCGGTGGCCGATGGTTACGTTAACCTAAGTTTCGGACGGTTGTACTACGGGGTATGCGCATCGGCCTCGATGCTCGATTTTACGGACCGCACGCCGGCACCGGCATCGGACGCTATACCAACCGCTTAATCGAGCAGCTGGAACGTCTCGATCAGGTCAATGCGTACGTTGTTTTTTTACGCGACGATAATTTCGATTTTTACCACCCGGCCAACCCGCGCTTCAGTAAAGTCCGCGCGCCATGGCGGTGGTACTCACTCGGTGAGCAGGTTGGTTTTCCGCGGCTACTCCGGGCGCACCGCCTCGAGCTAACCCACTTCCTCCACTTTAACGTCCCGTTGGCCGCCCCGGCGCCGTTCATTACAACTATCCACGACCTGATCTTAAATAAGTTCCCGACCGCCCGGGCATCGACCCTAGGACCAGTGCGGTACTGGTTCAAGCACGCCGCTTACCAGGCGGTCATCCGTACGGCGGCGCGTCGGGCGGAGCGCCTTATCGCCGTGACCCAACACACTAAGCACGACGTGGTGACTAGTTTTCGATTACCGCCGGACAAAGTTGATGTCGTCTACGAGGCCGCCGACGCCGCCCAGCCGTTACCGCTCGTCTCAGCGGAACAACTCAAGCGAAAATTCGGCTTGTCCGACCCCTTCATCTTCTACGTCGGTACGGCGTACCCGCATAAGAACTTGGAACGATTGGTTGAAGCGATCGCTCGACTTAACCGATCGGGAACCAGGCTTACCCTCGTTTTGGCTGGCCGTGATGACTACTTCTATCGACGGCTGAAAAAGTTGGTCGCGCTGCGGGGCTACAACCAGCGTGAACGAATCATTGTTTTCACCGGCTACATCAACGACGACGTGCTCGATGCCTTCTATCGCGCTGCCCAGCTCTACGTCTGTCCGTCGCTGTACGAAGGCTTCGGTTTGCCGGGTTTAGAGGCGATGGCCCGCGGCACGCCGGTGCTGTCGGCCCGCCGCTCGTCGCTACCGGAAGTCTACGGTGACGCTGCCGCCTACGTTGATTCGGAAAATGTGACCGCGTTGGCGGCCAGCATCGGCCAGCTGCTTCGTGACGATGCCCAGCGACAGGAGCTGCGCCGGCGAGGCTTTTCCAGGATTCAACAGTTCAGCTGGGAAAAGATGGCCGAGCAGACCCTGGCCGTGTACAATGCAATTGGAGCGAAGCATTTATGAGCTCACCCCGACCTTCTTCATCGACATCCCGGGATCCGGCGGTACCGGTCGAGAATATTCTTGATTTACGTCGATCTTCACTGTCGCCACGACCCCCGCGCCGTTCTGAGACGCTGGAAGCATTTTGGCGTCGGCCGCCACGACCGAAACGTTCGCCGCGCTCATGGTCAGCCTGGGCCAGAGCTCGGTTAACGGCCAGCGGCCGACCGACGCGACCATTTCGGTTAAATCCGTTTCCCCTGATCGCCGTTGGTCTGGTGGTTGTCTTCGCCGTCGGGCTGGCCGTCGCTCAGCTCGTTGGACTTCGGTCACAGGTATTGGAAATCGCTCAGGCTGGCTACCGTTCCCTGTCGGTGGCGGCCGCCCGCGCCGCCGCCCGCGACCTGACCGCGGCCCAGGCCGCTTTTGCCGACGCGGCGCAACAATTTCAGGCGGCCGAACAAGCCTTTGGTCGGCTTAACCCAGCGCTCGAGTCAGTCATTGTCAACGTGCCGATTGCCGGCTCAAAGCTGAAGAGCGCCCAGCACCTCGTGGCCGCGGCTCGAGCGGCAGCCCAGGCGGGGGAGCGGTTTAGCTCATTAGCCATTCCCCTGAGCGACAACGGCGAAGGCTTTTCCGAGGCCGCATCGTTGGTCGGAAACCTTGAGCGCGATCGCGTCAACCTGCGGCAGATCGTGGCTGATCTGGCAACGGCGGCTCACGAACTGAGTCGGGTTCGGTCGAATGATCTGCCGGCGCCGTACGCCGCCACGATTGGTGCCGTTCAGAAAGCATTACCCGGCTTGCGGGCCACCCTCGCCGGCTTCGAGAGCGGTACCCTGGTACTGGCTGATTTACTCGGCGTCGACCAGCCGGTCGAGTACTTGTTTGTCTTTCAGAACGCTAACGAGCTGCGGCCGACCGGCGGATTTGCCGGCAGCTTTGCCCTGATCCGAATTGACCACGGTGTGTTCCGCATTCTCGACGCGCCCAACCGCGGCAGCTTGGGGGTCGATGACTACCTGCCGGAGACTACTCGGCCGCCGCTGCCGCTGCAGGTGATCACGCCGAGCTGGTACTTCCGTGATGCCAACTGGTATCCTGATTGGCCGACCTCGGCCCAGCAGCTCGTCCGCTTTTACCAACAGGCGCGCGGTTTCGCCCCCCGCGGCGTGGTCGGCTTGACCCACCGGCTGATTGAGCGCCTGCTCGGCGTCACCGGCCCGATCGAGCTGCCCGCGTATGGCGTGACCATCGATCAAGAGAATTTCGCGCGGGTGGCCCAAGAGCAGATTGAATTAAAGTATGATCTGCGGGTCAATGACCCAAAGAAGTTTATTGTTGACCTGGTACCCATCCTGGCCGAACGTTTAAGCCAACTCGATCTCAGTCAGTACCCGGCCTTGTTGGCGACTGCATTGGAAAGCGCCGCCACTGGTGACCTGCAGCTGTGGAGTGCCGAACCAGCAGTCCAAGAAAACATCATCACCCTCGGTTGGTCAGGGGCCATGAGGTCTCCTGACGGCGATTTTCTCGAGCTGGTCGATACCAACGTTGGCGGCGGAAAAACTGACGGCGTTATTGATCAGCAGATCAATCATCGGGTTGACGTCGATCGCGACGGTCGGCTGCTGGCGACGGTCGGCGTCACCCGGACCCACCGCGGCACATTCGGCAATCCCTTCACCGGCTACCGCAACCGGACCTACCACCGCTTCTACGTGCCGCGCGGGTCACGCCTGCTCGGCGCTGACGGTTTTACCACGCTGCCGGCGTCTATTTTCTTGTCGCTGCCGGCGGGTTCAAAACCCGACCCGTTGCTGACCAGCACCGAGGGCCGCGTCGTGGTTGATGAGCAATCCGGTACGCGGATCAATGACGAGTTTGGCTTGACCGTATTTGGCAATTGGACTGAGCTTGACCCGGGAGAAACCAAGACGTTCACGCTGACCTACGAATTGCCGTTGACGCTGTCGACTGGTTTTGACCGGTACGATGTAACGATCGGTCGGCAGGCCGGCGCTCAACCGCGGCAGTACGATTTTAACGTATCACTGGCTGACGGGACAGTCGTGTGGAGTTCGGTTACCCAGGAAAAACTCAACGCCAAGCGCTACTCATACTCGGCCTCGCTAGAGTACAGTCGGTCGTTGTCGCTCATCCTCAAGCGTTAGTTAAACGCTGAAGTTAGCCAAATAAATAAGGCTAACATTGGCCACAAGAGTGCCTGTGGACAATTTTTTGGCTTAGTTTAGGCAGTTTTTGCAGATCGGACAGAAGCTAGGTCTTGACAGGCAAACCATCCAGCTGTATCCTATCCTGTTTTACGCTCGAAGCTCGTCCATTACATCTTTAGTTAGGAGAGAGGAATTTGAGGAGAGAGCTTCCGCCTTCGGCGGAGGAACCGGGAACGGCCTGAGAAACCGTTTCGACCACATTCACAACCACACCGAAACGGGGTGGATTGTGGGCGCGAGCTCTTGCCTCATGTCCACGACCCACTCCGTTTTCGATACTCGGAGAGAAAACCCCTAACGGTTTTCTCTTCCGATGCCTCTCTTTCCGTATACGGTGTCGCGCCTTGCGCCTCCGCTACCCCGTACAATCCCGCTGACGGGGATATACGGGGCAAGGGGTCCGTCCTCGACCCCTGATCGCCTGCCCCGTATACGAGCGAAGCGAGTTGTACGGGGTCGGCGCGGCGGACACGACGAGTCGTTTCTGGAATTATGGAGGAGGAGGGCGATCGGCGGCGGTCATGTCGCGCGGTGAATAACTGCGCCGCACGACCAAGTCGATCGGTTCGCTGGGCTTCGGCCCAAAAGCGAACATTCCTCACCTCCAGATGTCCGGAAATGATTGGATCGTCCGGAGCGTTCGGCGATGGTCTCGAGCTTTTGCGCGAGATCTCCCGAGCGGTCTGCATGACCATTTGTTCGATCAACTCTCCAGCTCGTCTGGAACCGCTCCTCAGGGAACTGGGGAAAAACAGAGGAGGTTACGGTCATGACCACGATTCGCTGGATTCTGTACGGTCTACTGGTCGCTTTCGGGATGGTCTTCGGCTACGAGTCGGTCAGCGCCGACTACCAGTACAACGCCATCTTCTCCGGCGTGCTGGCGCTGATCATCACGCTGATCATTCCGTTCTGCGTACCGCGAAGGACGAAGATCTTCGTCACGATCATGGCTTTCACCGGTACGGCCTTTCTGCTGATGAGCCTCCTGGTGTACCGACTCAACCCGAAGGAGCTTGTCTATCTGGTCCCGGTCGCATTCGGCCTGATCGCCCACTTCGGGGCCGCACTCTCCCTCAAGGACTTCGGCAAGGCAGACCGGATTCGAGACCGGTTTCGCTCCTCGTAGCACCTTCAAGCCCACGACATCGTGGCAGGCGCGTAAAGATCGATCCGTGATCACGCGCCCCGGGGACAAGTTCTGATCAGACGCTGAAACAAGTTCAGCGTGACAGTCAGAGCGAGTCCCCGGCAGTTCCGAGCCAACGGTGTGAGATAACATGGATGGTTCAGAACTGCTGTACCAGATAGATCATTGATTCATACGTTCACGCAGAACCCATACTCGTTGTTCATCATGGAGGGACATGTATGCGGTTCATCGTTCGGCACGGAAAGTTGGTGCGCACGAGCAACCGTTTCGGCGGATTCGAGAAGCAGCGTTTTCGCGATTCGTGGGAATTGCCGTGGCACCTCCGCTGGTCGCGCCGGTATCACCGGATTCTCAAGCACGAGCTTGCAGAGGAAGTTGTGGATCTCGATGTGCTCTTGTGTGTTGAGGATCTGCCGGACGTCGAGATCGAGTTCTGCGGAGACCGGCGTTTCGCCATTCAGCTCACCCCCGAAGGGTGCTTGCTGGTTCGTCACCAGCTGGCCTCCAACGGAGCGTCGCCGGTCAGCCCGGACGGTTCGTGCCGCGAGTCAATCATGCCGCGGTCGTGGTTCCGGCGCCATCCCCACAGCCCAAGCTGGCTGTAGCCATCGTGGCAACCCGCCACCCTCTCGAGCTAAGGAATAGCTCGACCGTGAGAGGAGATGAATTTAATGGAGCGCTGCGAGTTCTGCCATCTGCCTGAGGATCAGTGCATGTGTCCTCGGGAACCGGAGTTCGACCGGTTGGTACCGGTCGACGTAATGATCGGGCTAGGCTTCGCCGCCTTCGGCCCCGTCATCTCAAGGCGGTAGCACCTTTGGGGTGAACGATCTGATGATCCTGAACCAAGTTCAGGCGATCGTTCACCCTCCCATCCTTGTTCTTAGGATGCTGAAACGAGTTCAGCATGACAATGCGAGAACAAAGATGGGAAGACATCGTTAGCACATTACATCAACATTCACCTCAAACCACCCAACGCTTTCATTGAAAAGCGCGGCAGGAGATTAACCATGGCTGAGATTCAGGGTATTCTGCAGGATTCTTCTCAGTTTCGTCGTTCGCTCAAGGAAGCGATCGCCGCGGCCGAAGATGCTATCTCGGTTGTCGAGGATCACGTCCTCGATGCTGAGAAGTATCTGGTTGTACTCGACGGCCTCAACGGCGACAAGCCGACTGTGATCGTGGAGATGCATCGGAAACATTTCCGTTGGCTGTCGAATCATTTCGAAGGCCAGCGGACGCGGCTCGAGACGGAGCTCAAGAAGATGTACGATCGTCGCGAGCGGATTTTCGCCGAACGCCACGCGGCAGCAGTCGCCAGGCTCAAGGCCCGACTCGAGCATCCGGCGCAGGTCGGAGTGTCCGACACCTACAGTGTCCCAACGCTGATCGGCGTCGAGCGTTCGGCACGGCGCAAGCACCGCAAGCCCCGTCGGTACGTGGCTAAGGGCGAGCGCGTCAAGCCGCCCAAGGCCCCGCAGCATGGCAAGCGCAACAAGGCCAACAAACCCCAGCGTGGCCGCAAGCGGGTGGTGCAGGCGGCCTAGTCCGGCTGACGAACCCTCAAAAGGAGGAGGTGAACGGATTGACCTAACGCTCGTTTGAAAATCGTCCCGTCATCCGACCGGACGTCAGGCAGGGTGCACGTGCACTCCAAGGGGAAGAGCCTTGAACTGAATCTTCCCCAGCAGTTCCGAGCCATCGGTGTGAAAAAGCATGGATGGTTCAGATCTGCAGTTCGTTCCAATTTGCGTGGCAGTAGTCGGGCCCCGAACCATAGTTCACCCGCAGTGCAACCCATGGAGGAAGCACGGATGACAGAAGACTGAGTGTAATTCGACATCGTTTTTCCTGATCAAACTCAATGGAGGAGGAGATCACCATGTCGAATTCAAGCTTTGGACGGCGGCGTCGCCGCGCCAACCAGCGCGCGCAGTCGATCGTCGATCAGATTAACACCTGTATCCGCAACGGCCAGCTGCTCGTGGCGCACGCCATGACCAGTGCTGGCGAGGCAGTCAACGGCACGGCCGGGTCGGCGTTCTTCTTGGCGGCCGGCATGAGCTGTGCGGTCGGTCCAGTGCAGGCCAGCCGCGTCATCCGACGGATGGAGGCGCCGCGGGTCTACCGTTTCTCGCCGGATGATCCCGCTCACGGGGCCAATGTTAATGGCTACGGTAACGGTCAGTCGAGGCTGCATGCCTCGGTGACCGGACGGATGATGCCCCGCGATCGTCGCATCGACCCGGAGGATCGACCGCTCCGGCCCTGGCAGCAGCATCTCGTGGCGTCCTGGATGATCGACCAGGTCATCCGGACCACGCCAGCGACCTGCTGAGAGGTCAGTACCTGACACCACGCATTCGCACCTCGCAGGTATCCTGCGACAGGGGACTCCCTCGACTTTGCTCGAGCGCGTCCCCTGCAGTTCCGAGTTACGGTCCATCGATCCTGAAACGAGTTCAGGATGACAGTCTGGACAGTGATTCAGCACTGCCTGCTCTTTTCAATACGAGGCTAGGAACCGGACCCCAGGAAATTCAAAATGAATTTCATAGGTACCCTCATGGTGGCGAAGGGAAGATTTTTCTTCGAGCGACCTATGGTGAGCACAGTCGAACCAAGTCGAGAAGCGTTCGCGACTGGCTCAAATACTAAAAAATGTCTTTCGCTCGCCATCATGAGACGTCATCATGATTTCGGCGTGCTGCGGATAAACGCAAAGTGTGTTCCGAATGGATCGGAGCAGACTGCCGTACGGCAGCGTTTACCATGCAGCGTGGAGGAGCAGCAGTGAAGCGGATCAGCATCTTTTTCGCCCTGGCCGCGATCCTCGTGGCCGCTGTAACGACGAGCTGATCGTTTGAAGAGGACAAGCTTGAAAGGAGACCGTCCTCTTCACTCCCGAGGCTAGTAGTGGTACTACTAGGTTCAGGAGTGCTGCTCGATTCAAGACGGTGTCGTGAAGTGGTGGCAGCGCCGCGTGGATCGATTGCTGGTCCGCGGCGCGCTGTCACTCGTTTACGTCGAATTATGGCCACAAACCGACAAGGAAAGGAGTTCAGTGATGGATCTGGAATTGGTCAAAGAGGCACTCAGTTCGCTGGCGGGCTTCGGTCTGCTGGCAGCCGGTTTCCTGCCGGTGGCGTTGATCACCATCAACGCCCGTACCAACGGCGCCTGGATCGGCGAGGTCGAGGACTGGCTGTCCTGGCGTCGTTGGACGGCGCTGACAGTCGCGGTGCTGGTGGTCGTTCGCCTGGTCGAGCGGCAGCAGCTGTCAACAGTCGAGCTCGTTGAGCTTGGAGTCTACGCGGTGTTCACCTTCGGTGTCATGCCGCTGGTGGTCAAGACAGATCGCCGCTCGCGGTTCTACCGTGGACAGGCGCTGCCGTAGCTTCGATCTGCACCGTCAGTATCTTGGGAAGGTCGTTGTTTCTTCGCGGCGACCTTCCTCCTCCCGAGTTCCGCAATAGTTACGGTGGGGGACTGGGAAGGGCGAGCTGAGGTACCGCGATCGTTCAATCATGACCAAGGAATGTCGTTTCTCCGCAGCGATCCGGTCAGAACCGGTCCACGCTTGACTCGTCGCACACGTTTCCCCGCGTCCGCGGGGATCAATCTCTCTCCTCACGGTGCAGCAGTTGAGTACGGATCGAGTCCGGGTCCCATGAAATCCTAAGCGGATTTCATGGGTGCCCTTTCTGGCCGGTTCGTTGCGGTTAAGGCATGGAAAATCTTGAAAAAAAGGTTTTTTTGTGGTACAGTCCAGCGGATTACGGCTATGGTACGTGCCCTCTGGCGAAAGCTGCAAACGACGGTTACTGGCGGCGCGATTCTCGTCTCGAGTTCGTGGTTTGTTTCCAAACTGCTTGGCTTCTTGCGTGAGCGGATGATTGCGGCCAAGTTCGGCGCCTCGTTCGAAACCGATGCCTACAACGCGGCGTTCGGGGTCCCTGATTTCATTTACGGGACGCTGATTTTAGGTTCGCTGCTGTCCGTTTTCATCCCGGTGTTCATCCGCTACCGACAGCAGGAAGCAACCGAAGCCTTCCGCGTGGCCAACTCGATTCTCAATGTGATAATTCTGATTTTCTTGGCCAGCGGTCTGGTGCTGTTTGTGTTCGCGCCACAGATTATTAGCTTGATCGCGCCGGGGTTTGACAGTGGCCGTCTAACGTTGGCCACCACCATGACGCGGATCATCGCCGTCAACATTTTGCTGTTCGGTGTTTCGAACGTTTTGTCCGGTATGCTTAACGCCGCCCGGCAGTTTTTGGCTTTTTCGATTGCGCCGGTACTGTACAATCTCGGGATTATCTCCGGCATTGTCTGGCTGGTGCCGACGCTCGGCATCGTCGGGGTCGCGGTGGGCGCGATCATTGGCGCGGTCCTGCACGTCCTAGTCCAGGTGCCGGCAGTCGTTCGAACCGGCTTCCGCTACCAAGCCGTGCTCGACCTTCGTCACGCCGGCGTCCGCGAGATCGGTCGGCTGATTGTCCCGCGGGCCTTTGGTCAGTCGGTCACCCAGCTCGACCAGCTCATCAACCTGATTATCGGCTCGACCCTGGCCATTGGCAGCGTCACTATTTTCCGCTGGGCGACGAACATTCAGGATTTGCCGGTGACCTTAATCGGGGTGTCGCTGGCCACCGTTGTCTTTCCGGTGTTTAGCGAGGCCTTGGCCCGCGACGACCGGCCGACGTTTGTCGAGCACTTCTCCCGGGTGATTCGACAGATTCTGTTCCTGATCATTCCCTTGTCGGTTCTGTTTCTGCTGCTCCGCGCCCAGGCCGTCCGCGTCATTCTTGGCGCGGGACGATTTGATTGGCCAGCCACTATTCTGACGGCCAATACCCTGGGTTTTTTTGCCCTTTCGTTTTTTGCCCAATCCTTAATTCCGGTCCTAGCCCGCTCGTTCTACGCCCTGCGCGATACCGCCACCCCGGTTAAGATTACGGTCGTGGCAGTAGTCCTGAACATTCTCGGCTCGCTGCTGTTGACCAGGGGCTTTAGCCTGGGTCCGTGGGACGTGCCGGCCCTCGGTGTTCGAGGTCTGGCTTTGGCCTATTCGATCTCGAGCGTCATCGGCATGCTGCTGATGTACCTGACCTTGCGCGTTCGGCTCGGCGACCTTGACGACGATCGCGTCGTCCGCACCACCGTCCGGGTGCTGCTGGCCAGCGCCTTGATGGCACTGGTGGTACAAGGGGCGAAGTATACCATCGTTGAGGTGTTCGGCGTGACGCTGGCCACCGGCGTCGGCGTCTTAACTCAATTGCTTGTCTCCGGGGTGGTCGGCGGAGTGGCCTACTTGGCCTTTGCCGTGTTCTTGCGCCTGGATGAGGTCACCCTGATTCGCGATTGGCTCTCGCGGGCGCGGTTCAGTTTGTTCAACGGCCGCGGGACCGAAACCAAGCTGTCGCATGATCGCTGACGCCGTCCGCATCCGGAATTTTTGTCTTACCCCGCACCAGTCCTGGCGGCGCTTGGACGACGCGGGGCAGGTTGCCCACGGCCTATGACCGCATCATCCGAGAAGATTCGAAACTTCTGCATTATTGCACATATCGACCACGGCAAGTCGACGTTGGCTGACCGATTCCTCGAGTTAACCGGGACCGTGCCCCAGCGTGAAATGCGGGAACAAGTGCTCGACCAAATGGATATTGAGCGCGAGCGGGGGATTACGGTTAAACTGGCGCCGGTCCGAATGGCCTGGCACGGGTACGAGCTTAACTTAATTGATACGCCAGGGCACGTCGATTTTGCCTACGAGGTGTCCCGCTCGCTGGCCGCCGTCGAAGGCGCACTGCTGGTGGTCGACGCCACCCAAGGTATCGAGGCCCAGACGATTGCCAACCTCAACCAAGCTCGCGAGGCGGGTTTGACCATACTGCCGGTCGTCAACAAAATCGACCTGCCGAATGCCGACGTGATGAACGTCAAGACCGAGTTGGTAAACGTACTGGGATGTGCTGAACAGGATATTATTGAGGTCTCCGCCAAGCTGGGCACCAATGTTGAGCAATTGCTTGATCGCGTGGTCGAACGAATCCCCGCGCCAACGATTGGCAGCGGGACTGGTAGTCGGGCCTTAATCTTCGACTCAGTCTACGACGATTACCAAGGCGTCGTCGCCTTTGTCCGAGTGGTCGACGGCCTCTTTCGGCGCGGCGGCTCCGTACGGTTTGTGGCCACCAGCGTGGCCAGTCACGTGCTCGAGGTCGGTCGGTTTTCACCGCGGCGGGTGGTTACCGAGGAGCTCGGCGCCGGCGAGATCGGCTACATCGTCACCGGCGTGAAGGACGTGCGGACCGTCCGCGTCGGCGACACGATCGCCGACGCGGCGGTGGCGCCGCTGCCCGGCTACCGTGAGGTTAAGCCAATGGTTTTTGCTGGCGTCTTCTGTCAGGAGGGCGACGAGTATCCCAAGCTCCGAGAAGCACTGGAAAAACTGCGACTGAACGACGCCGCCTTAACGTTTGAGCCGGAGCACTCGCCGGCACTCGGTTTTGGTTTTCGCAGTGGTTTTCTCGGTTTACTACACCTTGATATTGTTCAGGAGCGCCTGAAGCGAGAATTTGGCTTACGGTTAGTCGTAACCGTGCCGTCGGTCGCCTACCAAGTGACCAAAACTGACGGCGCCACGATCACGATTCATTCGCCACTTGACTTACCCGATCCGTCGCACATTCAGACCATTGCCGAACCGCTGATGCGGCTCGATGTCGTTTGCCCGGCCGCCCGGCTCGGACCAGTCATGCAATTCATCACCCAGCGGCGCGCTCGCTACCGTAGCACCGAGTACCTTGATGAGTACCGCGCGATTCTCCACTACGACATTCCGCTGACGTCGCTGCTGGTTGATTTCTATGATACACTCAAGAGTGTCAGCTCCGGGTACGCCTCGATGAACTATGAGTTTCAGGCGTACCAAGCAGCGGCGGTAGTTCGGCTCGATCTCCTGGTGGCTGGCGAACGCGTTGAGGCTTTGGCCACCCTGGTCTACCGCGACGAAGCGTACGCCCGCGGTCGACAGATCGTCGAACGGTTAAAAACTATCCTGCCCCGCCAGCTCTTTGAGGTTCGACTGCAGGCGGCCATCGGTGGAAAAATAATCGCTGCCGAGACCATCCCGGCCCTGCGCAAGGACGTCACGGCCAAGCTCTACGGCGGCGACGTAACCCGCAAACGCAAGCTTTTGGAAAAACAAAAGAAAGGGAAGCAGCGGATGAAGCTGGTGGGCAAGGTTGATATCCCGCCGCGGGCGTTCCTCGAGGTTTTACGTCGGTGATTAGAAACCCGACAGGCTGATCAGCGGCAGGACGGTGAAGATGATCATGCCGGCGATCATGACGATCGATACCACGATCCAAAAAATGTGAAGTCGACGACTGCGTTTCATATAAGCTTCTGATGTATGCTCCACGATCAGCTTAGCAAAAATTTGAAAGAAGGGGAAACCTTGGTCAAACTGGTCCGTCGCGACCTGC
Organism: Candidatus Kerfeldbacteria bacterium; assembly: GCA_016207275.1. GTDB lineage: Bacteria > Patescibacteriota > Patescibacteriia > SBBC01 > SBBC01 > JACQPY01. The sequence goes on from JACQPY010000017.1 coordinate 43,909, forward strand.
TGGCCAGCCTCCCCGCCCTGATCGTTGCCGCGTTCGTGGTCCTAGTTGATTTTTTTCTGCTGGCGTTTTTGGTCCGTCACGGAACATGGGGTTTGACCGTCTTTGTGGCCGGGCTGGTCGCCGCGCTGGTTATCGGTCTACGCACCTTGGTCGAGTGGCGTCTCAATGCGCTGCTGATTACGAACGAACGGATCATGCACGTCCACCAGCGAGGCTTTTTTAATCGGATGGTGGCCGAAACGACCTACGACCGGGTGACTGACGTCCGCTCGACGGTCAAGGGCGTGCTCCAAACTGCACTCAATCTCGGCGCCGTCGAGGTGCAAACAGCCGGCGAAGGAGAAAATCTTCGCCTGACTGGGGTGCGTCACCCGCCCCAGATTCAGGCGTTGCTGACCAACATTCTGCGGGCGGCCAAGCAGGACACCGCGGCCCCGCTGACCGCCCAAGAGCTGGTGGCGGCCCTGACGAAGGTTAAGCACGAGCTCGGTCCGGCCGCCTTTAACGACATCATTTCTCGGGTCGCGCCCAACCATGACGGTCACCACCCCCGTCCTCATGCATAGACGGTTTTACGCAGCTGGGCTATACTAGCGGTCGTCGACGCCTATGAACCGGGCGAGGTATCGAGATCGTCTCAAACAGGCGCTCCGCTCGCGGATGCTGACGCTGGCGTTGCTGATCCTCGCCGGCCTGATCAGTCTGGCTCTCGGCCGCGAAGTGGCCCGTTACGTGGCGGTTCGCCAAGAACTAGAGCGTCTGACCAGTGAGATTACGAACGCTGAGTCGTCAACGCAGCAGCTCGAACACGTGCTGGCGTCACTCAAAAGCACCACCTTCCAGGAGGGTGCGGCCCGCACTCGACTGAACCTCCAAAAGCCCGGCGAGAAGGTGCTGGTCATTCCCAACGTGTCGAGCACTAACCAGTCAATACGTGAAGCTGAGCCAACTGACGGTTCGCCGGCAACCGAATCGAATACGCGACGGTGGTGGAAGTTCATCTTTACCGCACCTCAATCATCGTAATACCCATGATCTCCGTGGCAAAAAATACTGCGAATTCGTCAGGGTCGAAAAATAACACCGCCCCGCTTGCACCGCGGCGGCGAGTGTTCATCGCCTTCATCGTTGGTCTCGTTATCGTGCTCGTGCTCGGGTTAGGAACCTTAACCGCCGGCGTCTATGCGGCCCACTGGAGCTCACCCGTAGTTAAGCGTATCGTCCGTCTGGTCCCAATTCCGGCGGTCTCGGTCAACGGTCGCTGGCGTTCCTACTACGATTTCCTTGATGCCGTCGGAACGCTGGAGTATTCGTTTAACCAAGAGGCGGTCCGCCAGGCCAGCGGCTTAACCACCAAGCCGCCACGCCCGCAGATTCAGACGATCGTGCTTGATCGCTTGGTCAAGGAGGAGTTGGTCCGTCAGCTCGCCCGTCGACGCGGCGTGACCGTCAGCACCGCCGACATCGAGGCCGAAATGCAGAAGCTGATTGAGCAATCGGGGGACGCCGCGACGGTGACGGCGCAGATCAAGCAACTCTATAACTGGGATCTGGCGACGTTCCGACAGCGTGTCGTCGAGCCCTATTTACTGCGTCAGCGCCTGCAGGAGAGTATCGCGGCTGACGAAGCGATCAATAAAGCTGAAGCCGAGCGGGCACAGCAGCTGCTTGAGCGGGTCGAGCGCGGCCAGGAAGACTTTCAAGCCATTGCCCGTGAGGTAAATGACGACGTGACCAAGGGCACCGGCGGTGATCTTGGCGTCTTTGGCCGAGGCGAACGCGAGGCGGCGTTGGACGAAGCGGCTTTTGGTCTCGAGGTTGGCCGGACCAGCGGTATCGTCCGCAGTCGTGAGGGGTTTCACCTACTCAAGGTACTGGAAAAGATCCCGGCCGACGAGAAAACCGGCGACGGTGAGCGCGTCCACGTCGCTCACATCTTCGTCAGCGCTAAACCGCTCGACCAGTGGTTGTACGAGCAGGCGCAGCAGTACGACGTCACCGTTTTTATTACCGGCTTCCGCTGGGATCGAAGCACGGCCCAGGTCATCGCCGCCACCGGTTCCGCCAACGCCGCCCCGTGAGCAGCGATCACGGAGCCACTGCCCCGCCGGTCGAAGCACCGTGGAGCCAGCGGTGGCCTCGGACCACCGTCGGGGGGAACGCACGACCACTGTTGTTACCTGTCCGCCAGACTTGGAGCCACCTGTCCCGCCCAGAGCGGGACGACCGCTGCTTTACCTGCCCGCCGATCGCCTGGAGCCGATGGTCGGAGTCGAACCGACAACCTCTCCCTTACGAAGGGATTGCTCTACCAGTTGAGCTACATCGGCGCTCGGCGACAGGCAGGCGGGCGAAAGCATTACTCCCTGCCCCGTACCACGCGAGCTTTGCGAGCGTCGGTGCGGGGTACCAACTGAGCTAAGGTGGCCAGCCAGACGGGCGACGGGATTACTCCGCCAGTTGAGCGACATCGGCCCTCGTCGAAAAGGACGATAGCACGCACCCATGGTGGCGTCAATTGAAACAGCAGCACCGCGGCGGGATCGAACGGCGTCCGCCGCGCAATCGTTTTTCCTGCGCGGCGGTCGGACCGGACTGTTGTTGTTGCACGGTTTTGCTGGCTCGATTGCCGATCTGCGTCAGTTAGGCCAGGCCCTTAATCAGCGCGGGTACACGGTACTCGGGACACGGCTGGCGGGCCACGGTACCTCAATCGACGACCTTCACCGGACTGTGGCCGAAGATTGGATTGCCGCCGCCCGCACCGCCCTGCATTCGTTGGCGGGCCAGGTTGACCGGTTGGTGATTGTCGCTGAATCGATGGGTGGCCTGGTGGCGTTGCGCTTGGCCCGCGAGCATCAGCGGGTGTTTGGTCTCGTGCTCTTGGCGCCGGCCGTGGCCCTAAAACACGAACGCGTCCGCGCCGCGGCCAGCCAGTTCCTGCCCGCTAAGCTCAAATGGCGAAAGCCATGGTCGACGCCGGCGCGTGAGCAGCGCGGTTCGCTGCCGGCCGTGACCGCGGCGGCCTACCGCCAGCTGATGCGGCTGCTGCGCGCTGAACGGAGTCGACTCAGTCAGATTCGTGTGCCGATACTGGCGCTGTTCGCCCGCCAGGATTTTGTAACTGATCGGCGTGCCCGCGAGGTACTTGAGCGCCGCGTGCCGGAAGCGCTGCTGACCGTCGAGACGCTCGATGCGGTGACCCACCATCTCGGTGAAACAGCTGCGCTGCCGCACGTGGTCACGGTCGTCGATCGCTTTATCCAACAACAAACTCGCTGATTTCACGAAATTGCATATTCGTGGTATACTGAAACTTCTTGAAGTTCCACGTTTTTAGGTATCAAAAGTATCAAAGAACATTTGTCTCACCCCCCACCCATGGTTACTGTTCGGACCTTGGTTAAGGCGGAGCGGGCCGGCAGAGAAAATTCGTCCCGCCCGACAGCCGGACTGATCAGAGCGGGAAACAGGACTCCAACCCGCGAGCTTCTGTGCCGCCGGCCAACCCGGCCACAATTTTTTGGCCAGAAAAATCAAAGATGGAGCGGGAAACGGGACTCGCCACTCCGCGCCGAACGTCGTCGGCGCTCCGGGCCGCGGCTGCGGGAATTTCGTCTCCCAGACGAAGCGTCCTCGCCGTTCGAGTCCCTTTCGGATAGCTCAATTCGTCCCGCCCGGCGGGACGGGAGCGGGAAACGGGACTCGAACCCGCGACCTTCTGCTTGGGAAGCAGACGTTCTACCAGCTGAACTATTCCCGCGTAAGCACGTTGGTTGGAAAGTAACGCCTTCTGGCAGCGTCGGGCAGGTTGGGGGGCAGTCATCCCGCCGACCTTCGCCTCCGGCGAAGCCGAATGGCGGACAGGTCTTCGGGCGGAACTACGCCCGCCCAGAAGCTAATCTTCGGCGAGTATACCGCGCCTTGGTTATTCTGCCAAGCCTGATTTTGGCCGTGTTGGTAGTTCGTCCGGCAGTCGCCGCGACACCGATCAAGACCGTTAATTTTTCTGAGACGACCTACACCCGTGGATTTTCATTTACCGACGAGACTGACCAGTTTCGGCTGATCGTCGAGCCCGATACCTTCAGTGGACCGGCGACGCTGTCGATCGACCAGCTCGACACCGATACGTTGCCCGCATGGGCTAACCGAACTCGACAGACCGCAGCCTGGCGGGTGACCGTCACCAGCGCTGTTGACCTGACCCTACGTCAGCCGATCCAGTTTGAGTTTACCGTACCCGACGCCGGTTTAGTTACCGACGTTGGCAAACTGCTGGCTGACGGCTCGGGCTGGGAGCCGTTGGGTTTTGCCGTCCGCGCTGACGGAAGGCGGGCGAGCGCAGCTGACGATCAGCTCAGTTTTACCGTCGGCCTATTTCAGCGGGCAGGCGTGATGGAGGGTGTGGCTACCTACTACGGAACCTATACGCGGACCACTCGCTTGACGATGGTAGCCGCTTCAAATCATTTTCCCAACGGCACGGTTCTGCGCGTCACTAACCTCGACAGCGGCAAAGTGGTTACGGTCAAAGTGGTCGACACCGGCGCATTTCGCTATCCGCGGGTGATCGATCTCTCGACCCCGGCCTTTGCCAAAATTCAACCGACCTGGAAAGGGGTGGCTCGTGTTCACGTGGAGAAAGCCACGCCCTGGAACCGGCCGTCAGCCACGATTGACGAAGGCGGCGACCAACCCGCCGTTGGCGCGCCGGTCTCCGACGGTGCCACCCCACCAACGACCGCGGCCACGGCTTCGATCGTGGTCGATGCCGCCAGCGGCGCCAGGTTGGTTGGCAAAAAAACATCAACCGCCATGCCCATCGCGAGCTTGACGAAGGTGGTCACGGCGGCCGTCTTCCTCGACACCAAGCCTGACCTGACCCAAGTCGTCTCCTATGATGCCGCGGATAACACGATCTGCAGTTGTCTGCGCCTGGCCGACGGCGAACAGGTAACCCTAAAAGATTTGCTGTTTGCCTCGCTCGTCGGCTCGGCCAACAACGCCACGCTGGCCATCGTTCGGGCCACCGGGCTGTCGCGGCCAGAGTTTGTTAACCGGATGAACGCCAAAGCCGCCGCGCTCGGCCTGCAGCAGACGTTTTTCGTTGATCCGACCGGCCTCCTGGCCGGTAACGTCAGTACGACCGAGGATGTGGCAGTGATGGGCCGGCTCATCCCTGATCAGTACGCCGCCATTGGGAAGGCGCTGAGCAGCCGCAGCTACTGGTTTCGCTCAAAGAACGACGTCTGCCAGCCAGGATTTAAAGGTGATCATGACCAGTGCGAGCACCGCATCCAGAGCACGAACAAGCTGCATGGCAAAACCTCGTTCGACATTGTCGCCGCCAAGACCGGCTACATTGACGAGGCGCGGCACACCCTTTTGCTCCGTGGAAAAAATAAGGCCGGTCACGAAGTCGTGTTGGTCTTCTTGCGTGTCTACCGCAAAGCCGACAGCTTCGCGCACGCCAACGCGCTGATCGATTGGACCTTCGAACATTTCCGGTGGACCTAAGTTCTGGCGGCGATGATTACGTTCAACAAGGTCACGAAACTCTATCAGAAAGAGATCGTTGGCGTTCGCGACGTTAGCCTAACGATCGATCCGGGCGAGTTCGTTTCGATCGTCGGACAGTCGGGCTCGGGCAAAACGACCATGGCTAAGCTGATCATCGCGGAAGAACGTCCGACCGCCGGCCAGATGATTATCGGCGACTGGGACATCACCGACATTGCGCACCGCGACATCCCGTTTTTACGGCGGCAGATCGGCGTGGTCTTCCAGGACTTTAAACTCTTGCCGCGTAAAACGGTTTTTGAAAACGTGGCCTTTGCCTTAGAGGTTTCTGGCACCACGAATGAGCAGATTCGAATCATCGTGCCGCAGGTTTTGAAGATTGTCGGGCTGGAAACGAAAGCCGACCGCTTTCCGCACCAACTGTCGGGCGGCGAACAGCAACGCGTGGTGATCGCCCGATCGCTCGTGCACCGGCCGAAGATTTTGGTGGCCGACGAACCAACGGGTAACCTCGACTCGATCAATGCCCAGGAAATTATCGATCTCCTCAAGCGGATTAACTCTTTCGGTACGACGGTGGTTCTGGTAACCCACAACCGCGAAATCGTTAACACCTTGCGCAAGCGGGTAATCACGCTTGATCACGGTCAGGTCATCGCTGACCAAAAGAGCGGTAAATACATTCTCTAGTATGCTGACCTCGTTGGTTCGCGTTAGTCGGTTCGCCGTCCAGAACTTCTGGCGCGATATCTGGCTGTCGTCCGTGACGATCGTCATCTTCGTCCTGGCCATTACCTTGGTCGGCGTCCTCTCCGGTGTCAAAGTGATTACCGATCAGGCGATCCAGGTGCTCCGTTCGAAGGTTGACGTAACCATCACGTTTAAATCGGGCACCCCCGAGCAAACGGCCCTTGACCTAAAAACCAAACTCGAAACGCTGCCGGAGACCACCGCCGTCAGCTACACCAGCGCTGATGAGAACCTCGAAATATTCAAGCAGCTCCACGCCAATGATCCGACGGTGCTGGAAAGCACGGCCGCGCTCGATCGAAATCCGTTCGGACCCTCGGTCAAGGTAGCGGCTCGTTCGCTCGAAGCGTATCCCCGGATCGCCAAAGTTTTCGAGGACGAATCATTCGCCAGCGTCATCGAAGTCGGCAGTCGCTCGCTGGAGTCCAACCAGCTGGCCATTCAGAAACTGTCGTCTTTTACCCGTAACCTCAACCGGTTCAGCCTGGCCCTGACCATAGTGTTTGCGTTAATCGCCACCCTGGTGGTGGTCAATACCATGCGCATTGCCATGTATGCCCACCGCGAAGAGATCGGAATCATGAAACTTGTCGGCGCGACCAACTGGTTTGTCCGCGGACCGTTTTTGGTCGAGAGCATTTTGATCGGCGTCTTGGCCGCGTTGCTGGCATCGCTGATTCTGCTGGGCGGGATTAGTCTGCTGTCCGGCTGGTTTGATACGCTCTTCCAGGGATACGATGTGCGCATGGCGACCTACCTGACGTCGCACTTTTTTGCGATTTTCTGGGGACCGTTACTCGGGGCGGTGGTCTTGTCGATTATCAGCGCCGGTATTGCGGTCGGACGGTACTTGAAGGTGTAGGCTGCGGTTTGAAGATTAACGATTTAAGCTACGCGAGGTTCGAGGTTGGTGAGCGACCGTAAAGATTTCCGTCTTCAGGATGCTGCGCAGTGTATTGGCCAGGACGTGACCGTCCGTGGTTGGGCCTATAATGTTCGTTCGTCCGGAAGCATTATCTTTTTGCAGCTGCGCGACGGCCGCGGCACGATTCAGGCGGTGGTGACGAAAGCTGCCGTTGAAGCGGGATCGTGGCAGGCGGCGCAAGCCGTCACCATCGAATCAAGCGTGGTGATCAGCGGGACCATCCGGGCGGATCAGCGCAGTGCCGAGGGGGTAGAGTTGGAAGCATCAGAGGTAGTGGTAGTCCAACGTGCCGAGGAGTATCCGCTTGGCAAGAAGGAGCACGGCACCGATTTTTTGCTGGACCACCGCCACCTCTGGCTGCGCAGCAAGCGTCAGCGGGCGATTCTACTGGTCCGCGATACCATTGTCCGGGCCATGCGCGAGACGATGCACCGCCTCGATTTTATCCTGACCGATTCGCCGATTCTGACGCCAACCGCCGCCGAGGGCACGACCACGCTGTTTACCACCGACTACTTCGGCGAACCCGCCTACCTCGCTCAGACCGGGCAGTTGTACCTCGAAGCCACGGCCGCCGCCCTCGGTCGCGTCTACGACTTCGGACCGACCTTCCGGGCGGAGAAGTCAAAAACCAGACGGCACTTGACCGAGTTCTGGATGCTCGACGCCGAAGCCGCCTTTGTCGAGTTCGATCAGAATCTGGAGATTCAGGAACAGCTGGTCCTCGGCATTCTGCATTTCGTTTTAGCGGAACGCCGCGAGGAGTTGAAGGTGTTGGAACGCGATCCAAAACCTTTGGAATCAATCGCGGCCCCATTTCCTCGCGTACGCTACACTGAAGCCGTGGCCAAACTACAGGCCGACGGTGCAACCATCACCGACGGTGACGACCTCGGCGGCGATGAGGAAACATTGCTGTCGCAGCAGTCTGGTCAGCCGCAGTTCATCACCCACTACCCGGCGAACATCAAGGCGTTCTACATGAAACCGGATCCGGCCGATTCGCGTTTCGTCCTCAACGCCGACCTGCTTGCCCCCGAGGGCTACGGTGAAATTATTGGCGGCTCGCAGCGTATTGACGACCTGAAACTTCTCCAGCAGCGTTTACGTCAACACCACCTGCCGGAGGCAGACTACCAGTGGTACCTCGACCTCCGTCGTTTCGGTAGCTTCCCGCACTCGGGTTTTGGCATTGGCTTGGAGCGACTGGTCACCTGGATTTGTCGCCTCGACCACGTCCGCGAGAGCGTTCCGTTTCCCCGGTTGCTCAATCGTTTACGACCCTAGACCATGGCGACTCGACGACCCTGGTACGCCGTCCCCCTGACGCTGTTGGTTATTGGTACGGCCCTGGCCGGCCTGGCTTTCTGGCGCATCCTCAATCGTCCGTCCTCGCCATCGACCAACCTCAACGCGAACCAGCGGGTGGTGGCGCCGGACAGCCAGTGCGGTGACGGCATTTGTCAGGATGTGGCTTGCTTGTCGACCGGCTGTCCGGTTCCGGAGACGCCGGCTACCTGTCCAGCGGACTGCGCCAGCGATGTCGTCGAGAGTACCGGCTCGGGCGGCGCAAATGAGAATGCTCAGGTTAACCAAAACATCAATGCCGCCGGCGGGGCACTCGATTTTGCGCTCGAGGAGCAGACCCTCGAGCAGAAGCGAACCTGCCCGCTTGAGGACGCCAACCTGACGCCAGCTGAAGCAGTCGCCCTGGCCCAGCGAGCCGGCCTGATGCAAGGCACCGGCGACGTCAACGTGCGTCTGACCATCTACCCGCCGCCGCTCGAACAGTGCGTGTGGTACGTCAAAAACTACCTGACGGCTTCAAGCGGTCGTCAGGTCGTAATCATTGACGCGACTCAGGAAATCTACTTGAATGCCGACTGGAAGGACGGCCGATGACGTTTGACCTGTCGGTCGCTTGGTTCCGCTTTGCCACGACTGCCAACTTCAGTTCGATGCTCTTTGCCCTGCTGTTCCTGGTGTTCGGTTTAGCGCTGTACCGACGTAAGACCGTTGACAGTCGGTTCGGTCAGCGCTTGTGGTTGTGGTTTTTTGTGATCACGCTGGTCCAGCTGATCGCCGTCGCGGCCACCTTTTGGATCGAATGGCACAAATCATCCTGCGGCGCGGCTTGTCGTTACTTTTTTCCGCCCTACTCGAACTATTACTTCAATGAAGTCATCGTTCGCTGGATTAGTACGTTTGCCTTTAACGCCGTTGTCGGTCTGGTCGGCGGCTTGGTTTTTTTACTCTTTGCCCGCGCCACCCACGGTCGCATCATTGACCAGCTCGATGTTGATCTCTTAACGGTTGGCGGAATGGTCGCCGGCTGGCCGAACATCCTGATGTTCTACGCCTTGGTATTTGTTTTGACCATGATCGTGACGATTGTCCGGGCTATCCACGCACGGTCTGGGACAATTCGCATGATCATCACGCCGATCTTACCCCTGGCCGCGGCGGTCGTCGCCGCCCTCGGCGATACGCTCGCTCGGTTCTTCCGTCTGTACGAAATCGGTGTGACGTTGTTCTAGCGGGGCGAATAAAGTCGGAGAATGTTCCTGGAATCCTAAGGTAATATGAATCCCGGACAAGCAGCTGCCGCATTTGTACGTTCTCACCGTCGTGAGCTTATTGAGCGCTTTGCCTCGCTTAGTATCTATTTTCCGGACGAACAACCGGTTTCATTACTTATGGCGGGCTCTCCTGGCGCAGGGAAGACGGAAACATCAAAGCGCCTAATCAAACGGTTTGAGAAGTCTAAATCGTTGCCGGTGCGGATCGACGCTGATGAAATCCGCGATCTCTTCATACCATTCGGGTACAATGGAAGCAATGCCAGTGAATTTCAGACCGCGTCCACACTAGGTGTTCAAAAATTGTTTGACCACGTTCTCGAAAAAAATTTGAATGTCATTCTTGATACAACGTTTGCGTACGATGGTGCGCTACAAAACGTGCAACGATCTCTCGACCACGGGCGAAAGGTCGAGGTTTTCTATTTGTATCAAGATCCGCAGTTGGCATGGGATTTTACCAAAAAGAGAGAAGCGCTGGAACATCGGAATGTTACTCGAGAAGTCTTTATTGACTCTTTCTGTCGAGCTCGCGACAACGTTCGAGAGGCTAAGCGAAGGTTTGCTGAAGCAATCCGGATATATGTCATCGAGAAAGACGTAAGCAAAGATTTTGAGAAGATTCATGCCGATGTTGACGATATTGACAGGTGGTTACCAAAGCCCTATACTAGGGAAGCGTTAGAAAATATGCTGTCGAAATGAAAGTACTACTCAAGAAGATTTTCGGGAGGCCTAAAGCGCCGAAAACTGGATTTTCTTCGTTTTTTCGAAATGCATCAGAGCAGGAAAAGAAAAAGCTGATTAAGGAAGTAGTCCGCGAAGCAAATGCGGATCAGCGTAAAATCCTAGAAAAGTACGAACGACAGTTTTCAAAGGCCTCGTAACGTCATCGAGGCCTTTTGTTGTTTTAGATAAAAGCAAAATGGTCTTTGCTAATTTTCTTGAAAAATTTTTCTTGGCAAATAAACGAGCCTTCACGCTATCAAAGTTAAAAAGAAGACGATTCTAGGTGTTGATGAAAAAACTCACCATCTTGAGTCGAGAGAAATGTCAGGTGCTTGATATTACCCAACCGGTCGTCGCCGGCGCTCGGGTCGCGGCCGGCCTGGCCCAGCTATTGGTCACGCACACGACCGCCGCCCTGACCACGGCTGATCTTGATCCCGGTACTGATCTCGATCTGCTCGATGCCTTGGCGGCGATGGTGCCGAAGCTCAAGTACCGCCACCCGCACGATCCCGGCCACGTCCCTGACCACATCCTGTCAGCGCTGATTGGTACCGCGCTGACCGTGCCGATTGAGGCTGGCCGCCTGGTCTTAGGAACGTGGCAGCGGATCGTCCTCGTCGAGTTCGACGGCCCGCGGGAGCGAACAGTCTGCGTCACCGTCCAGGCGAACGCCTAACGTACCCGTTTTTTTGCGGATGGACAGGCGAACGCGATGGTTGCGAAACAGCCATGTTCATTGTATAATCTGGCTACCGTTACGCCTCGTATGCGAAAAACTGACATTGCGCTCACCGCCGGTATGGTCGGCCAGCAGGTAACCTTGGCCGGCTGGGTTCAGGCACGGCGGAACATGGGCAAAATCGTGTTTATTGACCTGCGTGACCGCACCGGCATCGTCCAGGTCGTCTTGGGTCAAGCCTTGACGCCGGGAGCAGACGACGTCAAACGACTACGACCCGAGTTCGTGGTGGAAGTTACCGGCACGGTGGCGGAGCGTCGCGGGGCCGAGGCAAAGGACCAGCCGCTGACGCAGGTGGAAGTGCAGGCCAGCCGCCTCGAGATTCTCAATGAGGCTAAGACCCCGCCGTTCGAAATTGCCACCGAAGAACGCCAGGCCCGGGAAGAGCTGCGGTTGCAGTACCGTTATCTCGATTTACGTCACCAGCGAATGCAGCGCAATTTGAAACTGCGCCACGACGTCATTCGGTTCATCCGCGAATATCTCAGCAACCTCGGTTTTTTGGAAGTCGAGACGCCCTACCTGACGAAAGGCACGCCAGAAGGCGCCCGCGAGTTCATCGTTCCCTCACGCAAGTTTCCCGGGCAGTTTTATACCTTGCCGCAGAGCCCGCAGCAGTTCAAACAGTTGCTGATGGTCGCTGGGGTCGAGCGTTATTTTCAAATTGCCCGATGTTTTCGCGACGAAGACACACGCGGCGACCGGCAGCCGGAATTTACGCAGCTCGACTTGGAAATGAGCTTCGTTGACGTTGAAGATGTGCTGCAGCTGACCGAAGATTTATTCACCTCGCTGATCTCCGTGGTCACACCCGACAAGCACCTGACCGCGACACCGTGGCCGAGAATTCCGTATGAACAAGCCATGAAAGAGTACGGTACTGATAAGCCTGATCTACGAAAAGACAAAAACGATCCACATGAGTTGGCGTTTGCGTTTATCGTTGACTTTCCGCTGTTCGAGCATTCGGCCACGGAACAGAAGTTGGTGCCGGTGCATCACCTGTTTACCAGCCCGCGCGACGAAGATCTCCCGTTGCTCGAGACTGATCCGGCCAAAGCCAAAGCCAAACAGTACGACGTCGTGCTCAATGGTTTTGAAGTAGCCGGCGGTTCGATCCGTATTCATCGCCCTGACATTCAGAAGAAAATCTTTATTATTCTTAAATTGACCGACCAAGAAGTACAGCGCCGCTTCGGTCATATGCTCGAAGCCTTGAGCTACGGCGCGCCGCCGCACGGCGGCATTGCTCCGGGTCTGGACCGGCTAGTGGCCGTGCTGGCCAACGAGCCGGACATTCGCGAGGTTATCGCTTTTCCCAAAACCAGCGACGGCCGTGATGTGATGATGGGCGCCCCGAGCAGGTTACCAGCGGCGCAGCTGGATGAAGTCCACGTACGGATTACGGAGGCGTAATGCCGCCGCGCCTGTCAGGATTACAGCGATTTGCCCTGATTGAGTCGTACAGTCGTCGTCGCGCGCGATTGCCCCGCCAGCTGGTGCACGCCTTCTACAAAAGCATGCCGAAGCAACCGAAAGAGGTCCAAGATGTGGTGACGAAATCGCTGGAGAGCTTGATCGACCGGGGTCTGCTGATCGGGTACGGTCGACGGACGCCGAAAAAGTGGTTTATCGATGAGATTCGTCTGACGGCCGCCGGCCGCAAGCTCGCCCGCCGGCTGCTCGGCGAACAGCTGCGCTTACCGCTGAAGAGTTAAGAAGAAATTAACTTCGTGAGGCAGATATGAAGATTCCAACCAAGGTTGCGGCTTACTTAAAAAAAGCCAAGGTGGCGCACGACGTCGTGCCGCACAAGACCGTGTTCACGGCCTACGACTTGGGGCAAACGTTGAAGACCAAGCTGGAAAACATTGCCAAGACGCTACTGGTCAGAGTCGACACGACGTACCACTTAGTCGTGTTGCGGGCCGCTGACCGGCTCGACCTAAAAAAACTCAAGGCCGTGCTGGGCGCCAAGCAGGTCAACATTGCTCGCGAGCAGGACATGGCGCGAGAAATGAAGGTCAAGCCCGGCGCCTTGACCCCCTTTGGCGGTTTGCACAAGCTCGGCCTGGTCGTTGATCGCAACCTGACTAAGGCCAAGACCGCGCTGTTCGGCAGCGGCAGCTTCGAGCACTCGATCCGGATGAAAGTCGCCGACTGGCTTAAGCTCGAGCGGCCGAAGACCGGCTCTTTTAGCACGTCAGCCGACCTCAAGCTCCAAGTCAAACCAACCCGGCCGCCACGGAAGCGATGATCGAAGTCAAGACTCGACAGTTCGAGGGTCCGCTCGACCTGTTGCTGCAGCTGATTGAGCAGCATCAGCTTGATATCTCAACGGTGGCGCTGGCCGACGTGACCGATCAGTACCTCGGTCAGCTGCCGCGGGTCGAGCGATTACACCCCGATGAGCTGGCCGATTTCTTGGTGGTGGCAGCCAAGCTGCTGTATATTAAATCGAAGATCCTCCTGCCGCAGCTCGACCTGCCGGCGGAAGAGGGGATGAGCCTTGAGGATCAGCTCCGGCTGTACCAGACGTTCGTCGGGGTGGCCGAAAACTTGAAACGCTTGTTTCGCCGACGTCACGTCATGTACGGCCGCGAACACACGGCCACGATCGAACCGGCTTTTGCCCCGCCGCCGCGTCTGAACGTCGACGACCTGCAGCGAACGTTTACGACGGTCCTCCAGCGGCTCGCGCCGCTGTTCGTCATCCCGGCGACGACCATTTCCCGCACCATTTCATTGCAGGACAAAATTGAATCAATCCGCCAGCTGGTCAGCCAACGGAACGCCGTCAGCTTTCGCGAACTACTCGCCTCAGCCCGCACCCGGATGGAAGTGATCGTCACGTTTTTGGCGCTGCTTGAGTTGGTCAAGCAGCGGACGGCGATGGTGGTGCAGGATAAGAATTTCGCCGAGATTCAAATTGCTCCGCGAGGGCGGGAAAACGATCGCCACCACGAGGCCCATTCATGAAACTGCCGGGGAAGATTGAGAGTTTGCTGTTTGTCGCTTCCAAACCGCTGACCATCAGGAAAATCGCCGAGCTGGTTGGGGCTGATGAGGCCGATGTGCGCCAGGCGATCGAATCGCTTCGACAGCTCTACAACATCGAAGACCGCGGCATCCAGCTGGCCCAGCACGCGAACAGTGTCCAGCTCGTCACCAATCCGCTCAGCGCAAAAATTGTGGCTGATTTTTTGAAAGACGAGCGAAGCGGCGAGCTGACGCGACCATCGTTGGAAACACTGACCATCATCGCCTACCGCGGACCCTTGCCTAAGTCGGAGATCGATTTAATCCGCGGCGTCAACTGCGCTTTGATTCTGCGTAACTTGATGGTGCGGGGATTGATTACGGCGCGTGAAGATCGTCAGCGGATGACGACGCTCTATGAGTTGTCATTCGACTTCCTCCGACACCTGGGGATCCGTGAAGTCCGCGAGCTGCCAGACTATGGTCGGTTGACGGCTGACCAAAATCTTGATCGGTTGCTTCACCCCAAACCACCGCCGGCCGAGCCGGTCGCGACGCTCGGTAACGACCAAGCTGACGCTGAGGAACAACGCGATGAAGCCTAAGGGGACGACGCCAGGAGGTGGTTCTGGCCGACGGCCGATCGTGGTGGCGAACTGGAAAATGTATTTGACCGCGGCTGAGGCAGTGACGCGAGTCCAACAACTGCTGACCGAGTCGTTGCCCGACCGCGTTGATCTCGTGATGTGCCCAAGTACCACGGCCTTGGCTGGAATTGGGCAACGCTTAGCCGGTCATACTATTCAGCTCGGAGCGCAGGATGTATTTTGGGCGGCTCCCGGACCGCACACCGGCGAAGTCTCGGCGGCTGACCTGCGCTCGCTCGGCGTTCGCTATGTGCTCGTCGGTCACTCCGAACACCGCGCCTCGGCCCACGAGCACAACGACGTCGTCCACCGCAAAGCCCTGGCGGCGCTCGGCCACGGGTTGTCGCCGATCGTCTGCGTTGGCGAGTCGCGCGAGGACCGCCACCAGCACCGCCATCATCACGTCATTACCCAGCAACTCGATGCCGCTATCCGTAACCTGCCGCCGCCGGACGAGCGGCAAGAGCTACTGGTCGCCTACGAGCCGATCTGGGCGATTGGCACTGGTCAGCCGGCCACAGCTGCCGACGCCCAGGAAATGGCCGACGTCATTCACCGCTCGTTGCTAGAAGTTTTTGGCCGCGACGTCGTCGCCCGCCGGACCAGGGTACTTTACGGCGGTAGTGTTACCCCGGCCAATGTCGGTGAGTTTGTCGAGGGCCAGTCAGTGCACGGCGTCCTCGTCGGCACGGCCGGTCTACCCGCGGCCGGTCTTGGTTCGATCGTCCGGGCCGTGGCCAGTCGTTGATTTCTTGGCCGAGGTACCGTAGGCTATACGTATATCCCCATGCATACCAAACCCATTCGCGTCGCCATCAACGGCTTCGGTCGCATCGGCCGGAACAGCTTCAAAGTGGCGGTGACCAAACCCGAACTCGAGGTGGTGGCCATCAACGACCTCGGCAGCCTGGAGGTGATGGCCCACCTGCTGCGCTTTGATTCGGTCTACGGCCGCTGGGATCATGAGGTGGCCGTCGGCGATGGCCAGCTGATTGTTGACGGCCAGGCTATCAAGTTTTTGTCCGAGCCCGAGCCGTCCAAGCTACCATGGAAAGCGCTGGCCGTCGACGTGGTCATGGAATCAACCGGCCGTTTCGCCAAGCGTCGCGACGCGGCTGTTCACCTGCGGGCCGGGGCCAAGCGGGTGATTGTCTCGGCTCCGGTCAAAGCTGCTGGCGAGGTGAAGACGTTCATCCTCGGAGTCAACGATGCCGACGATGTCGGTGAAGAACTATTCTCGAACTCGTCCTGTACAACGAACTGCGTCGCCCCGGTGACGCGGGTCATGGTCGAGTCAGTCGGCGTCAAGAAAGCGATGATGACGACGGTCCATTCGTACACCGCTGAACAGAATCTCGTCGACGGCCCGGTTCCACCTTTGCACCCAGACCTGCGCCGGGCGCGAGCGGCCGCCATCAACATCGTGCCGACCACCTCCGGGGCCGCCATCTCGACCACCGAGACAATCCCCGCGCTCAAAGGAAAGTTTGATGGCTTCGCTTTTCGCGTACCAACGCCGTCGGTCTCGGTGACCGATTTTACGTTTTTAACCGCCCGGGCCACGACCGTCGCTGAGGTTAATCAGGCTTTTCGGCAGGCCGCCACGACCAAGCGCTGGCAGGGGATCCTGGCGGTCAGCGAACTGCCGCTGGTGTCCAGCGATTTTCTTCAGGACCCGCACTCGGCAATCGTTGACGTACCACTGACCAAGGTCGTTGACGGTGACCTGGTCAAGGTGGTGGCTTGGTACGATAATGAGTGGGGTTACTCCAATCGCTACGTTGAACAAGTCATCCGCGTCGGACGCCAGGCCCAACTTCAGGCCCCGTCCGGCTCCCATGAAAGGGGGTGATCGTATGATGATGCGATTTACCAACAAGACGCTCGTTCGTGTTTACTATTGGTTTGGCGTGGTCACGGCCGCCTTCGGCTTCTTTACGGAGATCTCCGGTCAGCAGGTGTACTTGAGCTCGGGTTTCTACCAAACCATGTCAATTGTCGCTTTCCTTGCCTCGATCGCTCTCTCGCGTATTGATCGCGACGCGTAACGCCAGGGCCGAAGGCAGCGCGCCAGGGTCTTGCTTCAGCGGTTCAAACGTGCTACACTGCGGACCCGCTGGCGGCGTGGCCCTATCGTCTAGCCCGGTCTAGGACATCTGGTTCTCAGCCAGAAAACTCGGGTTCAAATCCCGATGGGGCTACCAGTTTGATTACGGTAGTCGTACCTCACTTCGTTTCGACGGTATGCGCATCTTCAAGATCGTAATTCTCGTGACCATTGTCGTCGTCGTAGCGTTTGCGGCGGTGGCTTGGTTTCGCTGGCGCGGTACGCCGTCGACAACCAACCGAACGCCGATCGTCACCGCCGGCGTCGGCAACACCAACACCGTTCAAACGCCGCCGATTACGAGCGGCGACATCCCGCTCGACGTCTCGGTCAGTTACCGCGACGTGACCTTCGGACTCGACTCCGCCCTGCGGACCGAGACGTTTCGTCGGAAGAAGGCCGATGATGGCCAGGAGTTCGTGGTAATCTTTTTGAAGCCGTTCAGCAGCAATCCGCCGGCCGACATCGCCACCTGGGTCAGCGCCGACATTCAACTGACTGCCAGCGGCGTCAATCAGCGACCGGTCGAGGTCGGCCTTCCCAAGTTAGCAAATCAGGCCGGCGGTTTTCTTTCGTTTCAGGTTCCGGTGGGAACGAAGGGAATGACTTTGGCCTTTGGTTCTGGCGCCAGCGCGACGACGGTCAAGCTGAGTTTCTAGGTCCGGCTTCGAGTCATGCGGATCGGCCTCGTCACGCAGTCGTACTACCCCGTCCTCGGTGGGGTGACTGAACACGTCTACCATCTCGGTCGGGAGCTCCAGCAGCGGGGACACCAGGTTACGGTGGTGACTGGTTCGGCGCGACAAGCTGACGATCGCGGTTTGCGCGTGGTCCGTCATGGCATCCAGATCCCCCTGACGGTCAACGGCGCTACCATGCACGCCACCTTCGGCTGGCGGCTCGGCCGGGTCTTGCAGCGCATTGAGGCAGCGGAACAATTTGATCTCGTCCACATTCAGTCGCCGACCGACCCGGGGTTGCCGCTACTGGCCGCAAAAGTAATGCGTACGCCCAAGGTCGGGACGCATCATTCGTGGCGCGACAACCCGATCGTGGCTGACCTGACTTTTCGCGCGTTCCGAATGGTTTTTGATGATGCCGTCGCCAAGGTTCAGCGTCACCTGGCGGTCTCGCCGGGCGCGGCCGCCGCGATCCACCGGTACTACCCGCGCCTGCCGATCGAAATCATTCCCAACGGCGTTGATACCGAGCGCTTCTCCCCATCGGTCAAGCCGTTCCCCCAGTACCGCGACGGAGTTTTCACGATCTTGTTCGTCGGCCGTATGGATCCGCGCAAAGGGGCGAAGTACTTGTTTTCAGCCTTGCCCTACGTCGAACAGCAACTGCCGACCTACCGGGTGCTGGTGGTTGGTAAGGGCTGGATGAAAAAGTACTATCACACCTTCGTCCCGCTGCACCTCCGCCGTCGGGTCATCTTCGCCGGCTATGCCACGCCTGAAGAGCTGCCCCGCTACTACCGGTCGGCTGATGTATACTGCTCACCGGCTACCGGCAATGAAAGCTTTGGCATCGTGCTCCTCGAGGCAATGGCGTCAGGCGTGCCGGTCGTGGCTGCCGACATCGAAGGCTACCGTCACGTCATGACCGACGGCCGCGAAGGACTGTTCGCCCGCCCGCGTGACCCGTACGCGCTGGCGCAACAGCTCGTATCGTTGGCTCATCAGCCTGAGCGTCGGCAGCGGCTGGCTCAGGCCGGGCGTCAAACGGCTACCCAGTACGACTGGCGTAACATTACCGATCGGATTGAAGCGGTCTACCGTCAGGTGGTGCCGGTATGAAGCGACGGACTATTTTGTGCGTTTTTGCTCATCCGGACGACGAATGCTTCATGTGCGGCGGAACGATTGCGGCTTGCGCGGCGCGCGGCGATCGCGTGATTCTGGTAACGGCCACCGGCGGGGAAGCGTTTACGCAGCAGGTTCGCAGCCGGCGATCAGTCGCCAGCCGGAAGCAGCTTCGTCGTCGGGAGCTACGGCAGTCGAGTCGAACCCTTGGGATCGCGCGCGTCCATGTTCTCGATTTCCCTGATGGTCAACTGGCCGCCGTACCACTCGGCAAGCTGCACCGCACCGTCGCTTCGTACCTGCACCGTTACCAACCCGACGCGGTATTCTCGTTTGCGCCCGACGGGGTGACTCGCCACCGCGACCACCAGGTCATTTCTCGGGTAGTCCAGGCGGTCGCCCGAGAACAGCATAACCGTGGCGCCGGCCGGCCCCACGTTTGCCTTTTTGGCTGGCCGAACCATGTCCGCCGTCGCCTCGGTCTGCCGGCCGCGAGTAGCCAACGACACTACCGATTGAGCGTTGGTTACTTTGTCAACCGTAAGCTGCGGGCGATCGCCGCCCACCGCAGTCAAATTAAGACCAAGCAACGTTTTGCCGGTTTATCGCCGCGCCAGCAGCGCCAGCTCTTCCAGACCGAGTACGTGGTGCGCTTTCCCGGAGAACCGGTTGCGCCACTCCGAGAATTTTTGCTGAGCTAAGCGCTCAGCGCGCAAGTACTTACCTACTACTTCGGGGCTTGTTTTTATGTCTGAAAGATGGTATACTAGTAGTGCCATTTTTTATTTGCACACACCACCGTGCACCCAGAACAGCGGCTGAGGGGCCCGCGGCGTTCCCCGCCTGGTCAGCAGTTGGCGTGGTTCGTTCGCCTTCTAACACCAAAAGCAAAATCTACTGCCAAGGTGAGGCCGCTCCTCCTGAGCATTCGTGAAGCCAGCGGGTTCTTAGGCGTGCACCCGAATACGCTCCGCCGCTGGGACCAGGACGGTCGGCTGCGGGCAGTTCGCGTTGGTCGACGAAAAGATCGGCGCTACTACCGAGCGGACCTGCTCCGTCACGCGGGTGGAGTTGAAAACCGTGATCACCTTGCTCGGACTGTCCGCCGCGCCGCCGTGGCGGGCGTGGTCGTACTGACCTTGCTGCTGGCCTACTCCGGCGGGGCTTTGGTCCGAGCCGGTGGCGAACGAACAATCAACGCCCAGCTTCAGCCATCACGCTGTAGCGGGTGGACTTTCGGCGTCAATGCCCAGACCGTTTCGCTCAACGGCACCACCAATCTAGCTGCCTACGGATCTAGTAACTCGGCGATTTTCAGTTCGGGCGACCTCACCATCAGTAGTGATGCGGCCCAGCCGTTCGTGAGCGGTAGGCTGGATCAATCGACGGGCATCCTGACCTGCAGCCGCTTCACCGGCGTCGAAGTCCCGAACCAGGCGACCCTGTCGAACGTTCAGGTAAACCTTTGGCTGGCGACCACGGCCGCAACCATCAGCACGGATACGCTGACCTTAGCAGTCAGCACTGATGGCCTGACCTGGACCACGGTCAAAACATTTGCCGTGGCTGAGCCAGTCCGCGGACGGGTCAGCTTTTTCCTTCCGACCATCGTCGATCCAGCCCAGCTTAAAGACCTCCAGTTTCGATTGACGCCGGACATCGAGCCGGCGGCCGAACCAACCACCGTCTTCGTCGACGGCCTGACCGTTTCGTTCCACGCGTCAACGCCGGCTCCCGAGCCAACCAAGACTAAACGCCCGGCCCGGGCACAACTTGATCGGCTCGTCGAGTTCTCTAAAGAAGCGTATCGGTCGGCTGAGCATCCGCTGGTGACCGTGCCGAAAACTCAAGTGGCGCAATTTCTCTTCTTCAAGCAACGGCCAGTCGAGTGGCAGCTTGAGCAGATCGAACTCATCGATACGCAGGGTCAACACGTTCAACCGACGTTCAGCACTCGGGAGATTAGTGATGGAGCGTCCGTTCAGGCGCAGCTGAGTATCAATCCCGACGGCCTTCACGCCGGCAAGTACCGTCTGCGGGTGACCATGATCAACTCCGAGGGCGGGGCGGCCGCAATTGAGAAGGATTTTCTCTGGGGCGTCATCGCCCTGAACGTGACCCACGCCGTGGCTCGACCGGGGGACGAGCAGGTGATCGGTATGGCCGTGCTCGACGACAACGGCAAAACGATCTGCGACGCCGATCTGAAGCTGGTGGTGACCGATCCGAAAGGCAAGAAAGCAACATACTCCTCGGGCAAAAATACCGTGGAAATCAGCGGCCTCTGCGTGGACCAAGGTGTGACCAACCTGCCGGATTACTCGGTCACTTCGCAGCCCCAACACGAAGGGCTCTACCACCTGCACCTCGAAGCGAAAACTCGGGCCGGGACAAGAACCTACGAAGATACATTCCAAGTTGATCCCTTGCTCGCGTTTGACGTGGACCGTTATGACTTCCCGACTCGTCTGTATCCGCCGTCGCCCTACACCGCTCGCTTCGCCGTCACGCCGCGGCACGATTTTCAAGGGGTCATCAAAGAGAAAGCTCCGGCGAACTTTGCGCTGTCGCAGCTTTTGCCCGAAGGTCGAGTCTATCCGGCCACCGACGATCCGGCCGCGCAGATTGTTGAATGGTCCGTCGACTGGAAAGCGGATACCACTTATTATTTCCAGTACACCTTTGATGCCCCGGACGTTTCGCCGGCTCTGTTTATGCTTGGTCCGTTGAAAATCGGAGACGACCTACTGGCCGGCGCTTTGTTCGTTGAACCGCGGCAGTGGCAGCTCGCCGCTGACTCTTTGGTCTCGGTTTCCGGCACGCTCTACTCAAACGAGGGGACGACGGCCCTGGACTGCAGCGCCACCAATCGGACGGTCAATGTCAAAGTCAACGGCGCTGGCACTGCCTCGACCACCTGTACGGCGGCGGACGGCACATACACGGTCTCCAGCGTTTCCCTGGCGGCCGCTGGGGACGTGGTCACGGTCTATATTGATGGGGCAACTGAGGACGCGGTGACCGTTACCCGCTCGGCCGACGCCACCTCGAACATCACCGGCGTTGATCTCTACCAGAACCGCGTTATCGTCCGTCACGAAGACGCCGGACCAATTACCAACACTAATCTTGATAACTGGGACAGTGGCAACGACGCCGACGTTCAGTTTACTGTGACCGCCGGCGCCTTGACCGTTGCCAGCGGGGCGAAGCTACTCGTCTGGACCGGCAAGACCTTCACGCCGGGCGGCACGGTGACCACGACCGCGGCCAGCACGGCCGGCAATCCCGACGGGGACGTCAATGTTCAATCCACAGCCACTTTATCGATGGGTACGAATGCCTTGTCCGTCGGCGGCGATTACAGCAATTCCGGTACCTTTTCGAAATCCAGCGGCCAAACCACCACCTTCACCGGTACGGTGACTGGCTTTACCATCGCGCCGGGCACCGGCAACTTTGATAGCCTCACCTTTAACGGCGCCGGCGGAGACTGGACGCCGAGCGCGGCCGTCAGCGTTGATGCGACGCTGACCATGACCAACGGCACGCTCAAAGGCACCAACAACGTTACGATCACCGGCGCAGTGGCCGGCACCAGCGGCATCATCACCCTGACCGGCGGAACATTTAAGCAACGCGTGGCCGCATCCCAGAACTTCGGCACCACCTCCGGATCCAACACCTGGACGTTTTACAACTTGACATTTTCGAACTCGTCAGCCGCGATACGGAACATCACTATGCAGACCGGCGGCACCGGCGATATTACCATCACCAACGTCCTGACCTTGGGCGAGGTCGGTGATAGCTTTGCCACCGGCCTTAACGCCGGCAACCGCAACTACAATTTAACTGGCGCCGGTTCGCCGTTTGTCACCAATGCCGGCGGCACGTTGTTCGGCCAAACCTCAACCTTCATTTACAGCGGCAGTCCGTCAAATGTGACTATCGGACCGGTTGCCTATAACAACCTGACGCTCGGATTGAATGATGCCAACTCGGTCATCTACGTTAATTCTAGCTCCGTTAGCGCGACGGGAACTACCACGGTTTCCACCGGTGACACCTGGACTTGCAACGCGGGGTGTTCGGTCGGTAATTCGAGCACCGGTGCCGGCACGTTGGTCATCGACGGCACGATCAACGGATCGAGCTTCTTGACTTATTACTCCAATACTGCCTTTCCCACCGGCGGCACGATGAACTTGATCTTATGGATGCATGGCGCGGCTACCGGTTCGCAGACGCTCAGCGCCCGGACGTACGGCGCTAATGTCCAGTTCCTCTGTACGTGCGCCGAGACGATTACGCTCGGGACCGGCGCCGGTCAAACATTTACGTTTAGCAATGGGTTGAACATTGCTGAAAATGGAAACGGCGTCAACTACACGGTCGATGCCGCCACCTACGACCCGACGATGAACATTACGGGCGCCCTTGATTTCAACGGCAACAGCGGCACGACCGGCATCGAGATACTCAATGCCGGGGCGGGCACCTGGACGGTCAGCACGAACGTAGATTTCAACGACGCCGGCGGCCAGGCTGGCCAGTATAACTACGAAACGAATAATCTCCTTAAAATGACCGGTACGAACCGGACGATCAACACCGGCGGAAACGCGCTTAATGACTATGAGATTGCCAGCGGCGGATCGAATAACGTCACCATCAACGGCAATACGACGATCAACGGCAACGTCACCATTACCAGCGGTGCGTTGACCGCGCCGTCAAGCGGGACGTTAACGATTGGCGGAACGTTTACCAATAACAGCACCTTCACCCACAACAGCAGTACCGTGACCATGAACGGCACGTCGAAAAATATTGCCGGCAGTTCCAACACGACGTTCAACAGCCTGACCATTTCCGGGACGATTACGCTGACCGCTTCCAATCCGACCGTCAATACGGTGCTCCAAGTTGACACCAGTACATCCCTGACCATCAACAGCGGGTTAACGGTGGCGCTGGCCCGGAACAATGCCAGTGATTCCCTGACGCTCAACGGCACGATTAACGGTCCCGGCCGTCTGACCTACCGGAACGCGACCGCCAACAGTTTCACCACGAGCGGGACGTTGGCGGCATCTCTAATCGTTCGTTTTGACACGGTTAATGGCAATCTGACCATTCCGGCCCGAACTGACTACGGCGTGATTGAGGCCTACGGCGCCAGCGCCAACGCCCGAACCGTGACGCTCGGCACTGCCGCGTCGCAGACCATCACCACCAGCAGTCACTTCTACGTCATTGCCGATGCGGCTTCGCCGAATCATGTGACCATTGCCGGCGGTACGAACAACCCGACCGTGAACATTGGCGGCGATCTGGACTACACCGGTACGGGCACGGCCAATGAAATCATCACCTCCGGCACGGGCACCTGGACCGTCAGCGGCAACGTCGACTTTACCGCGGGGACGTACACCGCGACCAGCGGCACCACGCTGGTCATGAACGGCGCCTCGAAAACGCTGACCACCAACGCCAACGCCTTAGTCAACCTGACGTTCTCCGGCAGTGGAACCACCACTCTAGCCGACAGCGTTAGCGCCTCCGGTAACGTCACGCTCAACAGCACGATCAGCGCCGGCACCACGACCTTTACCATGACCGGTACGTCGAACACCTTAACCGGCGGCAGCGCGACGATCTACAACTTGACCATCGACCCGTCCTCGGCCGGCACGATTACCCTACAAACATCTGACCTGACCGTGGCCAATACGCTGACCGTGGCGGCCAGCGACACGCTCTCGCTCAACGCCAGCCGGACCCTGACCTTGACGGGAAACAGCGGAACGACGTTGACGATCAATGGTACCATCTCGGGTAGTGGCAAAGTCATCTACCAGAACTCGGTTACCACCCTGACCACGGCCGGAACGCTGTCGTCGGCTTTTCGCTTTGATACGGTCAACGGCAGCATGAGCGCGCCGGCCCGAACTTACGGCGGGACAGTCGAAGCAGTCAATGGCTCTGGCGCTACCCGGACTTTGACGCTTGGCACCGCTGTCTCGCAGACACTGACTTTCTCGTCAAACCTCGACCTGCAGAGCACCAGCGCGGGCAGCACTCTGACGCTCGCTGGCGATACCAATAACCCGACCATCTCGCTGACCGGCAGCTTTACCAATTCCAATGCGACGGCGGCCACCACCGTCAGCATGGGTTCGGGCGCCTGGACTGTTTCCGGTAATTTTGATTTAACCAATGTCGGGACCTTCAACCACAACAGCGGAAAATTGGTGATGGCCGGGACTGGCACGCTGACCTCGAACGGCAAAACGCTCAACAACGTAGATATTAATTCCAGTGGCACAGTCACGCTGGCCGCCGCCAGTCACACCTTGGCCGGCAACCTCCTGCTCGCGGGGACTGGCACGCCGACGGTCACCGGTTCAACGGTCGTCATGACGGGAACAACGAAAACCATTGATGGCGGCGGTAAAACGCTTAGTAACCTAACGATTTCTGGGGACACCACGCTTCAGAATACTGACTTGACCGTTTCCGGCACGTTGCAAATTGACAGCCTCAAGACCCTAACGATCAATGCCTCGCGTCTGTTGACCCACTCGGGCGCGACCCTGACGCTCAATGGCACCATTGCCGGAGCGGGAACGTACGTCTACCAATCAGCGACCACGTTCCCGACGAGCGGCACGATTTCCTCGCGCCTGCGCATGGATGCCACGAACAATGCCCAGACAATGAGTGCTCGTACCTACGGCGGGCTGGTTGAAGTCTACAATAATAACAGCACGACGGACCGAACCGTGACCATCGGCACCGGCGCGTCGCAGACGTTGACGTTTTCCAACGCGCTCAACCCGCTGGCCGTCAACAACGGCGACATCACCCTCGACGGCGACGCCAATGACCCGACCGTCAATATAACCGGCGACCTTGATTTTACCGGCAGCGGCAACGGCGTGGAAGTCATTGCCGCTGGAGAGGGCACCTGGACGGTCGGCGGCAACGTTGATTTCACCGGCGGCGTCTACGGCCCGTCGATTTTGGCGGCCACGCCTTCCTGGGACATTACGGCCTACCGTAACCAAGCGTATGATATCGGCTGTTTCATCTCCACCAGCTACAATTGCGACGCGGCGGGAGCGACCTCGTTGGACGTCTATCAAACGGATACGTCAAGCACCTGCGATACAGAACCAGGCAACCTGATCAACTACCGAGCGGGGACGAAGTTTGATCCGAGTTCGATCAGCGATTCAGCCACGGTCATGCGGGTGCAGCTGTTTACCTACGTCGGAACCGCGCTCGGCACCACGGCCAACCTCGCTCGATCGACGACGGATAACCTGGAGTCGGTCAGCTGTACGGCGTCAGGCACCAGCAACGTCTGGTCAAAGATCGGCGGCTCGGACTACGGCACCGTCGACTGGACCTCGACCGGCCCTAAGCTGACCGACCTGGGAACATCCGGGGTCAGTGACGTTCAGTCCCGATTGACCGCTGGCAGCTTGCTCTCAGTCGGCGTGAACGTGGGCTCCACCGTGCCGATCGGCAGCTTCAATTCGGTCGATAACTCAACCAGTAAGCCGAAACTGTTCATTGCCTACGCGACGGCGACGACGCATACCCTGCTGATGAATGGAACCTCAAAAACCCTGACCAGCGGTGCCAACACGCTCTATAACCTGACCCTGTCCGGCACGATTACCCTGGCTAATGCTACGCATACCGTCGTTGGCAACCTCGATATGACCAGCGGCACGATCACCCAAGGCACTTCGACCGTGGTCATGAGCGGCGGAGGAAAAACGCTGACCGGCGCTGGACAGACGTTGAACAACTTGACGATTGATCCGCCAACCGCCGGCACGATTACCCTGGCCGACAGCGGCGTGACCAATGACCTGACCGTGGCCGGGACGGTCAATATTGCCAGCGGCGACACCCTGTCAATCGCCAGCAGCGCGCAGCTGCTCCACAGCGGTTCAACCCTGACGCTCAACGGCACGATTTCCGGTAGCGGCACATACGTCTACCAATCCAGTACGGCTTTTCCGACCGGCGGGACGATTTCTTCCGTCCTGCGCATGGATGCAACGAATAATGACCAAATACTTTCAGCCCGCACCTACGGCGGGGCCGTTGAGCTGTATAGCAATTCCTCGGCGGCGGCTCGAACCGTTACCGCTGGGACGGCCGGTTCGCAAACACTGACGTTTTCCAGCGACTTGACGCTCAATGCCGCCAACAGCCAAAACATCACCTTGCAGGGCGCCACCTGGGATCCGACGTTGAACATCACCGGCATCTTCGACTTTACCGGCGGCGGTGGCGGTACTGAAGTGGTGACTGCGCCCGATGCGGCCGCGACCTGGACCGTGACTGGCAATGTCGACTTGGACGGCGGTACCTGGACGGCTGCTTCGGAAACGCTGAAGATGGACGGTACCGCCAACCTCGGCGGGGGCGGGAACACGGTCAAGAATGTAACCATTGATGGCAACGCCAAAATAGTGACCGTGACCGGAACTGATATCAGTGTTTCGGGACTGCTGACCTTGGGCGGTGCGGCCGACGGCAACAACGACACCCTAACGATTGCCAGTGGTCGTCTCGTTACTTTGTCCGCCAACTCCGGAACGTCACTGACGGTTAATGCCAGCGGTACGGATACGATCAATGGTCCAGGAAGATTGACCTATCAAAATTCAGCCACGACGTTCCCCACCGCCGGCACACTAGCTTCGACTTTGATCACGCGTTTTGACACGGTCAACGGCAACATGACCATTCCGGCTCGCACGGATTACAGCGTGATCGAGGCCTACGGCAGTAGTGCCAATGCCCGGACTGTCGCCTTAGGAACTGCGGCGTCGCAAACCATCACTACCAGTAGCCATTTCTACGTCGTCGCCGATGCCGCTTCGCCGAACGACGTGACTGTCAGCGCCACTACGAATAATCCGACGATCAACGTCGGCGGCGATCTCGATTTTACCGGCACCGGCACTGCCAGCGAAATCATCCAGTCCGGCACTGGTACCTGGACAGTCTCGGGCAATGTTGACTTTACGTCTGGAACATACACCGCCACCAGCGGCAATACCCTGGTTATGAATGGCACCACGAAGACCTTGACCAGCGCCGCGCAAACGCTGCAGAACGTCACGCTCTCGGGCACGATCACCCTGGCTAACGCCACGCACACCGTGGCCGGCAACCTCAGCCTAGCTGGCGGCACGATCACGGCTGGCACCTCAACCGTGACCTTGACCGGCACTGCCAATTCCCTGACCGGCGGCGGGAATACGTTGAATAATTTGACCATTGATCCATCGTCAGCCGGAACGATTACTTTGCAAACTTCGGACGTCACGGTGTCCGGCACCCTGACCGTGGAAACCGGCGACACGCTGAGTTTAAGTGCGGGACGTTTGCTAACCCACTCGGGCGCCACGCTGACGCTCAACGGCACGATTGCTGGATCGGGAACCTTGGTGATACCTGATACGTCTGGCGGACCGGGCACGACCGGAACGCTGAGTTCTGGCGT
Organism: Candidatus Kerfeldbacteria bacterium; assembly: GCA_016207275.1. Lineage (GTDB taxonomy): Bacteria > Patescibacteriota > Patescibacteriia > SBBC01 > SBBC01 > JACQPY01. The sequence goes on from JACQPY010000017.1 coordinate 72,233, forward strand.
GCGGTTTGACGCGACGAATGCGAACATTGCGGCGACGACGCTAGACGCGCGGACGTACGGCGGGGCAGTTGAATTGTACAGCAACGCGGCTGGCAGCCCGGCGCGAACGATTACCTTCCCGACCGGCACCTTTACCTTCTCGTCAACCGTGACCACCAATCGGGCTAATACCGGCACCATCACCGTGGACGCCGACACCAACGACCCGGCCGTGACCGTTGCTGGTACGCTGACCATCGGGGCGAGCACGACGCTGTCAGCCTCTTCGGCCAGCGCCTTCAACGTCAACGGCAACTACACCAACAACGGCACGTTCACGGACAACCTCGGGACCGTCACGCTAGCAGGCTCGGCACAACAAACGTTGTCCGGCACAATGACCGGTTTGTCCGACTTCAATAACCTGACCCTAACGAACAATTCCGGCACTGATGCTGACAGTTCGCCGTCGGTGATTTTGGCCGCGGCCGCCGACGTCGCCGGCACGGCGACGATCGCCACGGCCAACGTCAAAGTTCGATTCAACGCCGGTTCGACCTACGCCTGGACCGCGATTAACCTTAATGGACAGGCGACCACGACGCGCGTCAAATTCCGGAGTTCAACCGGCGGCACGCAATTTAACTTTAACGCCGGCGCCGGCGCGCGCACGGTGTCAAACACCGAGGTCAAAGATTCGAACGCCTGCGGCTCGAGCGGCGGGTCAATCGACGCCAGTGACGGCACGAACTTCGATGCCGGCAACACCTCGTGCTGGACGATTCATACCATTTCATTTTCCGTGTCGGATAATGCTGTCGGCTTTGGCAGCCTCTCGACCTCGACTGGACGATGGGCCACCGGCGACGCCTTGGGGACCAATGCTTCAGCCGGCTCAACCCCGACGGCCGCCCATACCTTGAGTGTGGCGACCAGCGGCACCAGCGGCTACGCCGTGACTTACCTCGGGGCCTTGCTGTCGAGCGGCGCGAACACGATTAGCGCGGCGACGATCACGAGTGACAGCGATGGTGCTCCCGGCACCGAACAATTCGGCGTCTCGGCGAGCACTGATGGCAATGCGACAATTGCCAGTGGCTACGCCCGCGGAGCAAACTCGTCGTGGAACTTCGTGCCGGACGCCACCACGACGTTGGTTTCGGAGAGCGTGTCCACGACCACGGAAACTGTCAGTGTCAGTTACCTTGGTAACATCACCGGAACGACCGAGGCTGGTAGTTACTCGACCGTCATTACCTACATCATGACGGCGACGTATTGACGAACCTTTGACGAGAAAGCAAACTTGTGGTATATTTAATGATGCGAACAAAAATAAAGATACGTAAAAACCAATAAAGCGTGACTTTTCCTAAAAAATTGGCGCCTTTCTCCATCAATCGACGAAGGATGAGGATTATCCACAGGGGCCTGGCCGTGTTGGTGGTTATGGCCGTGTTGGTGTTCATGAATGCTCCGGTGCCGACTGCTCAAGCCGCCGCGGTCACCAGCCTGCGAGATACACTTTCGCGTTTAAAGGCCAGTACAGCCGCGAACCACACGATTGAGTTGGTGACGCCGACCGGCGTTGAGGCTTCGACCGATACGATCACCTTGACCTTCGCCTCGGGCTGGACGCTGGCTGCTGAAGCAGCCGTCAACTTTGACTTGGCGGTGGGGGACAGCGGTACCTGTTCGACGGCGACCTTTACTGACAAGACGTTGGCCTTGACCGCGGCGGCTGCAACCTGGGGTGTCGATGTGACCGGCCAGGTCATCACCTTTACCGCTCCGACCGATGCCGCCTCGGGCGAAATTACCGCCGGCCGATGCGTCCAAATCCAAGCCGGTTCAAACGCGACTACCGGCGGAACGGGATCAGCCTCAACCATCACGAACCCCACCGCCGGGCAGACGACGATGACCATCGGCGGCACCTTCGGCGATTCGGGCACCCTGGCCGTTCGAATTATTGCCGATGAACAAGTCAGCGTGACCGCGACCGTTGATCCGACACTGACCTTCACGGTTGACGACAACGCCATCGGCTTTGGTTCACTTTCAGCTTCAACCGGACGTTGGGCGACGGGCGATACAACTGGTGGCAATGCTTCGGCCGGCTCGACGCCGACCGCGGCCCACACCATGACCGTGGCCACCAACGCCCAGAGCGGTTACGCCATCACCTATAACGGCGCCACCCTGACCAGCGGGGCGAATACCGTGACCGTCGCCACGATTTCCAGCGACAGCGACGGCACGCCCGGCGGCGAACAGTTTGCCCTTTCCGCCAGTACGAGTGGTGACGCGACGATTGCTTCGGGCTATGCCCGCGGCGCCAATAGCTCCTGGAACTTCGTGGCTAGCACGACCACCACCCTGGTCTCAGAAACGGGCGAGACTGATACCGAGACGATCAGCGTTAGCTACCTCGGCAACATCAGCACTATCACCGAGGCGGGCAGCTACACAACGACGATTACCTACATCGCGACGGCGGTCTTTTAATCGGTTTGAACCGGAGAGGGGTTGTTCATGAACCGCGGACGAATACTGACACTGGCACTGAGCCTGTCGTTGGTGGCGCTACTGGCGGCCCAGCGGAGTGAGGCTTTAACCATCTCACCGCCGACCTTTGAAGTTATGGCTAAGCCGGGCGAGTCAAAATCACTCAGCATCCGAGTGATTAACGATCAATCGACGCTCGTCACCCTTTTTACGTCGACGGCAAACTTCAAGGCCCAGGGTGAAACCGGGCAGCCGGATTTTTTGTTTGACGTCGAAACCATTGACCTGGCCTCGTGGATTAAGCCGGGAAAAACTTCCTTCACCCTCGAGCCGGGAGATTCAACGTTCGTGCCGTTCACCATTGACGTTCCGGCTCAGGCTGAACCGGGTGGCCACTACGCCGGCTTATTTTTTGGCACCGGCGCGCCGGCGGCCGACGGCGGCCAGGTGGGAATTGAATCGAAGCTCGGGGCGCTGATCATTCTCAGCGTTGAGGGCAACATTCGCGAGTCGGCGGCCGTCAAAGAGTTCGACACCAGCCCGGATAGGCGCAACCACCTGCCGGTTCCTTTCGTCCTGCGGATCGAGAACATTGGGAACGTCCACTTCCGTCCGGCCGGATTCGTGACGATCCGAAACATGTTTGGCGGCGTGTCGACCACCATCCCCGTTAATCCAAAAGAAGGCGCTGTTTTACCAGCCAGCATCCGTCGGTTCGACCTGCTGTGGCAGCGGCTTGATAGCCAGGACAATGGCGGCAGCTTCTTTCGAGAGCTTGCCGATGAATGGAAAAATTTTGGTCTCGGCTCGTATACTGCCGAGGCGGTCGTTACGTACGGCCAGAATGATCGAGTCATCACCGCCACCACAAAGTTCACCGTCTTTCCCTGGCGCCTCTTCTTGCTGATCGCCGTCATCGTGGTCGTCCTCATATGGCTGCTGGTCAAAGGAATCAAGAGCTACAACGCCATGATCGTTCGTCGGGCTGAAGCAGGTGGCCCCCGTCCGCCCGGCCGCGGTGCTAAACCGACGGCCTAGTCGATGGCCATGGCCGTGCGCCGGCGCGGGCGGATCCTCCTCTCGGTGGCGCTCGGCGCCTTGGTCTTCGGTGTTCAGGCGGCCCAGGCCGTTGAGGTTAGCGTCTCGGCGGGCGTCATCGGCACGACCCCACCCGGACCGCAGAATCCGGTGGTTGAGTTTCGAGGTTTAGCGGCGCCGCGGGCGGCCCTGACCGTAACGCGAAACAGCAGTACGGTTGGCCAGACGACCGCCGATGACGCCGCCAGCTTTGCGGTGACGGCGAGCGATCAGTCAGCTGGCCAGTATGAGTTTGTGGTCGCTGGCAAAGATGGTGACGGCCGAGTTTTAACGTCAGTCAGCTTCACCCTCAACCTTACCGCCGGTACCACGACGATCGTGACCGGGGTTTTCCTCGGCCCGTCGATTGCCCTCGACAAAACAACCGTGACCACGAGCGAGTCAGTCTCAGCCAGTGGGGCCACGGCCCCGGGCAGCAGCGTCACCGTTACGGTTACCTCAGAGCCGAAAACCTATACCGCGCTGGCCGACAGCAATGGCCGCTGGCAGGTTACCATCAAGGGCGCCGACGTTGGCGAGGGTTCGCACAATGTAAAAGCCAGGGCGATTGCCAACGGTGTAACCGCCTCAGCCTTTAGCGCTTCAGTGAGTTTTTCGGTTTCCGCCGAACCGACGCCAGCACCTTCATATAAACCGTCAGACATCAACCAGGATACCAAGGTTAACTTGATTGATTTTAGCATCATGCTCTTCTACTGGCAGCAGCGGAATCCCGCTAACCCGCGAGTTGACCTTAACGGTGACGGCATCGTCAACATCGTTGATTTTAGCATTCTCCTCTACGAATGGACCGGTTAGGAAGAATCATTATCGTCGCCGTTATCGCGCTAACCGCCTCGGCTTCACGGGCGGCTGAGTCGGGAACCGTGACCTTGCTTGGTCCGGTGACCTCGCCTCGCGTTGGCGAGGAAGCCGCCATTGAAGTGCGGTTGACGTCGGCCGGACAAGCCATCAATGCCGCGGAACTCAAGCTGCGGTACCCGAGCGCGGCCCTCGAGGTAACCCGGATTGCCCGGGAGCAATCCTTGTTTACGCTCTGGCCAGAGGCGCCGGCCTGGGATGCGAGCAAGGGAATAATTACCCTGGTTGGCGGTAAGCCAGGAGGCACGATCGCCATTAACGCCGCGGTGGCGACGATCTACGTCAAGGTGCTGGCGACGGGTACGCACACGGTTGAACTCGACCCAACGTCAGTGGCCTTTCTTAATGATGGCGCGCCATCGCAATTGACGCTCCAGAGTGCCCCGCTGCGGCTGGTCACCAGCGATCCCTTACTCCAGCCGTTCCAGCTCGGCCCGGCGACGACGCCGACCCCCGGCACCTGGTCGACCGCCCGTTCGATTGCGGTCAGCTGGCCGCGGCAAGCGGACACGCTCTACAGTTATCAACTGCGGACCGACATTCAATCGATCGCTGACGACATTCCCGAGACAACCGACGGGACCGCCACGTTCGAGGACCTGACTGACGGAATCTATTATTTCACCTTACGGTACAAGACGAGTTCTGGCCTGTGGTCACCGCCGTTCCAGTGGCGTTTCATGCTCGATGCGACGCCGCCCGAACCTTTCACGCTCGAAGTGGCTCAGCCAGATTCGAAGCAGTTGACGAAGCTGCTCGCCTGGAATGCCTACGACATGACCGCCGGCGTGGTTGAATCAATTTTGACAATCGGCCGGACGCGGCTTGGCCCGGTCACGAGTCCGCTGCCAATCCAATCATTATGGCTCGGTACAACCGTTACCGTGACGGTAGTTGACGCGGCTGGAAATACCCGGACCGTGGGCCTGACCCTGGGGACGACGTTGGGTCGATCAGGGTTGATACCATGGTTGGCCGTTGGGGCCGCGGTCCTGGTTGGGGCGCTGGCCGTGGCCATGATTCGCGCCCGTCAGCGCGCCTAGCGTGCTATACTGGCCGTGTATGCAGCAGCCGCAGCAAGTTGTCCGGTGGCTCGTCTGGTTGGGCGCGGTGACGGTGGCCGCTGGCTGGCTGACCGCGGGCGCGCCGCTCGCCTTAGCCGCCGGCGCCAGCTTGAAGATTTCACCGGGCAGCGGAACCTACGAAGTCGGCGGGCTGATCGACGTCGCCTTTGTCTTGGATACCGGCGGCGAAGCAGTCAACGCGGTCAAAGCCGATATTGTTTTTCCGGCGGACAAGCTGCAAATCGTCAATCCGGCGGCCAGCACGTCGTTTATCTCGGTCTGGCTGACCGCGCCGACGTTTTCGAACGCCGACGGCACCCTCAACTTCCAAGGCGGCCTGCCCAACCCCGGCATCAATACCAGCTCGGGCTTCATCAGCACGGTCACCTTCCGCGTCAAATCAGCGGGCAAGGCCGTGGTTCGCTACTTGCCGAGTTCGTTGGTGCTCCGTAACGATCCTGATGGCACGAACATCCTGACCTCGTCGGGGACGGCCGAGTTCACGCTCAAAACGCCACCGCCCGCCGGTCCGGTGGTCTCGAGCCCAACCCACGGCGATCCCAACCAGTGGTACAACATTCCCCAGGCTCAGTTCAGCTGGGAACCGGTTGACGGCGCCGTCGGTTACAGTTACGCCTTTGACCAGGCCGCCAAGCAAGCTCCCGATACGACCGTTGACACGACCGCGACCTCGGCCACGGTTGAAGCGACTGCCGACGGCGTCTGGTACTTCCATGTCCGGGCGTTCACCACGGCCTGGGGCGGGGCGACTACCTTTCCGGTCCAGATTGACCGGACACCGCCCGCTTCGTTTACGCCGAAGCTCGACAGCGACCTCCTGACCACCGAAGAATCAGGCACGGTGCGGTTCATTACGACCGACGGGGCTTCGGGTTTGGACCACTACGAGGTCAAGCAAGTGGCTCGGGCGGGCAGCAGCGCGCCGGGTAACACCTTGTTCGTCGAAATCACGAGCCCATACGTCACGCCCAAGCTCCCTGACGGCGAGTACGAGTTTATTGTCCGGGCTTTTGACCGAGCCGGCAACGTGACCGAGGGCTCGGCCGTACTGACGATCGTGGCCGGCGGCATCCCGTTCTACGCCCGGGTGCCGTTTTTACGCAACCCCGCGGTCGCCAACACCGTCTTCATCGTGTTGGGCGCGTTGGTCGTCTTGAGCCTTGGTTATTGGATCTATCGGCGACTGCGTCTCCGGGCCACGTTTCAGCATGACCTGCTGGCCCTGGAACGAGACGCGCAGAAAAAAGCCCGTGCCTTACAGCAAGAGTTGTCCGAGCTGCACCAAGCCGAACAGTACTTCCACGACGAACTGAAGTCGCCGCCACCGTCGTTCATTCCGCCGGCCTCGCCACCAGGACCGCCACCATCATCAACTTCACCGGGCCCGCGTCCATGAAGCGATTGGTGGTGATGGTCGGAATCGCTTTGGCCATTGGCCTGTGGGCCTGGGCGACCGAGGCACGAGCGGCGACCTTGTTTTTGAGCCCGTCGAGCAAAACAGTCACCGTCGGCGACAGTCTCAGCCTCAGCCTCAAGGTTAATGCCGGCGCCTCGGCCATCAATGCGGCTGAGGCGACGGTCAGTTTTCCCGCCAATCTGCTGCAGCTGACGTCCGTCAGCCAGCGCGGTTCGATTTTTACGTTTTGGGCGGTTGAGCCATCAGGTTCGAATGCCAGCGGGACCGTTCGCTTTTCCGGCGGCCTGCCCAATCCGGGCTACAGCGGGCTGTCCGGCACGATTGCGGTGATGAACTTTTCCGCCAAGACGACCGGCACGGCCAAGCTGACGATCAGCGGCGCCCAAGTGCTGGCCAATGATGGTAAAGGCACGAACGTCTTGACCAGCGCTGGCAGCGGGAGTTTTGAAATCAAACGAGCGGGCGAGTCGCCCCCGCCACCACCAGCCGTGCCCGGTCGGCCGACCCCGGGCCTCAGTTCACGTTCGCATCCGGACAGTAACGCCTGGTACCGCGAGGCAACGGCCGTGGTCAGCTGGACTAAACCGGCTGGCTTGGAAGCAGTCAGTTTCGAGCTTAACCAGCGAGCCGACACGGTGCCTGACGATACGCCCGAGGCGAATACCGGCCAGGTGGAACTGAAGCTGGCCGCCGAGGGCGTCTGGTACGTTCACCTGAAAGGTCGGTACAGTTCGGGTTGGAGCGGGGTTGGGCACTATCGAATTCAGTTCGATGCGACCGCCCCCGAGGCTTTTGCAATCGACGTCACCCGCGACCGGGGCGCGACTGACCCCAGTCCGCAGCTGACCTTTACCGCCCATGACGCGACCAGCGGAATTGTGCGTTATACGCTCAGCCTCGATGGCGCCGAAGCTTACGAGGTCGGTAGTCCGCTGACGCTGCAGCTCGAGCGGGCCGGTAGCCACCGAGTGGCGATCACCGCCATTGATCAAGCTGGCAACACCCGCGAGGCGACGGTTGACCTGGCGGTTGAAGGGTACGCCCCGCCGACCGTCACCAACATTACTACGCCGATTATCCTGCTCGATGCCCTGACGGTCCGTGGTCTGGCCCAGCCCGGTGATACGGTGACGGTCTTCGTCAACGAACAAGAGGTCGGTAAGGTTATTGTCGTTACAACCATCCAGCCGGGCGGACGGGCGCCGTGGATCTTGACCACCGACAAGTTGTTTCGGCCAGGCCGCTACCGGGTCACGGCCACGGCCACGAGTGCTGACGGCCACGTCAGCGTGCCGGCCGACGCCGTTGAGTTTTCCGTTACCGGCAAGGCGTTTTTACTGAACGGTCGGGTTGTGGCCACGGTCTCCGCCTTGCCGGTGATTACCGCCTTGGCCGCGGCCGTACTGGTCGCGATCATCGGACTGGTCGTGTTTCTGCTCGTCCGGTTGCAATTGATTCGCCATAAAGAACTGGAAGTTGAAGACGAGCTAGAAACGCTGCGCACCCGGGTCCACCGCAGCCGGCCGACCGGCGAGCAAATTGAGGCGACGATCGAAAAAATCGAACGCGACCTGCTGCGGCGTAAGCCCAAGCGGAGCAGCCGGAAGGGGACGGCGGCGAACTAGCGGCGACGGCTTGCGGCCTGGGCTTGACAAGTTGTTTTCTTCGATTATACTGAAATTAGCAGTCTAAGCTCGAGAGTGCTAATCAAGAAAAGCATGCTTTCTGACCGTCAGCACCGCATTTTGACCGACGTCATCCGGACCTACGTCCGGCAGGCCCACCCGATCGCCTCGCAGGCCCTCCAAGAGGACCGTCACCTGGATTTGTCGCCCGCCACCATTCGCCACGAAATGCTGGAGCTGGAGCGCGGCGGGTACCTATCTCAACCGCACACCTCGGCTGGTCGGATCCCCACCTTGAAGGCATGGCGGCACTACCTCGAGCACCAATTGAGCGACCGGCCGGTCAGTAAGCACGTTCGGGCGGAGCTGCGCATGGTGGCCCGCGCTGACCAGTCGGCCGAGGAGCTCCTGAAGCGCCTGGCCCAAACCCTGGCCGACTATACGCAGCAAGCGGTGTTCGTCGCCTTTGACCAGCACGACACGTACTATACAGGTATTTCCAAACTCTTTGCCCAGCCGGAGTTTGACGAGGTTGATGACATTCGCGCTATTTCCCGAGTGGTTGATCGGCTCGATGAAGTCATGCCTCGCTACTTCCGCTTGATGGAACGTGACGTCGAAGTGCTCCTCGGCCCGGAGAGTCACTTGAGCGACGCCTGCAGCCTGATCCTGTCACGCCTGCCACGCCGACCGAGTTTACTCGGCGTCCTCGGGCCGCTGCGCCAAGACTACGATAACCACGTGTCGCTGCTGCGCTTCACCCGTACGTTACTGACTGAGGCATGACCGATACTCCAACGACCGCTGGTCCGGCAACACAACGTCAATCGTCAACTGGCCTGGCACCACAAGAACAAACGCGAACCATCAGTGCCGCTGACCCAAAGATTGCCGCCCTCCAGAAGCAAGCCGCCGAGTATCTGGCTGGCTGGCAGCGCGCCAAGGCCGACTACCTCAATTTTAAAAAACAGGCGGAAAAAGACCAAGCCGAGCTGGCCAAGTTTGCCAATGCTGCCTTACTCATCGAGTTGCTACCGATCTATGACAACCTGAAGCGCGCCGTCCAGCACATTCCGTCCGAACAGCAAGACGTCGAGTGGGTCAAGGGGATCAGCCACATTCTCCAGCAATTCAAGCAGCTCTTTGCCAGCCTCGGCCTCGAGGAAATTAAGACCGTCGGTCAGCCGTTTAATCACGAACTGCATCATGCCGTCGGTAAGGAAAAACGTAACGACGTCTCCCCGAACACAGTGGTTGAAGAGGTGAAGAGCGGATTCCTGATGCACGGTCGGATGGTCACGCCAGCCCAGGTCCGCGTCGCCGAATAGTCAGCGTTTACCTACTACCCACTAATTACTAATCACTAACTACTATGCAAAGGGAGTGACAAAGGAAACAACTATGGCAATTATCCCGTATCGCTCTGTCTGGCCTGACCTCGACGACTTCTTCGGCGGCTTCGACCTGATGAACTTCACGCCGGCCGTCAACATCTACGAGGATAAGGATCACGTCATGGTCGAAACACCGTTGGCCGGGATTGACCCGGACAAGGTGGACATCGAGATCGAGGACAATGTCCTGAAGATCTCCGGCTCGACCGAATCGAAATCCGAGGTCGACGACAAGGACAAGCATTACTATCGCAAGGAAATCCGCAGCGGCTCGTTCTACCGGGCGGTGGCTCTGCCCAAAGCGGTCGACGGCAGCAAAGCCGAGGCCCACTACAGCAAGGGCATTCTGAAAATCTCGATTCCGAAGAAAGAAGAGGCTAAGCCGCGCAGCATCAAGGTTAAGGCGACCGAGTAAGACCTGAGGCTCCCGCACCGAAGCAACTGGTGTGGGGTCCTCGCCCGACGCTTTTCAGGATCCTGAAACGCTTCGACAGCGCTCAGCGCAGGCAAGTTCAGGATGACGAGTCGAGAAGCGCGGGGTGAGGAGGAACAACCACCATGATGAACTTCAACGTCTTCCATAGCAATTTACACTTGAACGGTCGTTGCCCGGTGTGCAACACCATGTACGACCTGCACAAGTTTAAGATTCTGGCTGAGCGCGACCAGCACGTGTTGACGTACATCCAGTGTTCGCACTGTGGCTCGGCCCTGCTGTCGGTCTTATCGATGAGCCCGCACGGCTTGCAGGCGGTCGGCCTGGTCACCGACCTGACCTCCGACGAAGTGACGCAGTTTGGTCAGCGGGCGGTGGTCAACAACAACGACGTGCTCACCCTCCACCAGTCGCTGGAAGACGACGCCTTCAAAATTCCGTAAGCTCAATCAATAACGATAAGGGTAAGGAACATCCTATGGCAAAAATTCTCGGCATTGACCTGGGCACCACCAACTCGGCCATGGCCGTGATCGAAGGCGGCGAGCCGAAAGTCTTGGAAAACGCCGAAGGGGTTAGGACCACGCCGTCGGTAGTGGCGGTGTCGAAAACCGGCGAACGTCTGGTCGGCCAGGTGGCCAAGCGGCAGGCCGTGGTCAACCCGACCAACACACTCTACTCGATTAAGCGTTTGATCGGCCGGCGTTGGGACGACGCCGAAGTCCAGCGCGATTTGAAAGTTCTGCCGTTTAAGATTGAGCACGCCGGCGAGGGCGTGAAAGTGGCCATGGGCAGCAAAGACTATACTCCTCAAGAGATCTCGGCCATGGTGTTGCAGAAGCTCAAGGCCGACGCGGAAGCCAAGCTCGGTGAAAAAATCACGGAAGCGGTGATTACGGTGCCGGCCTACTTTGACGACAGCCAGCGGCAAGCCACCAAAGACGCCGGCCGGATTGCCGGCTTTGACGTGAAGCGCATTATTAACGAGCCGACCGCCGCCGCCTTGGCCTACGGCTTCAACAAGAAAAAGGACGAGAAGATCGCAGTCTACGACCTAGGCGGCGGGACGTTCGACATTTCAATCCTGGAAGTGTCGAGCGACACGGTTGAGGTTAAATCGACCAACGGCGATACGCACTTAGGCGGCGACGACTTTGATCAGCAGATCATCCACTGGCTGATTGACGAGTTCCGCAAGCAGGAAGGCGTGGATCTTGGGAAAGATCAAATGGCACTCCAGCGCTTGAAGGAAGCCGCGGAAAAAGCCAAGCACGAGCTGTCAACGTCCATGGAAACGGAAATCAACCTGCCGTTCATTACCCAAGGCGCGGCTGGTCCGCTGCATTTTGTGAAAAAGTTTACGCGGGCCGAGCTAGAGAACTTGGTTGGCGATCTCGTCGAGCAGACGCTGGGTCCGGTCAAAAAGGCGCTTGACGACGCCGGCCTGAAAGCCTCGGACATGAACGAAGTTATTCTGGTCGGTGGCCAAACGCGCATGCCGCTCGTGCAAAAGATAGTTAAAGAGTTCTTTGGTAAAGAACCGCACCTCGGCGTGAATCCGGATGAAGTCGTGGCGGTCGGTGCGGCGGTCCAAGCCGGCGTGCTGCAGGGCGAAGTCAAGGACGTGCTCTTGCTTGACGTCACGCCGCTGACGCTCGGTTTGGAAACGCTGGGCGCAGTTGCCACGCCTCTGATCGAGCGCAATACAACAATCCCGACGTCAAAGTCGCAGGTATTTAGCACGGCGGCTGATAACCAAACCAGCGTGGAGATTCACGTCCTACAGGGCGAACGGCCAATGGCCTCTGACAACAAGAGTTTGGGTCGGTTTATCCTGTCCGGCATTCCGCCGGCGCCTCGAGGTGTCCCGCAAGTCGAAGTCACCTTTGACATTGACGCTAACGGCATCTTGAACGTCAAAGCCAAGGACAAGGCCACGAACAAAGAGCAGTCAATCACCATCCAGGGTTCGACCGGACTGTCCAAAGCCGAAGTCGAGAAACTTCGCAAGGACGCAGCCGTGCACGCTGCCGAGGACAGCAAGAAGAAAGAGCTGATCGAGGCGAAAAATCAGGCTGAGGCAATGGCGTACACCGCGGAAAAGGCGCTGAAAGACGCTGGCGATAAGGTTAAACCAGACGTCCGGGCTGACGTTGAAGCCAAGGCGAATGACGTCAAGAAGCTGGTTAAAGACAGCGACGATAAGTCGGCCATAGAAAAGGCGACCAAAGAATTGTCTGAAGCCATGCAGAAGATTGGCAGTGCGATGTATGAGAAGCAGGATGCTGGCAAGCAGCAGGCCGGATCTGTTGGAAAAGGAGACCCTTCGTAAAGCTCAGGGCGGGGGGATGAGCCGGTGGATGCGAAGTATGAAGAGGTGAAGAAGGACGATAAGAAGTAACTGATGCGCCCCCAGAAATGGGGGCGTTTGGTAAATAGCGTAAACCGCCGCTTCGTCGCTGAAAGCCACCCCGTCACTCACGTTGTGAGTGCCACCCCTCATCCGATGGAGGGGAGTGTTAGGTAGCGGCGGCTCCGCTTACTCCCCTCCGCTAACGGAGGGGTCGTCGCGTCGAACGACGCGACGGGGGAGGCGGAACGCTCGCCGCCGCAGCCTGTGGGCCAAGTCTTCAAGCATGACGTCAATGCCTTGATTGATGTCGGAGTTTGTGTAGCGCACGACCTTGATGCCCAGTGATTCGATGGATCGCTGGCGTACTAAGTCGTAGGCGCGTTGATTGGGTTCAAAGTGGTGGCCTCCGTCAAGCTCGATCGCGAGTTTGAGCTCGGGACAGTAGAAGTCAACATAATACCGACCGATAGGCTGTTGGCGCCGGAATTTGTAGCCCAAAAGGCCTCGTTGTTTCAGTCGAACCCAGAGCCTGACCTCCTGTTCGGTCATGTGTCGACGAAGATCGCGGCTCCTGAGTGTTGGTGGCGGAATATCGGAAATATGGCGCATCGGTTGCGCCACGTGTCGGTAGCGTAGTCTCTTGTTGTATCATCCGTCAAGCCGCCGAAGGGGCGGTTTTTTCGACCACCCCGCCGCTCGCTAATGCGACGTCCACCCCTCCTCATGTGAGGAAGGAAAAGGTGGAGTGAGGCGGCTTTTCATCCACCACCCCGACGCTTGCTTGGCGCAAGCGTCACCCCTCCCTGGCGGGAGGGGAGTTTATGGTGGTCGCCTCACTCTGCCATCTACGTTCCATTAGTTGTTGCGGCGGCACAATAACTTCCCCTCCGCTCCGGCGGAGGGGTCGTCCCGTCATTCGACGGGACGGGGGAGGCGGAGCGCCCGCCGCCGCACTCGTCGCAGCAAATCCTCAAGCACCGCGTCGATATCTTCGTCAACGTCGCTGTTTGGATAACGGATCACGAGTATATACTGCGATCTCAGGAATTGATCGCGTACTGTATCGTACTGTCGCTGTTCCGGCCCGAAATGATGCCCGCCGTCGAGTTCAATCGCAAGTTGCAGCTTTACACAATAGAAATCGACGATGTATGGACCAATTGGTTGTTGACGCCTGAACTTGTAGCCTGCCAGACCGCGCCGCTGTAAGCGAACCCACAGCCGGACTTCCTGCACAGTCATACGCTTCCGGAGGTCGCGCGACAGCTGTGTTCGGATTGGTACAAAATCGCGGCGTATAGGTTGCGCCACTTGACGGCACTCTAGCGCGCGTCGCTTCGCAGGTCAAGCCGTTGATGTGGTTTTTTGGTATACTGGTAGCATGAAACTAGTCGTTCTGTACGGTCCACCCGGCGTCGGGAAGCTGACAGTGGCAGAAGCGCTGGCCAAGCGAACTGGCTACAAACTAATGCATAATCACCTGACAGTCGATTTGCTGCTGTCGCTGTTTGAGTTCGGCAGCCAGCCATTCAAACGCCTGTCGCGCGAGCTGCGGCATCGAATCCTCGAAGAAGCAGCAAAACACGGTGTGGCGGGCGTGATTTTCACGTTCGTGTATGCCCGACCGGACGATCACCCAATGCTTCACAAACTGATTGCCAGAATGAGACGTTTCCGCGTTCGAATCGCCTGGGTTCAGTTGTCGTGCGAACAGACTGAACTTGAGCGTCGAGTGAGGCTGGAGACGAGACGCCGTTACGAAAAGGTGAAATCGGTGAGAAAACTCCGACAACTCCAACGACGTTACAATCTCGCAGCTCCCGTGCCCTTCAAACCGAATCTCGTTCTCGATATCACCACGCTCAAGCCAACAGTTGCTGCTCAACGAATTGTGAAACGCTTTAAGTTATGAACCTCGACCAAGAACTCCAAGCCCTGAAAGACCGTAACGCACGCGTTGAAGCAGACAAGGCCTGGGAAACGAGTTGGTTACGAGCACTAATCATTGCAGGGAGCACGTATGTTATTGCAGGGATTACACTGCAACTCGTTGGCGCGAGCAAGCCGTGGCTGACTGCCTTGGTGCCGACACTCGGGTTTTATCTATCTACGCTAACGCTTCCGCCAGTCAAGCGGTGGTGGTTAGGAAGACACAAATGAAGACTGTTTATAGTGATGGACATGTGGTATTGAAAGTCCAGAAAAAGCCTTTTCCGAGTTGGTACATCTGGGCGCGACCGGCGGCAAACGTGATTCCAGTGACTGACGACGGCAGAATACTGCTCATGCATGAGTACAAATCCGGAACGAAGCGATGGATCGGGGGTTTTCCCGGCGGAATCATCGAGCGGGGTGAGACTGCGGCACAGGCAGCGCGGCGCGAGTGTGAAGAAGAACTCGGTCTGCGACCGAGCCGACTTCGCAAACTCACTGAGGTGAAAACCGATTTTCCAGACACGTTAGTAACGTATTTTCTCGGTTTTGGATTGAAAAAAGTTCAGGCGAAGCATTGGGCGAGCGAGAAAATCGGTAATGTCAAGAAAGTGACTGTCAAACATCTGGAACGATTAGCGAGAAACGGAAAAATTCAGGATCCGCGGATGGTCGTGGCAATACTTTCATTAACGCGTAAGAAAAAAATAGGAAAAGTAAACTTATGATCGAAGTCGAACGGAATTAGTTCCATCGTCTCCGGTACCGATTCGATGGGCGCCGCTGGCGTCGGTGCGCCGGTCTTCCGTACGGTCGCGCCGACGGTCCAACAAATGGCCGCGGTTCGAATTTCGGTGCGGGTGGTAAATCCGGCAGCCGGGAAACGGGCAGCCGTTTTTGAAGTAATCGCTCAATCGCGCGCAGGTCGCGGCCTTGGTCAGGCGTGGCAAAAGAAATCGCATGACCAGCTCGTCCGGCGCGGGCAGTTCGGCCGATGCGGTGGATGTAGTCGTCGGGTGTGGCTGGCAGGTCAACGTTGACTACCAACTCGATGCCGGTGACGTCGATGCCCCGCGCGGCAATGTCGGTCGCCACCAGGACGCGGTACTTACCGGTTTTAAATCCTTCCAGCGCGTCCCGGCGTTGGCCAAGCGAGCGATTAGAATGCAGCTCGGCGACGTTGTAACCAGCATGCTTTAATGCTTGCGTCACCTTTTTTGCGCCGTGCTTGGTGCGGGTGAAAGCCAGCACTGACCCGCGGTACTCGCCCAGCAGCTTGGTCAGGAGCGACGTCTTTTGCGATTTTTCCACGACAAAAACCTCGTGCGTGACTTTGGCCGCGGCCGTGCCGGGCGGCGCCACTTCGACCCGCAGCGGCAGGTGCATGTGCTTGGTGGCGATGCGGACGATGTCTTCCGGCATGGTGGCCGAGAAGAGCATGGTCTGCCGCTGCTTCGGGACTTTCGCCAGGATGCGATTGAGCTGTGGGGCAAACCCCATATCGAGCATGCGGTCAGCTTCGTCGAGCACCAGGATGGAAATGTCGTTCAATCGGACCGTTCCCTGCTCTAGGTGATCGAGCAATCGGCCGGGCGTGACCACGATGATGTGCGGTTGTCGGCGCAGCGCTTGTTCCTGCGACTTGGCTGATTGGCCGCCAATCAAGACCGCTGTCCGCAGACCGAGCGGCCGACCGATTTGATGCAGCATCTCGTCTACTTGGATGGCTAACTCGCGGGTCGGGAGAATGATCAGGCCGCGGCCTTTGACTTGGGCCAGCCGCTGCAGCATCGGTAAACCAAACGCCAGCGTTTTACCGGTCCCGGTTTGAGCAATGCCGATCAGGTCTTTGCCGCTGATGGCCACGGGAATTGCTTGCAGCTGGATCGGCGTTGGGGTCGTAAAGCGGAGTCGGTCGAGCGTGGCCAGGAGTTTCGGCGCTAGGCCCAGTCCGGAAAAGTCGTCAGTTGAGCGAGTCGGAGACATGTCAGTGATGTAAAGTATACCATGGAAACGTCAGGCGGGCTTCTGCGGCCGTGCTATACTTTGGCAGTGATCGAAATCGAGCAGAAATTCGCGATTAAGCCCGGCGATCGCGAGCGGTTGCTTGCTGGCGCGGAGTTTGTTAGTAAAAAGATCATCCACGACGCGTACTGGGACACGCCGAACGCGATTTTGATATCCGGTGAGGCGTTCTTGCGCAACCGCGATGGAAAATTTGAGCTGAAAATTCCGCTGCACAAGTTAACGAAAGAGTTGCCGAAGTCCTATCACTACGATGAAATCTACGATGAAGCCGAGATTCGACAGCACCTCGGCCTGACGCGGCCGGGAAGCATGCCTGACGCATTGCGTCGCGGTGGCTACGACGTTGTGGCCGACTTTTCCACCACGCGTACAAAGTACCAGCGCGATCAGTTCATTCTCGATTTTGATGAGACAGACTTTGGATTTTCCTTGGTGGAAATTGAGCGACAGGTGGAGCGTGACGATCAACGAAAGGTTGCAGCTAAAGAAATTGTTGAATTCGCCAAAGGCATGGGATTAGAGTTGATGCACGTTCGCGGTAAAATCCACGAGTTCATTAAATCTCGTCGTCCTGACCTGTGGGACAAGGTTAAGAAAGCATGGGAGCAGTGGCCCGAACACTAGCTATGCTATACTGCGTTTATGAATCCAATGCCGAAGGACGAAATCGAAAAGCTCAAGGGAAAATTGAGCACCGAGCAGCTCAACGTCTGCTTTTTGAAAGGCACGGAACCGCCGGGCAGCGGAAAGTTCCTGCACAACAAAGCCAAGGGCATGTACGTCTGCGTGGTCTGCGGGCAGGAATTGTTCAAATCTGACACCAAGTTCGACTCGGGCACCGGCTGGCCGAGTTTCTGGGATAAGGCCAGCAAGGCCAATGTCACTACCGAGGATGATTACGCGCTCGGCATGCATCGGTTAGAAGTCTTGTGCTCACGTTGCCGCAGTCACCTTGGCCACGTTTTTCCGGACGGCCCAAAACCAACGGGGTTGCGCTTCTGTATCAATTCATTGGCCTTGGATTTTAAGCCGAGCAAAGCGTGAAGACGTTCATTCAGAATCGTCACGGCCAAAAACTGGCGGTGGTTGTTGAGCAACCCAAACAGCCAACCGGCTTAGCTTTCGTCATGCACGGCCTCGGCGGTTTTAAGGAACAGCCGTTCATTCGGACCGCTGCGGGAACGTTGCTCGACTATGGGTACACGGTCGTGACGTTCGATACGACCAACACGTTTGGCGAGAGCGACGGCGATTACGCCGATGCCACGACGACCAATTACTACGAAGATTTGGAGGATGTCATCGCGTGGGCGATGAAACAGTCATGGTACATTGAACCGTTCATCTTGGCTGGCCACAGCCTGGGCGGCATTTGTACGGCTCTGTATGCTGAACAGTATCCGACCAAGGTTAAAGCCCCGTTTCCGGCTTCAACAGTAGTTTCGGGAAAGCTCAGTTTACAATCCGAAGACCCGAAAGCACTGGCGGAGTGGAAACAAACCGGCTGGCAGGAGGAACCGAGCCGGTCGAAACCGGGTGTAATGAAACGGCTTAAGTGGTCGCACATGGAAGACCGACAAAAGTATAATTTGCTTCCTAATATTGGGAAGTTGACCATGCCGGTCTTGCTGGTGGTGGGGCAGCACGATGAATCAACGCCAGTTCAGCATCAGCAGCTTTTGTATGAAGCACTGCCTGGCTCGAAAGAAATTCACATCATCAAGGGCGCTCCGCATACATTCCGCGACCCCAAGCATTTACAGGAAATTCATCAGATAGTCAACAACTGGCTAAAGAAGGTGGCATGAGGTAGGTTCTCGACGCGGCCGCCTGCGGCGACCTTGCTCGAACAGGAAATACTTTCATTTTTCTTCGAGCGACTCCCGCGGATGCGGGAGGAGTCGAGAAGCACCTTAAAAAAGTTCTCGACGCGTCCCGCCAGCGGCGGGACTTGCTCGAACAACAATCTTTTGTTAGTCTACGATTTGACAAACGGTGGCCCTGAGCCGCCGATTTATGTACAAAAAATGGCACTGGTACGTCTACATTATCGAGTGTTTGGATGGAACCTATTACACTGGTCGAACGTGGGATGTAGCCGGTCGCTTTGAGCAGCACTTGTCTGGTTTGGGAGGAAGGTATACGGCCAAACATGGGGTCAAGCGGCTGGCGTATTTTGAAGAGCATGATAATTTTGAAACGGCCAGTTCACGAGAAAAGCAAATCAAAGACTGGAGCCGAATGAAGAAACAAAAGCTCATTGAAGGGGAGTGGAAGTCTGATTGGTAGGTTCTCGACGCACTTCCTGCGGGAGTTTGCTCGAACAATAAACTGCTTAAACCGAACTTGGTGCTAATGTGACCAGACTTAGTTCAACCGTGGCAGCCAGGCATATCGTCACCCGTTTCAAACTTAGCCGGTAGGCGTTAAAAAAAGTGCACCCCCGTGGGGCGGTTAGGCTACGGGGGTGTTCGGGTCGAGCGGCGCAAACCACATGCCCGAGAGATGAGCTTCGCCGTGCGGCGTGGCGATGACGACTTCCTGTTTGTGCCCGGCCGCGGCCGGAGCATCAGCCTTCCAGACACGAAGGACCTCGAACGGTCCTGGGCCAAAGCGTTTTTGGTAGTCGGCCACGATCGTGGCAAAGATCGGCCGGAGGTCAGTGCACCAGCGGACGAACTGTCCTTCAGCGAAACGAGCCATCGTCTTCCTCCTTAGCTGTAGGAGTCGAATTCACGGTCTTGAGGAGCAAGCCCGAGAATTCAACTTCCTGACCTCGGCAATTGCGGATGGTAACGATCTGGGATGACCGACGCTGGCTAGCTCAGACGGCTTGGTCGGTCGGACCGCCAGGACTGGGTGTGGTCCGGGGCCGTGAAAGGGGATGAAACCTTTGGCCTCGGGTCGCCAGTGCACTTGTGTCACGCCAGAGAAATCTTCCATGGTTTCCTCCAAAATGAACAAGGGTTGGCGTTTGGTTTGGTGGACAATAGTATGGTCGGGCATCAAAAGCGTGTCAAGAGTATGGTATACTAAGATCATTATCGAAAGGAGTATCTATGGGGAAAAAGGCAAAGTCTGAAGCGCCAAAGAAAAAGAAGCATCATCGCTTCAAGAAGCTCGTGAAGCTGGCGGTGCTGGCTGGGGCGGCGTACAGTGCGAAGAAGATCTGGGACCAGCAACGCGGGCGGAAGAAGTCACCGAAGTAGCGTGGAGCCTCCCGAAGGTACAGAACGGGCGACCTGGAGGCGAGTCGCAGTCGGGTTCGTGCTTTTCCTCTACCTTGGATTCGCGACCTGGACTTTCTTCCTGAGTGGCGACGTCGTTTCGGCCCTCGCGCTTTTCCTTCCCGTTTCCGTCCTCCTCTGGCTCATCCTCAGGGTTGTGAAGAGACGACACCCATGACGAAAGACCCGAAGAACGAACTGGCGCCGTACACAGAGATTCTTGCCGTTGCCCGTCAGAGGAGATTTCGCGAGTGGGAACCGAAGCTGCGGTTGCTGGCTGAGCAGTTTAACCGCGGCCGGCTGCAGCTGCCGCCTGATCCAGTGCTGCGCGCCTCGCTCTTGGCCATGCAGGAACGTAACGGCGTGATCGATATGTCGACCGTTGATACAAATTGCCGGATGCTGGCGCAGGCCGTGTGGGATGCGCAGGACAAAGGAAACCGATGAGTCGTGAGTTTCGATCAGGGTTGCTGTTCGCTGGCATCGCGGTCGGGTTGGTGGTTGTTGTCATCATCACCTCGCGACAGCTTAAACCGTCGACCGAGCAAACCACCTCGGTCGAGGTCAACCCGACGGCCAACACAATCGGCCTGGTCACTAATTTCGTCGAAGTTCGAACGTCAACCTTTGTCGAGTCAGTGCCGAATAACAACGCCCTGCTCGCGGTGGCGCCGAACACGGTGCGGGTAATGTTTTCCGAAACGTTGGGGACCGGGTCGAGCCTGACGGTGATCAATGGTCAGGGCCAGTACCTTCAGCTTGGCCGGCCGACTTTTTCCGATGACCGGCGGATCATGACCGTGCTGCTGGCTAAGCACGCCAGCGGACCATTGACTGTTTCGTATCGGGCCTGCTCACTCGACGGAATCTGCAGCGACGGCCGGTTCGGCTTTGTGGTTCGGCCGGTTACACCGTAGCTTAGTTAGGTCAGCCGTCTTAACTGTATTAAAATTGTTTGGGCCGAAGCGTCGACTTCATGTCGCGCTGAGGCGTTCACGAGACAACCGTCGGCTGACAGTTGGAGCAAACGTAAGAAAACGAGCGCCAGTTGTTGCTTGCCGCGGGAAGGGTAGCGGGGCGCTCGTTCGTGTCGTTTGCTTATTGCCCGGTCTCATCGGCCCGGTCCTCCGTGACGTTGGGGGTTCGAACGCATGACGTCGGAATCAGGATGTGTTGGTCACCGGAAATTCCGACCACAGCCAGTGCTCCACTTGGCGGGCGACCGCGAAGCAGAAGCAAACGAATGGTGCCTGAGGTTGCGGAGATGCCGCGGTACTGGAAGGTGACAGTGTCGCCGCCCTTGAATCCATTGAGGCATTCAACGAACGTAACACCTTCTTCCCGAAAGCGTATCGCATACATCTTGCGCAATTGCTCCTCGGAAAAGAGCATTTCCCTCACCTCCTTTCTCAACAGAATTGCGCGGCGAGGTACCTGATTCGTACCGCGGCCAGGTTTCTTTGTCAAGTCGTGGTATACTGGGAGTGTCGACTGTTAACAATCTGACAAAAAATCTATGGCCAATGGTCAACCATCGCAACAAATCAATATTCAATCAGATCCCGCCACCCTGCGCGGCGTCTACGCCAACATGATGTTTGTGGTGCACACGCCCGAAGAGTTCGTCATGGATTTCATGAATATCGTGCCGGCCCAGCAGCAAGGTCACCACGTTGCCCGGATCGTCACCAGCCCCGGACACTTAAAAAGAATCATCGCCGCTCTGGCCGAGAATTTGAAGCGGTACGAAGCGCAGCATGGTCCGGTCAAGGCGGCCAGTGAACCGCCCGGCGCCAAAGAGATTGGTTTTCGAGCGGGGTAATGGCACCGGCGCATCGTTCACCCTGGACGTGGTTAGTGCTGGCCCTACCGGTCGTGGCGGCATTGCTCTTCCACCTCGGTCTGGCTACCATCGTGGTCCAGGGGATTCAGGAGCGGTGGTGGTTGATGGCACTGCTGGTTCTTGGTTTTTCGATCACGCTGGCCTGGTCAGCCGTGGCTAGCACGTTGGTGGTTGATCGTTGGGTACCGTGGGCCGTCGGCGGAGCAGTGGCCGCGACCAGCCTGGTCGTCGGTTTTAATCCACCAACGCTCCTGGCGCTGTTGATCGAGTTTATTGCTATCGGCACGTTTGCCCGTAACGCACGAATCGAGGCTTTGAACCGCTTGAAGTTTTCCGTCTGGAAAGCTATGTCCTTCGGTATCACCACATCGATCACGCTGCTCCTGTTGGCCGTATCCGCCTTTTCCTACCATGGTTTTACGCGACCCGGCGCCGACGAGCGACTGAAGGGCGCCTTGATCGACGCGGCGGTGACGGCGCTCAACCCGGTACTGCCGAAGGTTGTGTCGAACTACCGGCCCGACGCCACGGTTGATGAACTCATTCGGTCCACGCTGCCCAGCGGCCAATCGATCCTGGAGACGGCGCAGCAAAATGCCGGCGAACTGTCCCGGCCAGCGGTTGAACAGGCACTGCAGAATCGGGGAATCGACCCGCGTTTGGTTGACCTCAACCGCTTTGTCGCCCAGAGCCAAGCTAGCCAAGAGGAGCTGGCGCGACAGATTGACGCCCAGGTCCAAAAGCTGAGCGATGAGTTGGTGGTGACGACCCGGACCGAGCTATCGAAGGCTTTGGGCGTTGAACTGCGCGCTGATCAGCGAGGTGATGAAGCGATTCGGGCCGCCCTGACTGTTCGCTACGACCACGCCCTGGCGCCAATGGCCTCATTGCTACCGTTCATCTTTGCCGGCTCACTGTTTTTTACCTTGGTTATCTTCACACCCGTATACCTGTACCTAACCTGGTTTCTAGGCGCGGCGCTGTTTTGGATCTTGCGGGCCTTCCACCTGGTTCTGCCAGAAGAACACCAGGCCACCGTTCAGACGTTCCACCTGCGCGGCGAGCGTTAGCACTCTTGACTTTAGAGTGCTAATCGCGCTAGGCTGAGCAGGCGACCTATGGCCAAGGACTACTACCAGATTTTAGGCGTGGCGCGCGATGCCAGCGACGATGACATCAAACGGGCCTTTCGAAAGTTGGCGCACCAGCACCACCCGGACAAGGCCGGCGGCGACGCTGACCGCTTCAAGGAAGTCAACGAAGCCTACCAAGTCCTGAGCGATCCGGCCAAGCGCCAGCAGTACGATCGTTTTGGCACAGTCGGCGGCCCGGGCGGCGGCGGTTGGGACCAGGCTGCGCGAGCCGGCGGTTTTGACTTTCGGACCGCCGGTTTTGAGGTTGGCGATTTAGGCGACATCTTCGGCGACTTCTTTGGTTTCGGGCGAAACCGGTCGCGCCAGGCGGCTGGCGGCCGCGACGCTGAAGTGGCGCTGTCGATTGACTTTCGCGACGCCGTGTTCGGCGCCGAGAAAGTACTCGAAGTTAGTGGTGAGGCGCAGTGCCCTCGCTGCCACGGCCGGGGGGCTGAACCTGGTTCGCCCGTGGAGACCTGTGCAACCTGCCGCGGGGCCGGGGTAGTCGAACAGGTACAGCAGACTATCTTGGGAGCGATTCGTACTGAGCAAACCTGCCCGACCTGCGGCGGCGGTGGCGAGCAAGCCAAAACTAAATGCAAACGTTGCCGCGGCACTGGCGCGGTCCGCGGCAAACGAACGCTGAAGGTAGCCATTCCGGCGGGCATTGAAAACGGTCAGAGCATCCGACTGCGTGGGCAAGGCGAACCAGGCAGTCGCGGCGGCGTCCCCGGCGATTTGTACGTCCGCATTCACGTCCGGCCGGACCCGATGTTCCGTCGTGATCACGACGATATTTTGACCCGTCGAACTATTACCATTTCGCAGGCGACACTCGGCGCGACGGTGCCGGTCGAGACGCTCGAGGGCGAAGTTGAGCTTACGATTCCAAACGGCACCCAGCCGGGCACGCTGTTCCGGTTACGCGGCAAAGGCGTGCCGCATCTCGACGGTCGCGGTCGGGGCGACCAGCTGGTTGAAGTGGTGGTCAGCATCCCAGCCAAGCTGACCCGCGAGCAGCGGAAGCTTCTCGAGCAGTTGGCTGAAACGGGGTAGCACGTTGCGATTCACGCTGATAGGGTTTGAGGTTGCGCTGAGCGCAATTTTGTGATACACTAAAGATAGTCGGAGTTATGCACACCTCCTAAAAGACGAAACAAAATGCCGCTGCTTGCGCTCGACATCACCAATACACCATCAGCAGCGCAAAGTTTTGTGGCGAACGTGAACTGGGCCCAGCCGTCATGGGATCTGTTTATTGTGTTGTTCTTTATCATTGCCGGCTTTTTGTACGGCTTGAGCCTGGGACGCGATCGCGTCATCGTCATTCTGGTGGCGATCTACATGGCCTTGGCCGTAGTCAACACGGCCCCCTATATCGGCAACTTCCAGGCTGACGTTGGCGTGGCCGACGTTTTTGTTTTCCGTATCTCCGCTTTCGTGGCTGTCTTCATTGCGCTGTTTTTACTGTTGGCTCGGTCGGCTTTACTGCAAACCATTGCCAGCGCCGACGAAAAAGGCTCATGGTGGCAGGTGATGCTGTTCAGTTTTTTACACGTCGGCCTGCTGATCTCGATCGTTCTGTCGTTTCTGCCGCCGACCGCGACCGATAAGCTGGCCCCGCTGACCCGAAGCATCTTCGTCAGCGAGTCCGGTCGTTTCCTGTGGATCATCGGTCCGATCGTGGCCATGGTTTTGATCAAGGGCGGGGCGGCCAATAAGAAAAGGTTTAAGTACGACATTTGACGCGGTGTAACGTTCCTGGCCTGGCCGCGGTATAGCATAATCAGGTCTCGAGCAAGCCTGGATATACTAATCAGTAACTAATTGCGAGGTATGAAAAAACTACTCGTGCGTTCAGTTGGAGGGACGATAGCGGCCGCGGTGATGGTCCTGGCCCTGCCGTGGGCAGTCCACGCCGCCACCGTTGAAGGATCGCTGGTGGCGATGAGCGGCACCAGCCTGCCAGCGGTTTTGACCGTCCAGTCGGGCGCGACGACCTATGCCGTCAACGTTACCGTCGATACCAAGCTGGTCAGAAAGTTCGGTGGCCCGTCGAGCCTTGAAGAATTCGCCGTCGGCGATCTACTGAGCATTGAGGGGACCGTCACCGGCACGACCATCGACGCGACCAAGATCAAAAACCTGTCGATTCAGCGCAAGAGCTCGCTGTTCTGGGGAAAGATTCTCAGCATCGATGCGACCGCTAAATCGTTCATGCTCGATCCCAGCAAGCCAAAGAAAAATCTGCCAGATCAAACAGTTTTAACCAATAGTAAGACCAAGGTTTTCCAGGGCAACCGGGCGGGGGACTTCGACGATCTCGCCGTCGGCATGACCGTTAAGGTCATTGGGGTGTGGCGAAAGTCGCAGAACCAACTGACCGCCGATCGAATTTTGATTAAGCTGACCGAGCTCAACGGCACGGTCACTGCGGTCGATTGCACGGCTAACACCCTGATGGTCAAGACGAAGAAGGGCAAGCAGGAGACCTCCTGGACCGTTAACCTGACCAGCGACACGGTTATCCGGGATAAGAATCTCAATCAGATCGCCTGTGGCGACGTCAGGGTTGACCACCGAGTCCACGTCCGAGGGCTGCGAACTGACGCAACCAGCCTGAATGCCTTGCAGATCTGGGATCGCGGCGCCAAGAAAACGCAGAACACCTGGAACGGCGAGATTACTTCGATCGACAGCACCAACAAAACCTTTGAATTGAAAGTCAAGGGTAAGAAGAACTCGACGACCAGCTACACCGTCATGACGACCGTTGAGACCATCATCGTCAATGACAACGGTACGGTCGTTGCCTTCACCGATTTGGTGGTTGGTCACGATGTTCAGGTTAGGGGTACGTCAATCGGCACGAACGTGACCGCCAACCTGATTCTCGATAAAGATCTCCCGGCCAGCTAACGTCTAGCGAGCACGATCGGCGCCAACGCCCCGAGTCACACGGGGCGTTGCGTTTTTTTCTGATGATTAGGCTGGTAGCTGAGCCAGCAGGGTATGTACGTCATCGAGCGCATTGACCGTCGCCAACTGGCGGCGGGCGCGGGCGGCACCGGGCCGACCGCTCAAGTACCAGCCGAGGTGCTTGCGAAACTCGATCAGCGCTCGTTGGCCGCCGGCCGCCACCTGAGCGGCGTGTGCTGCCGCCACCGCGAAAACAGCTTCCCCGGGCAACGACTGAACTTGCTTATGCTGGAGGTAGTCCTTAACTTGTTGGAAAATCCACGGTCGGCCGAGGGCGCCGCGGGCAATCCCGAGGCCGTCGGCGCCGGTTTCGCCGAGCATCCGCGCGGCGTCGTCGGGAGTGCGGATGCCACCGTTGGCCAGGACGATTCCTGGAAACTGTTCGGCCACGGCCTTAATCATCGCGGTGTCGACCGTGCCGTCAAAGCCGTGTTCGAAGGAACGGCCATGAATCATGATGGCGGCGACGGGGAGATCCTTGATCGCCTTGACCAGGTCGACGGCAGTGTGGCAATCGTTGTCTGCGGGCTTGATTTCACGCCGCTCGCGGTGGATGCTCGTTCGAACCTTGATCGAGAGTGGAATGGAGAGCTCGCCCAATACCGCCTCGATTAGTTTTCGGGCGTAGGCCGGATCACGCAGCAGGGCCACGCCGGCCCCGTGACCAACCACCTTGTGGGCCGGGCAGCCGAAGTTGATATCGAGGCCGGCGAACCCGTGCGCCTGAACGATGTGGGCGGCTCGTCGAAAAACCTCGGCGTCCCGGCCGAAGATTTGGCAGACGATCGGCTGCTCGATTGGCTGGAACGCCATCTTGCGCCGAGCCGTCTGACTGCCGCGGACAATGGCCTCGGCCGAAATGAATTCGGTGTAGACCACGTCAGCACCGAACCGCTTGGCCACGGCCCGAAACGGCGCATCGGTCACCCCTTCCATCGGTGCCAGGGCCATCATGGGTTTTGGGAGTTGATTCCAGAAGTTAGTCATTCGGGTAGAAAAAATCGACGGTTCGTCGTCGACGGGCCAGTCAGATTAGCACGAGCGTAGACGGAGTTTCAAGGCGGCGTCGAGGTAGGTGCTGCCGTCCTTGGCGACCCAGACCGCTTTGCCGCCAGTCGTTTGGGGTAGGCAGACTGTGGTCGCGCCGCTCGGGGTATCGATGATGATGCTCTGAGAGGCGAATTGGACCGTTGTCGGTAAGGTGGTCTCCGCGGGGTTGAGCATCAGGATGGCCAGCGGGCCAGCCGGCGGCGTTTCGTTCGGCGGTGAAAACGTACCATCTTCCAATAGGCCGCCGGCAAAACGTCGGTTGAGATAAAAAGCAATTGGTCCGGGGTTGGCTTTTTCATTACTGACCGCGCTCGAAAGGGCAGTGACGGTCAGGGGTTGCCGTCTCGTTGAAGTCGCGCGGTCGCGGTTGTACTCGACCAAGGCCAAGGCGCCCGTGGCCAACAAGGTTAGACCAAGCCCGAGGATAGCCACGAAGATGAAGATCACGCCGATGTTCGAGTGCGTGACGTACTGTTGAAGAAAATTGTTTTTTGGCGGCCCGTCCATGCATCCAGTCTACTATGGGGTATCGAGCTTGGTCAAACCCTAGCGAACGCGAATGGACGGACCGTCACTGGTGTCGTCGAGCACTCGACCGTGCGGTTCGAGCAGCTGATTGATATGGTGGCGCAGCTGGTCAGCTCGAGACCAGTTTTTGTCCGTGCGGGCTTGCTCCCGTTCAGCAATCAGTCTGGAGAGCCGTTCAGTCGTGGTCGCGTCGAGCGGCTGGAGGTGTGGTCGCTCAGCGGTGGCGGTCAAACCGAGGCCGAGCACACGGTCGAAGACCGCCAGTGACTGCAGTTTAGCTCGGCCCGGGTAATCGGAACGCAACATTTCGTGCAGGATAGCGAGTGCCTGCGGCGTGTCGAGGTCGTTGTTGACGGCCTGACGGAAACGTTCTTCAAACTCGGCGCAACCGATTCTCGGCTGCTCCGGGATTGAATCAACGAAGGCCCACAATCGTTTGAGCCCTTGGTCAGCGGCGGCCAGCGCGTCCCAGGAGAAGGCCAGCTTCGAACGGAAGTGCGTTTGCAATATCAGGTAGCGGAAGGCCCAGGGATGGAAACCTCGTTTGGCCACGTCGTCAAGGGTAAGCATGTTACCTTCTGATTTCCCCATTCGTTGGCCAGGCAGTATCAGGAATTCGCCGTGCAGCCAATAACGAACAAACGGGTGCTTACCGGTGGCTGCTTCAGACTGAGCAATTTCATTCTCGTGGTGGATCGAGATGTGGTCGATGCCGCCGGTGTGGAGGTCAAACTGCTCGCCGAGTTCTTTCATCGACATGGCCGAGCACTCAACATGCCAGCCAGGAAAGCCGACGCCCCAGGGACTACTCCACTCCATCTGCCGTTTGGCGCCGGGCGGCGAGAATTTCCAGAGGGCAAAATCGGTGGGCTGACGTTTGGCCGGGTTCACCTTGACGCGTGCGCCGGCCATTTTTTCCGCTACCCGTTGGCCGCTCAATTGTCCGTATCGCGGGAATTTGGCCGTATCAAAGTACAGACCGTCTGACGTTCGGTAGGTGAAGCCTTTTTCCTGGAGACGCTTAATCAGCTCAAGTTGCAGGGCGATCGTTTCGGTGGCCCTCAGGATGGTCGTTGGCTGGCGGACGTTGAGTCGTTCGAGATCGCGGAAGAATTCGTTTTCGTACTGACGGGCAATGGTAACGGCGTCGCGTTTTAGCGCGCGCGCGGCGCGCTCAATTTTATCCTCGCCCTCGTCGGCATCACTCGTCAGGTGACCGACATCGGTGATGTTCATCACGTGCTTGACTGCAAAGCGGTTGAACTCCAGGACGCGACGGAGGACATCTTCAAAGACATACGTTCGAAGATTTCCCAGATGCGCCGTACCGTAGACGGTCGGGCCGCAGGTGTACAGACCAACGTGCGGGGGATTGATTGGTTGAAAGTTATCTAGTCGCCTGGTCAGCGTGTTGTAGAGTTTCAGCATAGGTGCATTGTAGCACAACGTTGTGTCTCCTCCCCTCGGCTACCGCCGTATCCTCTCCACAAATGTGAAGGGGAGGCGTGTACCCCTCTCCGCAGCGCGGCGCTTACGTTGTTCGCACCGCTTGCTCCCCTCCCCTTGGAAAGGGGAGGCGTGTACCCCTCTCCGCAGCGCGGCGCTTACGTTGTTCGCACCGCTTGCTCCCCTCCCCTTGGAAAGGGGAGGCGTATTACGAAAAACCCTCCGGCGTTCCGCGCCCAGAGAGTTCTTCGCCTAGCTAGGGAGTGACCCTAGGTCAAAACCTGCCTTACAGGGTCGTGGCTAGGTTGGTCCACGCCGTCAGCCAGAGGCTGAGGAACGACACGATGGTCGCGCCAAGCAGGTAGCCGCCAGCCACTTCAACCATGACAGCCGGTTGTTTGGCCTGCTTAGTTGGCTGGGTCGGTTGCTGTTCCATTGATTGTCCTTTCTGTTTTTGTCTTCGATGCTTCGACTTCGCTCATCCTTCGAAAACGCTCCGGATGAGCCCCGGTCGAACGGGGCGACCTTTATTGAGCCGATCCTGATTGAGCGCGCGGCGGCTCACCAGGTTGGTTCATCGAGGAAGGGGGAGGAGCCAGGGGAGGGGCCTCATCGCGGAACGCGATCAGGTCATTCGTCCATTCTTTGACGATCGTCTGAATATCGCGTTTGGTAACCGTTGGTAGTTCGCTCGCCGGCGTCCGGGCGGGGTGGGTGATCGTTGCCAAGCGTACCATGGCGCCGGCCTCGTCAAGCAAATCAATGGCTTTATCGGGGAAGAAGCGGTCAACCAGGAATTGATCGGCTAACTTGACGGCCGCCGCCAGGGCATCATCACCGTATCGAACCTGGTGGTGCTGCTCGTACCGCTGCTTTAAGCCCTGGAGAATGGCCAGTGTTTCCGTCGCGTCTGGTTCTTCAACGATAACCGGCTGAAACCGCCGTTCGAGCGTTGTGTCGTGCTCAATGTACTTGCGGTACTCTTCCATGGTCGTCGCGCCGACTACTTGCAAGTCGCCGCGGGCCAGCGAGGGTTTGAGGATGTCGGCCGCGTCAATCGCCCCGCTGGCCTGACCAGCCTCGGCCAAGGTGTGGATTTCGTCGACGAACAGGATGATCTGTCGTTGGGCCAAGATGATTTCGTCCATGACTGTTTTGAGTCGTTTTTCAAACTCGCCGCGGTACTTGGTGCCGGCGACCAAGCTGGATAAATCCAGGGCCAGCACGCGCTTGTTGCGGAGCGGTTCGGGCACCTGGCCGTTGGCGATTTCGCTGGCCAGTTCTTCGACGATGGCGGTTTTCCCGACGCCGGAATCGCCGATCAGGACGGGATTGTTCTTGGTCCGGCGGGATAGGATTTGGATGACGCGGGCGATTTCGTGTCCGCGTCCGACGACCGGATCGAGCTGACCGGCGCGGGCCAGCTTGGTCAGGTCACGGGAGTACTGGTCGAGCGTCGGTGTCCGCGACGATTTTTCGCGAAGGTTTTCTCGGTACAACCACGCGCCGACCGCAGCAAACAGCAGGCCGACGAATACGTATCCAGCGTAAGGCGGAAGTTCGATCATGGTGTTGGTGTTGCGGTTGACGCCTACGGCGTCGTGAATGACCGGTCGGTCGAGGGGTCAGCCGGCGTCGGGGTCGCCTCGGTGTTTTTGGTCGGCGAAGTCAACGGAACGCTGAGGCCGCTCGACGAACGAGTCGCCAGGGTATAGATGGCCGCCGTGATGGTGGCCAGCACTACCACCATGGCCGTCGCGACCATCAGCCCAACTGAAATCTTGTGGGCGGTGGTTATTTCCGTGGTTGTTTCGAGGTTTGGTCGTGGCATGAAGCGGCGTTACACTGTTTCCAGTTTAGGACGGTTCCGGAGTTTATTCAAGCAGGCGACGACGCTTAAAGAATTGACGGGCGGCAATACCGCTCAAGATAATCAGGCCGAGTAAGGTCCAGAAGGCGCCCGGTCCCTCAACCAGGGGCGTGCCGCGGGCCCGGACGGCAAAGAGGGTGGTGACCAAGGTCATGAAAAAAATCATCACCGACATGGTGGTGAAAGTCCGCATGATGTCGTTCAGCTTGAAGGACATCAGCGATTCGTTGGTGTCGTGGATGGTGTCAATCGATTCACGGTAGCTTTCGAGCAAGTCCCAAATTTCTTTCGTCCGATCAATGGTTCGTTGCAGCGACGGGATCGATTCTTTGGCCCCGGCTAAACCGTTGAGGTGGAGAATGTCGAGGACGCGCTTGAGTGTGTTTTTGTGGGTTTGGACGATGCGGCGAAAGTCAGTGATGTTTCGCCGAACCACCGCCACTTCGGCGACCATCTGTTTTTCCTTGCCGCCGAAGACGGCTTGCTCGGCGCGGTGGATGTCGAGCGAAATGTGGTCGAGCATTGGGTAGAGGGAAACGACGAGGCGGTCGACCAGTTCGTGCAGTAGGCTGACGCTGGTCCCACCGATAGATTCGCGCAGATCGGCGTGGTCGGCAAATTGGTGACGGAGGGCGCTGAGCGGCGGCAGCCGACCCTCGTCAACCGTGACCACGTAGTCCGGACCGACAAAAAAGTCAATCTCGCCGGCTTCGATCGCGCGGGTCTGCCGGTTGTAGACGGGGAAGAGCAGGACTAAAAAAACGTAGTCCTTGTAGCGCTCAACTTTTTGACGCTGGCCTTGCTTACGACAATCAGCAATATCGAGCGGATGAAATGAAAACTCTTCGCCGAGAGCAATCAGCTCGGCGTCGGTTGGTTTATCGAGGTGCAGCCAGCGCACATGGTTGCTGCGGACTTCCGTTCGCGGCATGGTGTTTGTTTTTGCGGATATTGATTTTGTAACAACATTGTAGCACGTTTTTTCATTTTTGGCAAGAGCGGGCGCAGGTCGTGCAGGTATGATAAAGGGCGCTTGGAACATCGTGTTCCTTGCGCCCTTTGAGGTCAGCGATGACCGTCCGAGGTCATCAGCGACGAATGTTCGAGTAGGCCGGCTGGATCACGCCCCCGTAGATCACGCCCGTGCACCTGGGCCAGCCCTGGAGATCGAGTACTCTCCACGTCTTCACTCCCCAGCCGTAGGGGCTGATCATGGTGGTCCCGTACGGGCCAGGAATGATGCTCGGCGAGTTGCGTCCGCCGGACTTGGTCCAGCGGATGTCCACGCCGTCGACGTTTCCGCCCGGTATGAGTGCGATTTGCTCGCCGCAGGCCGGGACGGGGAACTTCCCGAGCATCACGTCCGTCCGCGGATCCGGGTGGTAGAGGAAGACCTCCAAGGTGGTGGCGGTTTTGTTGGTGAACGCCACCGGCACCAGGGGGTACGGGTTGTTCAGGCCGTAGTACGGAATCGGCACCTGGAATCGGTACCCTGGCACGTCACCCATGAAGTGTCCATTCATTCGGGTGAAGACGCCGAGCGTTTCCGGGTAGGCGACTCGGCCGCGGCCAGTGTAGGCCACCAGGAAAGCGTGGCTGGGATCGGCCGGCACGAGATACGTACCGTGCTCGACCAGGACCTCGGTCTCGTGCACGACGCGGCGAACGTAGCCGGTGTCGCGCACGCGCTTGACC
Source organism: Candidatus Kerfeldbacteria bacterium (assembly GCA_016207275.1). GTDB lineage: Bacteria > Patescibacteriota > Patescibacteriia > SBBC01 > SBBC01 > JACQPY01. Next base: position 104,720 of record JACQPY010000017.1, read on the forward strand.
AGGTAGTACCCGTAGAAGCAGGACGTGTTGGCGAGACACAACGCCAGACTGACAAGGAGCAGCATGATTCGGTTCATTTTCGTCCTTTCGGTAGGCGTCCTCACTTTGGTGAGGCGCGGTCAGGATGTGCAACCGGAGCGTCAACTCTGAAACGGACCAGCATAGCACAACGGCAGAAAAAGTCAAGAGCAACAATAGTGTTCAATTGAAAAAGTCGCTGATTTCTGCTATAATTTAGGTACCGAAAACAAACTGCTAACCTTAGCATTGCGACTGTGTCAAATGGAACGCCGGGTGGAGTAAACCGAGAGCCAGGACGCGACGACCAACTGCGTCCGGAGCTGTCTCGCCCTGAACAGGAGCGCCACGTTCAAGTCCGGACTGAGCATGAACCGTTGCCAGAAACCGAGTCCGAACGGATTGAACGAAAGATCCTTGAGACGCAGCGCGCGGCTGAAGTTCGTGAGCGACCAGCGGCGCTGCCAGCGGCCCAACCGTCTGCCCCTGCGCCAGTCGATCCGGTCGTTAAGGAAATCGAAAATATTCTGAGCGAAGACCTTGGACCGATCTACCGCGCCATGACGCCGGCCCAGCAGCGCGTTTTCAAAGTTGAGGGCGAACGGACGGCTACGGCCATTCGCCGCCTGCTCGAGCAGCTTAAAGTCAGAGCTAAAACCATTCTCGATTTGATTCGTCGGTGGCTGCGGGTCATCCCCGGTGTCAACAAGTTTTTTATGGAGCAGGAAGCGAAGATTAAAACGGATAAGGTCATGGCGCTGCACGACCAGCTCCACCGCCAGTAGAGGACCGATGCTGGCGGTCGTTACACCAATCGATTTTGAACTAACGTCTGAGACCGTGACCAAGCTGTCGGACAGCCAGGTTTTTGGCGCGGCTATCTGGGTTGTGGTCGCGCTCGGCATCACCCTGCTGGCAGTGCTGATTCTGCGCTGGCTGCTCCACTACCTGGCGCGGACCTCGGTCAGCATGCAAAAGGTGGTGCTGCTGGCGACTGTCCCCAAAGAACAAAGTGAGGAGAAGCAGCAGCGGCCGCTTGATCCAAAAGAGGTACTGGCTCAGCTCGAAACGTTTGTCTTAAACCTCGGCGGCTTGCCGGCCCAACGGTCAGCCAACGTCATCAAGAACGCCTGGGACAACTTCTGGTTTGGCCGGAACGATGAGCTGGCTTTTGAAATTGTGGCTGACCAGGGGGTGATTAAGTTTTTCGTGGTCGTGCCTCGACACCTGCAGCAGTTGGTTGAGCTGCAGCTCCACGCCCAGTACCCCAAGGCGTACCTGGAAGCGGTGACTGACTACAACATTTTTTCGGCGCGAGGGCAGATCATGGGCGGTTACCTCAACCTGACGAAACGCAGTATGTTTCCGATTCGCACCTACAAGAAGCTTGACGCTGATCCGCTGAACGCCCTGACCAACGTCTTGTCGAAGATTGGCGAGGACGCTGGCGCGGCTATCCAAGTTACGCTCCGGCCGGCCCGCGGCCACTGGCAGCAGCCGGGGCAACGCGTCGCCCACCGGCTGCAGCACGGTAAAAAGCTGTCCGAAGCCATGGGCGCGACTGGCATGGCCGGGGCGCTAAAGACGGCGGCCACGGTCACAACCAGCAGCCTGCGCTCCTCCTCGACCGAACAATCGGCACAGAACCGCATGCCCTACCTGACGCCGATGGAACAGGAGTTGGTCAAAGCGCTTGAGGAAAAAGCCAGCAAGCCCGGTTTTGAGGTAAATATCCGGCTGGTGTCATCGGCGCCCGATGTCCAGCGAACCCGCGCCAACTTAATCAACCTGACCAATGCCTTTACCCAGTACCGCGGCCAGGAAACGGAAAACGGTTTTGTCCGCCGGCGCTTGATTCGCCGCAGCGCGTTTATCGAAGCCTTCATCTACCGGCACTTTAGTCAACGGCACAAGTTCATTTTGAACAGCGAAGAAGTAACCTCACTGTGGCACTTGCCGTTGCCGACCACTGAGACGCCGAACATTTTGTGGCTGCACGCCCGGACTGCGCCGGCGCCGGCCAACCTGCCGGCTGAAGGTATCAGCCTGGGCAAGAACGTCTTCCGCAGCGTTGAGCGAGTAGTCAACCTCAAACGCGACGACCGACGTCGGCACGTCTACATCATCGGCATGACCGGCTCAGGCAAGTCGGTCTTGATGGCGGAGATGGCGAAGCAGGACATTCGCAATGGCGAGGGCGTCTGCGTGGTTGACCCGCACGGTTCGCTGGTCGAGGACATCATCCAGAGCATTCCGCGCGAGCGGTTCGACGACGTGGTCTACTTTGATCCCTCCGACGTCGAGCGGCCGGTCGGGCTTAACATGCTCGAGGCCAAGAACGCCCAGGAGCGCGATTTTGCCGTCCAGGAAATGATCGCCATTTTCTACAAGCTTTTTCCGCCGGAGATGATCGGGCCGATGTTCGAACACAACATGCGCAACGCCATGCTGACGTTGATGGAAGACCAGGAGTATCCCGGGACGATTGCCGAGATCCCGCGCATCTTCACCGACACCGCCTTCCAAAAGTACAAGGTGGCGAAGCTGACTGATCCGGTGGTCCGCAGCTTCTGGGAAAAAGAAATGGCCAAAACGTCGGATTTCCACAAGTCGGAAATGCTCGGCTATCTGATTTCCAAGGTCGGCCGGTTCGTCGAGAACGCGATGATGCGCAACATCATTGGCCAGCCTGGCTCGGGCTTCAACCTGCGTCAGATGATGGACCAGAAAAAAATCCTGCTGGTTAACCTGTCGAAAGGCAAGGTCGGCGAAGTCAACGCCAACCTGCTCGGCTTGATTATCGTCTCCAAGCTGCAGATGGCTGCCTTGTCGCGGGCTGATACTCCCGAACACCAGCGCAGTGACTTCTACCTGTACATTGACGAGTTTCAGAACTTCATTACTGACTCGATCGCCACGATTCTATCCGAGGCGCGAAAGTACAAGCTCAACCTGACCATGGCTCACCAGTACATGGGCCAGCTGGTCCAGGGCCAGGACACCAAGATCCGCGACGCCGTGCTCGGCAACGTCGGGACGATGATCGCCTTCCGCATCGGCGTGGATGACGCCGAAATTTTGGAAAAACAATACGCGCCGGTGTTCTCGCTGTTCGACCTGGTCAACATCGACCGCTTCAATGCCTACGTCCGGCTGTTGATTGACAACCGCGTGTCAAAACCGTTCAGCCTGGCCACCTTTCCGCCGGCGCCCGGCAGCCCGGCCATCGCCGCCGAAGTCAAGCGATTGTCGAGCACAAAGTACGGCCGCGATCGGGCGATTGTCGAAGCGGAGATTTTGGAACGCAGCCGGCTCGGCTCGGCCACGGCTGCGCCGCCCGCTCAACCAATGGCCGAACGGAGGTTTTAGTTCAAAGAACTTGAAAAAAGTTGAGAACTCGTTATAATGCTAAGGAGTTATGGCAAAGCCCAAGAATACTGTAGAACGCGGAAGAATCCGCTGGATTGTGTTTAGAGAAGGCGATACGTGGTATGGCGTGGCGCTTGAGTTTAATTTGGTTGTCGAAGCAGATCATCCGCAAACCGCATTGTTTGAGTTACACAGCGCAATCGAGGGCTATCTCGAGGCGGTAAAGAGTGCAAGGATGAGACCAATCGTGTTAAACCAACAGCCAGACTTTGAGTATGCTCTATTATGGAAGTTATTGAATGCCAAAAGAGTTCACTCACGAAGCGGAACTCAGGCACGTGCGCGCATTAGTCCACAACAGGTATTTAGTTTTGGGACGGTGCCGCAGCATGCTTAATCGCTATGCCTCGTGGGGTTTTCAACTGGACGTTTGATGATGCAGTAAAGTTTCTTAGGGCACACGGCTTCTCTCTCGTTCGTACAGAGGGAAGTCATTATTTTTATGCTGGCTATCAAAATGGTAAGCCGAGACTCGTCCACGTACAGTTTCACGGCAAGGCATCTTTGAAGCCGAGGACCATTAAAAGCATCATCGCGCAGTCTGGTATTCCTAAAGAAGAATGGATAGATACGTGAGGTTTAATCGTCTCATCAGTTTGGTAATGTTTGCTCCGTTTGTTTTCGTGGCGACCGTTTTCGCGGCCACACCGTTCTCGATTGAAGACATTGGCGGGGGAGTGGGATTGGGAACCGCCGACCTGAAGAACACCGTCGTGACCACCATCTCATGGGTCCTCGGTATTCTGGCCTTAGCCGCTTTTGCCTTTCTCATCTTTGGATTTGCCGACCTGCTGATTGCCGGCGACAGCGAAGTCGTGCGGACGCGCGCTACTCGGATTATTACCGGCGCGTTGATCGGCTTAATCGTCGTGCTGCTGGCCTGGGCGATCGTCATTTTCGTGGCGGGCACGACGCGGAACGTGACGGCTTGACCCCGTTAGAGAGCCCTAAATAATTAGTTCCATGTTAGGTGGTAGTTGTCAGATATTTCACGCGACTCTTTAACGGGGTTGACACATTACTATAGTGAGCGTAGGGTGTCGGTACATGACATTCCAGACCAACAACGCGAATAATTTTCTACCCGCTGGCTAGCGGTCTGTTTGCAGTTGCTGGCCGGCGGAAAAATCGCCGGCTTTTTTGTTAGCACCTCCCCTTAATAAGGGGAGGTTAGGCCAAGTGCCCGAGCGTTAGCGGCGGGCGCTGGCTAGGGAGGGGTCACGTTCCCCTGTAGTTTAAAAAGAAACCCCGCTTGTCCTTTCAGCTCCCCTGTAGTTCAACTGGTACCCCGCACCAGTGCTCGCCAATCTCGCACGGTACGGGGCAAGGAACGCTCGCTCTATCTGCTCCCCTGTAGTTTAATTGGTAAAACCCTGCACTGTTAATGCAGTGACTGTAGGTTCGAGTCCTACCGGGGGAGCAGACAGCGTGTAGCTCCGCTGCTTGCCCCGTACACGACCTCGGTCCCCGACTTGATCTGGGAGATCCAGGGGAGTTGTGCGGGGTTAACGGAGAGGTTGGTGGTTCCCTGCCCGTCAAGTCTCGCCGGGTTCGTCCAGGAGAAGGCAGGCGGGGAGTCTACCCGGGGGAGCTGAGCGGACAAGGGCACTGCCTGCCCTGTACCGGAGCCCGCCATGCGGCGGGATAAACTCAGGCGCGCGAGCCGGGCGTCGTGAAGGAGTTATCCACAGGTACTGGAGTTTGAATAAATGGGGATTGTAGGTCATACTAGATACTTAGAATATCTTTATAAAGAAGGATAAATAACAACTATCCACAGGGGGTTGACTTCGAGTAAATCAAAATAGTAAAGTATATATGGACGGTACATTTTAATTATAGAGGAGCGAAACCTTAAACTAATACTTAATTAACATTAACCAAATATAATTGGAGCGAAAAATATGCACCACTTCATAAACGTTCTCAAGGGTACTGCCGTGATCATCGGCGTGGCGTACTCAGTTTTTTTCGTCACGTTGCCTGCGAACGCAGACGTATTTTCTATTGTTACCACCGGTAAGTTGACGGTACAGACTAGCGCAGAAATTACCGGCACCATCTTCAATCCGCAGGGACCCGTACGGGTCAAAGACAACCTTCGGGTTGATGGTTCAGTGTACCGTGGCGGAGCAAAAGCCTTTACCGTAGCTGATGATCTTGATGTCCACGGAACCTTATCCCGTTCCAAGGGAGACTTGAAAATCGCCGATAGCATTTACCAATTGGGTGGCGGACAGGTAACCTTTAGCGGAAACGTTGATGCGATAGGCGGCGTTGATGTTACCGGAGCAAACCTGACTGTTGGCGGAACGGTGTTTGTGGTTGATGTTTCGACCGGTCTGATTACCACTGCTTCAGTTGATGGTACATCGTTAGTGGATGGAAGTGTTGCCTCCGCAGACATCGCTGTTGATACTATAACTGCGGCAGACATTGCTACGGGCGCAGTAACCACCACAGAGATTCTCGACAGCACCGTCGCCTCGGCCGACATCCTCCTCGACACCATCGCTGCCGTTGACATTGCCGCCGGCGCAGTCGGCACCTCGGAGATCCTCGACGCCACCATCCTGACTGGAGACGTTGCTGCGGATACGCTTACTTCTGGGAATATCGCACTTGACACCATCGCTGCGGTTGACATCGCGACCGGTGGAGTGGCGAGCGCAGAGATCCTCGATGACTCGGTAGCTTCTGCCGACATCCTCCTCGACACCATTGCCGCCGTAGACATTGCCGCTGGTGCGGTTGGTACCTCGGAGATTGCTGATCTTGGTGTTGCTACCGCAGATATTGCCGCCAGTGCTGTGACGACTGCAGAAATCGCCGTTGACACCATTGCCGCGGTGGACATCGCCGCTGGTGGAGTCGGGACATCTGAAATTCTAGACGGCACGATTGCTGATGCCGACACCAACGGTGCTCTGACCGGCGCGTCGCTCGCTGCCGATACCCTGGTGGCTGGTGACATCGCGACCGGTGCGGTCGGCACCTTGGAGC
>JACQPY010000018.1 GCA_016207275.1 Candidatus Kerfeldbacteria bacterium
CCCTGCTATACACCTCCCCTTTCCAAGGGGAGGGGAGCTAGCGAACCACGAGCGGAGCGAGTGGGACGCAGCGGAGAGGGGTCATACACCTCCCCTTTCCAAGGGGAGGGGAGCTAGCGAACCACGAGCGGAGCGAGTGGGACGCAGCGGAGAGGGGTCATACACATCCCCTTTCCAAGGGGAGGGGAGGAAGTTCCGACGCGCTTCGCGGTCGGGACGACGGAGAGAGATTACCACTTCAATCCAAACAACCGGATCGCATTCTCGGTCGTCTGGGAAAACACTTCATCCGCACTCAATCCTTTCAACTCCGCCACTCGCCGTCCCACAAATTCCGTATACAACGGCTCGTTTCGCTGGCCGCGGTGCGGCGCCGGCGTCAGGTACGGGCTATCGGTTTCCAGCAACAGTCGTTCCAGCGGCGTGTGGCGAACCACCTCGGCTAGAACATCAGATTTGGGAAACGTCGCAATGCCGGTAATACCGATCATAAATCCTACATCCAAAAACTTTTTCGCGTGCTCCCAGTCGCCGCCGAAACAGTGGGCCACGCCAAGGCCGGAGCCCGTGTTCTTCAAAATCGCCAACACGTCGTCGTAGGCTTCGTACTTCCCGGCTTCATCGCGGACGTGGACGATCAACGGTTTCTGCACGTCACGCGCAATGGTGATGAACTCACCGAACAGATAGACTTGCTTTTCTTTGACTTCATCGGGTGCCAGTTCGATCGATTTGACCTCCCCTTCTTGTTCATCGTCGCGGGCAACTTCTTCATTCGGATCGTGGTAGGTGGTTTGCAGCCGGAAGTAATCTAAACCAACTTCGCCAACCGCCACCACGTCGTCTTTTCCAGCCAGGTCGCGGAATGCTAGCGGGTCAAACTCATGCCTGATAGCGTGAATCGGGTGTTGTCCGACCGCCGCCCAGACGGGTTTTCCCTGGAATACTTCGGCGATGTGGACTGCTTTGGCGCTAGTGTCGGCCTGTGTGCCGACGTTGATCGTGCCAACGTCAGCAGCAATTGTCCGCTGCTGAACCTCGAGCCAGTCTTTCTCAAACGCCTTGAAACACAAGTGCGCGTGGGTATCAACAAACTTCATAATGTTTCAAAACGAGTTCGACGATAAATCTTTCGGAGGCGTGGGCCTGCCCAGCACCGACCGAGCAAAGTGAGGTCTGGTGCTGGGTATCAATGAATTTCATGCGACTTTACTTCTCCTTCACGAGAAGTCGCTTCCTGTTCTGTCATCCTGAGCGAAGCGAAGGATCTCCTTAAACTCCAACTGCTTGGAGATCCTTCAACCATTTCATGGTTTCAGGATGACAGGAAACGACTTCATTTGCATCAATTTAAATAATCGACTGCACCGATTTCAGCGCCTGCGGCAGCAGCGGCAGGGCAGCCTGGGCCGCCACCAAGAAGAACGGCACGACGGCCGATTGTTCCAGCGCCGCTGACCACGGCAGGTTGAGCTTGGTGGCGAGGTAGAGGGTCACGCCAATCGTGATCAATCCCTCAAATAGACCGAGCGCCGCACCGCCCAACCGGTCGATCGTGCCGAGCCCGGGAATCAACCGGACGATTCGGAACAGCTTGTCAGCGACTGTGAACAGCAAACCGACCAGGCGATTGAACAGGGCCGTCAACATGCCGAACCCCAGCACTTGCGCCACCAGCGGATCGAGACTGAAGAATCCAGCCACCCAGGTGCTAAAACCTTGGTACCACTGCCCCGCCACAAACACGCCGAGGATCAGTCCCAGAAACGAACCGAGCATGTGAATCAGACCGAGCCGCAGGCCGTAGAGCACGAACGCGGCTAGTAGACCGAGGAGCCAGTAGTCGATGGTAATCATCGTCTACTTTCGTTTCTCTTTAAGTATAATTTCCTCTTTCTGGTAATCAAAAGTAATCGAAAAGATGTCAAAGAAACCCTTTTGACCAAGAATACCAAAGCCGTGTTCTGCAATTTCTCGCGAAAATGCAACGCGAGTCTCGTACGTCAACCCGCCGACGGAAATCGTAATGTCATGGAGGTATCCAATTGAACCAGTTCTTGCCTGAATCCCGCCGAACTCAATTTGCTCGCCTCGCTCAATCGCGATACCTACGGCTTCGCCAATCTCCGCGTCGAAAATGCAAAAATCTGCGCCGGAATCAATCAAGGTAAAATAATCAACGTCCCGAGTTCCGTAACGTACCTTTATCGAAATGATCGGCTTGATGATTTTTGCACCAAAAAATGCTGATGGTTCAATCAGCGGTAACTTGCGGTACGGAAATTTCACACTGCCTACTGACTGCCGATACCGATGTACGGCAAGACTCTCGTCGGCACTCGGAAGAGTATCGGCTTGGGATATCCTTTGGCCCGCGATATACTGAGTACTTCCTGAACCGTTTTTCCGCTGGCAATGACCGTCTTTTCGTCTTCTTTAAACCCTATCCACAGGCCTCGATACTTTTTTACGACATTTGTCCAGTCAATTGCCATAAAGACCCGAGCGCATCTTAAAAATATCTGTCAATACCTCAGGCTACCATATACGAACAACTTTGTCGAGGGAGGGCCGAAGATGAGTACAATGACCTGAAACGTCATGCTAATTGTTCAGACTTGGTTTCAATCAAGCTCTTCTCAACCTCCGGATACAGCCGATCGATCTCTTTTTGTATTTCCATCGTCGCCCGAATCGCCGCCACAATCCGGCAATAGGTCTTGATTTCTTCGGCGGAAAGAACTCTCCCCTTCCTGTCCTTCAGCCACTTGTGGAGCACCTGGTAGCCGCCGATGTAGTAGTCCCAAGCGTCTTCGGGCACCGGAGTAAACCGCTGCTCATCGTTGATCCAAACCTCATTCGACTTCCGCTCCACTTTCACGATACCGGCGCTCCCCTTTCCCACGAGCTGCGCGCTAAGGCGGTTGTCCGACGGCGCGCTCTTCAAGAGATGGAATTGCACGAGCTGCTCACCAAGATCAGCCAGTTTCTGAAATAGCTTGGAATCCTTTGTAAACGGAATGCGCGGAAAATCAATTTTCAGAAATTCCGCGTATTTGTTACGATAGACATTCGAATAGAGAACTGCGTAGATGTAGAAAAATATATTCTCAACCTGGACTTTGGGAAAAACATTTTTTAACGTGGCAAGTAGTTTAGGATTGATGTTCGGTTTCCGCGATGTAGTATGAGAATCTTTTACCAACATTGAGGTTTGTTTACTTTTTTCTGAGTCATTGTAAAGATAGAGAGGAAAAACCGAATTGTTTGCATAAGCACTCTCAAACACACAGCTTTCAGCTATTTTGTCAGTCACGAATGTATAGGAAAACTTTTGCTTTTGCTGTCTTTTGGCCAACAACGCCAAATTCGGCTGCAACATGTGCTGCATGACCTCTTTTCTACCGCGCTCAATAACCGACGGATGATAAAAAATCCATTTCTTGTCAAAAGGACGGTAAAGCACCTCGGAAAAACACTTATCCCAGTCCTGGTCTTCTTGCAGTTGTTGTCTGGCTTTATTCACTGTCCAGCGCGAGGCCGGTTTGTCTTTCAACCGGTAAGCATTTTTCATGAATTCATCATCATCTTTGGAATCTCTGAATATTCGTATCCGCGATTCCAGAGCTTGACGGTCATCATCAATTACGAACTCATCACGTCCCGTTACAATGCCGACACTATTAACTGGGAAAATATCCGTTACTTTCCAAAAACCCTGATACTGATCCCAACCCTCTTCTTCTCTTAGAATAAGAAAATAATAGGGACTGGAAGGCGTTATCGCGCTCCATTTCGTTGTTGAGAGCTCATAATCATCAAGCCAGTCGTATTTTTCCTGACGCAAGCCCCACCGATCGGCATAGAAAAAGGCTTTCTTTTTCAACGATTTTCCGATTTTCACGAATAGAACAATGGCCACGCCGGGCTGGATGTCAAAAACGTTTTCGTCTTTTCCGCCTTCGGGTGTTTTTTCCTTTTTCAGCGTACTGCCGTGTAAGTTGAGGATATACGCCTCGTCAAACGTGTTCAGCAATGAGGCGCGCATACCGCGGAACGTCGGATTGTCGAGCCACGCGTGGTTGGTGATAAACCCGAGCACGCCGTGTCCGGCCTGTTCAATTTTCCATTGCGCAAAGCGAAAAAACTTCACATAATCATCCTGTAACCACTTCGGGTTACGCTCACCAAGTGGTTTACCATCAACCTGCTTATAGTCTTCAATTTTCTCCGTTATCCACTCGCCTTTATTTTCGGAGACGCCGGAATACGGCGGATTGCCCATGATAACCATGACCGGAACCTTCTCCTTCACCTTCAGCGCTTCGGCGGATTCCTCTGCCAGCGTCTGTTCGAAGACGCCGGGGAAACGACCCTCATCTTTTTCGAAATCCAGCGTGTTCGTCAGGTAGAGATTAAATCGCTCGTTTTTCTTCAATGTATAGCCGAGCTCGTCGAGCACGAACCCGATCTTCAGGTGCCCGACTGCGTACGGCGCCATCATGAGTTCAAACGCGTAGAAGTCGCATAGAATGTGCTCTTCGATGAGTCGAGGTACGCCGCCCTCGCCGTACTTGCGTTTAAATTCTTGTACCGCCAGGTTGATGGCTGCCGCGGGGAACGTCAGGGTGCCGGCGGCGGGATCGAGAACCGTCACGTCGCTGCTCGCAAATCCGTCCTCCTTACCAAATTCTGATTTCAAGAGCTTGTGAATCGAACGCGTGATGTAGCCGACGACTGGCTCGGGTGTGTAGTAGACTCCGCGCTTCTCCCGCAGCTTTGGATCGTATACCGCGAGGAACGTCTCGTAGAAATGGACGATCGGGTCTTTCCCTTTACCCTCCTCGAAGAAACCGTGGATTATCTTCTTCACGTTCGACTCGGCGAGCACCTCGGCGATGTCGTCGATGATCCATTCCATCGGCTTCGGCAGGTCAGTGGAGGAAATGAACTGGAACACTTTGCGGAGGATGCCGATCGTTGCAGGGATATACTCGATTGCCGTTCTACGGTTGAAGTCGCCGTTTGCGCGGCTACGAGCAGCGAATAATCCATAGGTAATAGTCTGGGCGAAGAGATCGGAGAAATCCTGTGGGCTGAGCGATGCAATGAGGTGACGCTTGAAAGCCTGGTGAAATGCCTCGAGCGTTTGTATGCCTTCATCTCGGCCCTCCATCATCTCTTCGGCAATGACGGCGTCGCGCAGAAACCTTGTTCGGGTTGCAAGCTCGGTTGCCAGTGTTCGAGCGGTCGTGGTCTTCGGAATCGAGAACGCGAAAAACTGCTCCAGGAGACCGAGGAATCCCGGTTCGTTCTCAACGGGAGGTACAACCCGTACCCTGTGCACGAGGAACGGCCGTCCGATTTGGACGTTCTTCGCAAGCTCTCCGTTCCGGTACAAACGAAATTCAAAGAAATTAGTGAGGATGAAGTTTGGGAACGTGCTGCGGTACCGCTTCAGCTGTTCCGACCGCTCCACGACGTCGAGGTCTTCGGTCTTCGGATCCTTTGCTTCGATGTAGCCGACGATCTTCGCCCGGCCGTCCCACACGCGAAAATCGGGATTTCCGCCTTCCGTCTTCTTCGGCAGTTGCGTTACGTGCTGCCTGCCCTTTCTTTGCTCAATCCAACGCTCGAGGAGTCGCTTGAGATCAGGGTAGAAACTCTCCTCTCGGGCATCGCCTGCCTTCGCGGTCTTGAGAAGCGCCGCCAGGTACTCTTCGAACATTCCCAGTCGTTCTGTAACCATAGTTACGCTAACCGCGGAAACCCCATTAGAGAAGACTTACCCTATATCGTTTGGTCATGTTCAACATCGCATCATCTCTAACGGGGAAACAACGGCTCGGCTTTTTTGACAGGCTCGACAAAAGCTTTTTGAATCCTTTTTGCGGTCACCGGCATGAACGGCTCGAGTAAACCGGCGATGTTCAGGACTCGATTGGCCAGGTCGTTGAGCAACGAATTCAGCTCGTCGCGCTTCCCCTCCTTGGCCATGTTCCAGGGGGCCTTAACATCAATCAGTTGGTTGGCCGCATCAAGGTGTTCCCACATGATGCCGAGCGCTTCGTCAAATCGGTACTGCTCAATCGCGCTCTGGTGCCGGCTCAGCTGCTGCGGGCTGTTTGTGGTGGAGCGGACAAACTGACCGTGGGCAAATTGTTCGAGCATGTTCGTCACCCGCGACACCAAATTTCCCAGCCCGTTCGCCAAGTCGCTGACGTAGCGCTGCTTGAGCTTGTCCTCTGAAAAATCACCATCAGAACCAAACGGAATTTCACGCAGCAAAAAATACCGCACCGCATCGCTACCGTATTTCTTACTCAACGCCAACGGCTCAATGGCGTTGCCTAACGACTTCGAGATCTTCTGACCGTTGACCGTAAAAAAGCCGTTGACGAGCACCTGCTTCGGCGGCTCAATCCCGACGCTCATCAGCATCGCCGGCCAGATGATGCAGTGGAACTTGGTGATGTCTTTGCCAATGACGTGTACGCTCGGCCACCACTGTCGGTAGCGCTGATCCGGGTAGCCGACGGTCGTCAGGTAGTTGATCAGGGCGTCAATCCAAACGTAGATGACGTGTGAGGTGTCTTTCGGCAGCGGAATCCCCCACCGCTGGCTTTGCCGAGTGATGGAAATGTCTTCTAAGCCCTGTTTTACGAACTGTTTGACTTCGTTATACCGCGACGGCGGTACCACCCAGTCAGGGTTTTTTTCAAACCAGTGGAGCAGGTCTTTTTCGTACTTGGAGAGCTTGAAGAAGTAGTTTTCTTCTTTAAGCCACTCGGCGTTGCGGTTGTGTTCCGGGCACTTGCCGTCAACCAGCTCGCTCTCTTTCATGAACGCTTCGTGACCAACGCAGTACCACCCCTCGTAGTGGCCTTGGTAAATGTCGCCGCTGTCGTCCATGTCGACCAGCAAGGCTTGGACCGCTTCCTTGTGCCGGAATTCGGTCGTGCGAATGAAGTCGTTGAACGAAATGCCGAGCCGCTCGAACGTTTGCTGCCAGATGCCGGCCAGCTGGTCGGTGTAGCGCTGCGGGTCAAGCCCCTTTTTCTGCGCCGCTTCCACGGTCTTCTGCGAGTTTTCGTCCGTTCCCGTGGAAAACCAGACCTGGTCGTTGCCGAGCTTCTGCCGCCAGTACCGCGCCAAGACATCGGCGATCAGCGTCGAGTACAGGTGTCCAATATGCGGGACATCGTTCACGTAATAAATGGGTGTCGTTACGGAAAACCGCTCCATATCATTCAAGGTGAGCCTGCCCCGGGCGAAAGTCTGGACAGCAGACCTGAGTCAAGGGGCAGTAAATCGGGGTTGTTATTGAAAATCTAGCCATAGTCAAACTTCGTAGCGTGCCGATTTATCGGCGTCCATGATAGAACTGATCAAATTTGATGAGCTCCATTTCGGGATTGAGCGCAATATACTGTCGAATTCTCTCCAGTGCATTCTCATCCCTTATGACATGTTCATAATAATTTGCTTGCCATAAATGTTGACCGATCACGCGCGAAGTTTTTGCCTTGAATCGTCGCACGATTTCGCCCAAATGCAATAGACTGTCCCGTAAAACGAGAATGGTATGTATGTGGTTAGGCATGATAATGAATGTATCAATCGATGTACCACGTACTGAATGAATTGTTTCCTTCAGGATTTTTTCCACAACGTCTTTCCTATTTTCAAGAAGATCCTGTCGCAACCGTGTAACAATGGTAACGAAATAAAAACCGTTTGAACGATAATCATACATTGGCAGTCGAGTTTTCTTCCTTTGATCCATACATTAAACGTCAAGTCGCCGCCCATAAATGGGCACGCTACGTGTCATGGTTGAAACCTGCACGCGCTGGATAGACATATGTCTAGTCTACCAGAGGATAGAAAAAAAATCCTGCACACTACCTTTCGGCAGGCGCAGGAGACTTTACGTCCCTATGTATATTATCAGTCAGTATTGGTCAATAGTGGCTAATCCACAGGCTACTTCAGGCTGTCGAAGGCCCAATCACCACCACAAACTCACCCCGCACTTTACCGGGATTATCCGTAAACACGTCAAACACATAACCAGCACTGCCCCGCACCACTTCTTCAAACTGCTTGGTCAGTTCCCGGCAGACCACTACCAATCGGTCAGTCGGCAGCAGGTCACGCAGACGTTCCAGCGTTTTCATAATCCGGTGCGGCGATTCAAAAAATATGACGGTGTATGATGAATCAACCAGCGCCTGCAGCATTGTCTGACGGCCCTTTTTGTGCGGCAGCCATCCCAAAAACGTGAACCGGTCAGTCGGCAAACCAGACACTGACAGCGCCGCGGTCACGGCCGATGGCCCGGGCACAGCCACTACTTTGATGCCAGCGTCATAAGCCGCCGCCACCAGCATGCCGCCGGGGTCAGCCACGCCGGGCGTGCCGGCGTCAGTGACCACGGCCACGCTGTTGCCGTGCTTCAATGAAGCCACTACCTCGTCAATCTTGGCGCGGCCAGAATGCTGGTGGACGCTCATCAGCTTCGGCTTCAGGTCATACCGGTCGAGCAACTTTTTCGTGACCCGCGTGTCTTCGCACACCACCAAGTTAACACTTTCCAATGTTGACAGCGCCCGACGAGAAATATCATCCAGATTGCCGATCGGTGTGCCGACAACGAAGAGTGTTCCAGTCGTTTTCATGAGCTTTTAGCTGTTAGCTGTTAGCTTTTGGAGGATGGCAAGCACGTCGCTTCTAATAGCTACAAGCTAAAAGCTATAAGCTGAATTTCCTCCGAGTCATACATCCGATTCAACGGGTTCATCGCCTGGACCAGTCGCCCCCTCCTCCTTGAAAAAGTCTTCGAAAAACGAGTCGATGATCAAGGCCACGGGAATCGCCAGGATCACGCCGACCAGCCCGGCCAGTGTACCGGCGACCAGCACGACGATGATCGTCACAATCGGGTTGAGGCCAGTGGTTTTCTGCATGACTTTAGGTACGATCAGGTTGTTTTCCAGCTGCTGAATCACCACGTAGAGAACGAGCACCAAACCGGCCAACAGCGGCGACTGGCCGAAGGCCACCAGCACGGCGGGAATCGCTCCAATGATCGGACCGGCAATCGGAATCAGCTCGGTCACGCCGGCAATCAGGGCTAACGTCAATGCGTAGTCCACGCCGAGCAACAGCAAACCAATGTAGCTCAAGCTGCCAATGATCAAGCTCAACAACAGCTGTCCGCGAACCCAGCCGCCGAGTCGGGCTTGAATCCGCTGGACTAACTGGTGCAGGTACGGCAGGTAGGCCACCGGCGCAATCGAGTTGACGAAACGCTTAAAGCCGTCTTCCTCCAGCACCATGTAGAACGTTAAGACCAAAATGCCGACGAACGAGAACAGGCCGCCGAACAAGCTGATGGTTCCCGCCGCCAGCTGGGTAGTGATGTTCACCAACGTGCCGCTGATTGACTGCAGCCAACGCTGCAGCGTGGCCGCGACGACCGCATCGGCTTGGCTGCCGCGGAAGAGGAAATCCACGACTCGTTGATACAGCGCCGGTACATCGGCGGCCAGCTGACGAACTTGGTCAGTGACCAGCTGTCCGAACAAGACCAGCACCACCGTGATGATGCCGAGGATGAGCAGGAAGACCAGGGTGATTCCGAGCGCCCGCGGCACGCGGCGACGGTGCAGCCAATTGACCAACGGCAAGGCGGCCGAAGCAAAAATAATCGAAAACACCACAATCGCCAAGACGTTACGGATTGACCACAGGGCCATGACTACGACGATTAACCCGAAGAACCGGAGAATGCTGCCGGCGGTGACGTCGAGCGTGGCCGTCCGTCGTTCAGCTGCCACGGACACCTCCGGCTTCAGCCAGTTCGCCGCGGTACTCGCGAACGACCACGTCAATGATCGAAGTTATCGGAATGGCCAGGATTAAGCCGAGGCCGCCGGCCAGCTTCGCGCCGATCAGCATGACGATGACGATGACGACGGGGTTGAGACCGACAGCCCGGGCAAACAACTTGGGTACAAACACGTTAGCCGTCAGTTGGTAGAGGGCGATGGCCACCGCTAAAACAACTAGGGCCTTGGTCACTGACACGGTCAGGGCGATAAAAACGGCCGGGATGATGCCGATCGCCGCACCAACCAACGGCACGAAGGCAGCGATGCCAGCGACGATCGACAGCAACAGTGCATCTGGGATTCCGATGATGGTCAGCGCCAGGTAGCTGATCGAACCGACCACCAAGCTGACCACCAGCTGACCGCGAAACCAGCTGCTAATCCGTTCGACCGCGGCCGTGGTAATCCGGCTCAGTCGTTCCCGTTGGCTCATCGGCGCTAAGCGGAACCAAAAACGACGGAGATTTTCTTCACCGACGGTGAAGTAAAAGGTAATGACCAAGACGATAATGAACGAGCCAAATCCACCGGCCACGCCTTTGAGCCCGGCAAAAACCCCGCGGGTCAACGTTGAAAAGTTGCTGCTGGCGCCGGATAGCGACGTGGCGTCAACGTCCCGTGACGAAAAGAAATCAACCACCCGTTGGTAGTAGTCGGGAAAGCGCGTGGCCAGCGAGGCCGCTTCCCGCGTCACGGCCGGAATCAGCAACAAAATGATCGCGACCAGCAAGGCGACGATGGCGCTGTAGACGATCAGCACGCCAACGGGTCGAGGCAACCCCCGACGCGACAAGACGTCAATCCATGGTCCGATCGCCGCCGCCAAAATCATCGATAAGAACAGTAGCAGGATGATGTCCCGTAACGCCCACACCAGCAGCAATCCGAACACCACCGCCAGCAGCCGGACAAACGTCGCCGTCGAAATGCGGGTCGAAACCGTGCCGTTGAGGTCCATAGGTTCAGGGGAGCTCCCGTACCAGCTTACCAAACTCTCGCCGGACTCGGTAGGGACCGATCAGGGCCAAGTTCAGTTTCGGCCGGCGGAAAATGTCGCGGGCCACCCGTTGCACGTCGGCTCGCCTGACCTTAGCCAGCTTGGCCATTTTCTGTTCCGGCGTCTCAATCTTCCCCTGCAGCAACAGTTGCTTACCGACCCAGTCGGCGATTTCGTCCGAGTCTTCCAGGCTCAAGATAATTTTACCGCGCAAAAAATCTTGGGCCCGCTTCAGCTCTTCACCAGTCACGCCGCCCTCGCAAACTGCTCGCAGCTCGTCCCAGATTTTTCGAATCGCCTCTTTCAGCCGCGTTTTTTCCAAGCCGGCGCGAACCAGAAACGTGCCGGTGTCCTGATAGATGCTGGTCTCGGTCCGAATGAAGTAGCACAGCCCGAGCCGTTCACGAATGTTGATGAACAACCGCGAACTCATGTTTCCGCCTAAGATGACGGCCAGCAACGACAGCGCTGGTAAGTCCGGGTGCCGGTAGGGATAGGCCGGAAAACCCAAGCCGATTTGCACCTGGGCGGTATCGCGGAATCGAACCTCGACCGCCGGGCGCCGCTGCTTAACCGAAAACCGACTAACGTGATTTGATCGTCGCGGCCCCCGTGCGCCGCCGAAATACTGGTGAATCAAACGCCGCGCGCGTTGGTCGTTGAACCTTCCGGCCACGGTCAGAAGCAGCTGGTGCGGCGTGTAGTATTGCGCTTTGTAGCGCATCAGCTGCTGACGCGTGACTCGTCGAATGACCTGACGCGGACCGGCAATGGTCATACCGAGCAAGCTGCCCTTGAAAACCAGTTGTTCAAAAACCTCATCGAGCAGCATCAGCGGATTGTCCTCGTACATGTTAATCTCTTCGACAATCACGCCACGCTCACGTTCAATTTCCTTCGAATCGAACAGCGAATGGTATAGCATGTCGCTGAGAATATCCAAAGCCAACTCCAGTTTGTCGGCGCTGACCTTAACGTAGTAGCCGGTGTGGTCCTTGCTGGTAAAGGCGTTGTACTCGGCGCCGACGCCGTCGAGCTCCTTGGTCACCTCCAGGCTCGACGGCCGCTTGGTCGTGCCTTTGAAGAACAAGTGCTCGATGAAGTGCGAGGAACCGTTGATGTTCGGATGTTCGTGGCGTGAACCGACCGGAAAGAGAATCAGCACCGTTACCGCTTTGGTTTCGTGCATCGGCGCCAGCAACACCCGCGTGCCGTTTTTTAACTTCAGTCGTTTTGATACCATAGCGTGTTTATTGTAGCACGTTGGACGTACCACCCCACCCCGCCGATGGCGGGGTCGCCCCTCCTAGGCGAGGAGGGGCTCCGCGAAGCGGAGGGGTGGTACTACCATGATCCCCCGCCGCCGCCGCCAAATCCCCCGCCCGAGAACCCGCCACTGCCGAAGCCGGAACTGCCCTGCGCCGCCGGCGGGGCAAAGGCCTGAGTCGCCTGCGTATGCAAGCTGCTCAACGATGACCACAACAGCAGCGAGTTAAATCCGCCGTCATACGTCCCGTGGTACCAGCGTGGTGGCTGAATGGCGATATCAGCAAACGCCTTGCTCCACTTGTCGGCCACGCCAAAGGCCATGGCGAACGGCAGAAACTGCTCGAAGATGTGCTCTTGCTCCTGCCACTGCAGCCGGTACTTCTCGGCTTTTTCCAGGTACTCTTTGAAACCGCGGGCGTGCCACAACGCTTTAACTCCGCGTGGCGTCCGCTTGGGCATCACCCGGCTGAAGATAACAATCAACACGCCGGTAATCAAGAAACCGGGAAACAAGAACGGCACGAACGCGCCGATGGCAGAGACGACGATTCCGAATACCAGAAACTTCTTACGCACCGTATCCGGGCGAGCGACAAAGTGGCCTTTGACGACGGCGGCTTGATAGAGCTGGTCTGCAATGTCACGAACCTGAGCAGGTAACTTCCCCCTGAGATCACTCAGGTGAACCCAGCTCCACGGCTTTACAGCCGTGGCCTCGGGGTGGTTGCACCTCGGGATTACTTCTCCGCTTCCTCCACGGGTTAACACCCGTGGCTTCCGTGGGGCTGGGTGAACGCTGGGCCCGTCGGCAAACAAGGCGTCGAGCATGGTTCGTTCGTGTCGTTGCAGTGAGACGTCGCCAACACCGTCACGCTCACGCTGCAGGACGTAGTCGGTCGACCTGCCGAAGCGGAGGAATCGCTCATTGCGTACTTCAGTAATGCTGAGGTAACCGCGAACCGCCAAGTCAATGATGATGGCGCTGATGTCGCGTGGGTTGGCCTTTTCATCGAACAACACGCCGACCTCGCCGGGCGTCAGCTTGTCCGGCGGATCGTACTGGACGACCGTGGTCCGCGGCTCCGTTTGCGGATCATGACCGTGCCGTTTCCAGTAGAAAAAGAGCGCGACCGCTACCAACACTGGCAGGGCCAGGTTGAAGATGACAATCCAAGGCACGCCAAACTGGCTGAGCAGGTTGCTGGCTGACGGTCGATCGGCCTCAGCCCGAAGCTGGTCGTAGTCAGCCGGCTTAGTAATGACGCCGGTAGGCCAACCAACCACCACCGTTACAAAATCTTGGCTGCTGAATGTGGCGCCGGACGGCTGGGCTTGGGTCGCGCAGGCTTGCTGGCGCGAGCCGACTTGACCGGTAAAACACCGTGTTCGAACATCCGACGCCGCCACCCCGGCCGGCAAAGCGACCGTACCCGTGACACGGGTGATCGGCACCTCCCACTCGGTCCCGGTCACGTTCCAGTACAGTTCGTCGTGGTCGTCGAAAAAATTGACCGCCGCGCCGGCTTTGTAGACGAGATCGTAGTGGTGGGCGCCGGTGATAGTCACGTCCGGATCGCCGATTTTGATTGACCGCGCATCGCCGCTCACCGCGGTCTCATACGGCACGGGTACGCCATCGAGCGACAGGCGCTGAACGTTGATCGGCACCGACACTATTGAGCCATCAGCCGGATACCGGAACGGAATATCGCGCCAGATGCCGCGCTTCGCCACGCCGAAGTCAACCGCGATCGTTTCGTGGACGGTAATCGAGGCGTCGGCATTGACCTCGATGTCAGCGTGGAAGCCGGTAATTGACCATTCGGCAGCCAGCGCTGGTCGACCAACAATCATGAAGACTGCCGCACCGAGTGCAGTCCAGAACATACTCATCCTAAACTCCAACATCAAGCCGCTAACTTCTTGGCCAGGTAAGCCGGCAACTCCTCAATAACGACATTTTCCTGCTCCATCGAATCGCGATCGCGAACCGTAACCGTGCCTTTCGGCCGTTTCTTACCCTCAAGCGTGTCAAAATCAATGGTCACGCACCACGGCGTGCCAATCTCGTCCTGGCTGTAGTAGCGCTTGCCGACGTTGCCGCGGTCGTCCCAGGCAGTCATGAAGCGCGGCTGCAAAAGCTTAAAGACTTCTCGCGCCTTTTCCACTAACTGCGGCTTATTGGCCAGCAACGGAAACACGGCCACGGTGTACGGCGCCAGTTTCGGGTGAAGTTTCAAGACCACGCGATCTTTTTGTTCTTCATAGGCGTCGAGCAAGAAGGCCAACGCCGCTCGATCAACGCCAAACGACGGTTCAATGACGTACGGTACTTTTTTGACCTTTGCGCCATCATCGACGGCGGTGGCAAAAGCCTCGGCGTCCTTCCGAGCAAACTCGCCGTGTTGTTTGAGATCGTAATCCTGCCGGTTGGAAATACCGGTGAGTTCTGCCCAGCCTTTTTCAATGGGAAAAGCGTACTCAATGTCGGTGGTCGCTTTGGCGTAATGTGCGAGCCCTTCTTTTAACTGTTTTCGCAAGCGCAAGCTCGCTTTTTTAATACCCAGGTCAAAAAACCACTGCTCACATGCTGTCACCCACTTGTCAAACCATTCGTCGTCGGTTCCCGACAGGACAAAATATTCTATTTCCATTTGCTCAAACTCGCGTGACCGAAAAACAAAATGACCGGGCGTGATTTCATTGCGAAAAGCTTTGCCGATCTGGGCGATTCCGAACGGCAATTTCAGGCGCATGGTATCGCGAACGAGTTCGTAATTGACGAAAATATTTTGGGCGGTTTCTGGACGTAAATACGCGACGCTAGCCGTATCTTCAGCCGGACCGGCAAAAGTTTTAAACATTGTGTTAAATTGTCTTTTCTCCGAGTAAAGATTTCTATAAACGTCACCTTTCAACAACTCATCCACTTTGTTTTCTACCAAACGATCGTCTGAACCGTGTAATTCCTTCAGTAACGCTTCAGCAAGAAAAAATCTACCATGCGAAATTACTCCCTCTTCAAGTAATTTTTTTCTTGCCGCTTCAGCTACCGCTTCTTTCCTCTTTTTTTCCTTTACATGTTGCACGACCTCTTCCACAATATGTTCGTCGAGAACGAACTTATCATCTGCCTTGAATCTCCGCTTGCACCACTTGCACTCAACCAAAACGTCATTAAAACTCTTCACATGCCCGCTCGCTTCCCACACTTTCGGATTTGTAATAATCGCGCCATCAATCCCAACAACATCATCCCTCTGCTGCACAAATGTCTTCCACCACTCGCGCTTAATGTTATTCTTCAGCAACACGCCGAGCGGCCCCCAATCCCAAAAGCCGCCAAGGCCGCCGTAGATTTCTGCTGACGGAAAAACAAAGCCGCGTCGCTTTGCTAGGTTGACTACCTGCTCCATTAACTTCGCATCACGGTGCGCCATACGATGCTAACCGTAGCACTTTTTTCACCACACAGCAATCACGCTTGACACCTTGTCGCCCTGCCCGTACAGTGGTGTGGACAATCTGGTTCCTGACGAGCTCGGAGGGATCTCCAGCTCGTTGTCATAATCGACTACCGCAACCTAAGACGGGAGGCTTATGGTATGCGCCGACCAAGACGCTGGCGAGGGTTTCCGCATGTTCTGCGGATGCAGCAGTTTCAGCCAGAGCACCTCGATTACATCTTTCATCTGGCCGACGAAATTCGGGCCGACCGTAGCCGCTTCTCCGGCGTGCTCAACGGCGTGAACGTCGCCGTCCTCTTCAACCAGGATTCGTCCCGAACCCGCATCACCTCGCACCGAGCAGCCGCTATGCTCGGCGCCGCTGTCCACGTCGAACCCAACATGGAGAAGTTCTCCAGCGTGGCCAAAGGCGAATCGCTCGGGAACACTATCGATCTCTTCCGTGTCTTAGAGTTCGACTACTTCTTCATCCGCTGGAAGACCGAGGGCAGTGTCGCCAAGATCGCTCGCGAGCTTGGTCGCCGGTTCCCGATCATCAACTGCGGAGATGGTCCCGGGCAGCATCCGACGCAAGGCCTGCTCGACCTCAAGACCATCAAAGACGAGTTCGGAACACTCAACCGGAAGCTGCGGGTCGGGTTCTGCGGCGACTTGTCCGGCAGCCGGACTGCGCATTCCCTGGTCTACGGCCTGTCGAAGTATCCCCAGATCGAGTTCGTCTTCATCTCGCCGCCGATGGCAAGAATGAAGCCCGGCATCATCCGGCACCTCCGGAAGCACCGTCGGAAGTTCTCCGAGCACACCAGCGGCCTAACCCCCGAAGTGGTCCGGACGCTCGACGTGCTCTATATGATCCGGCCGCAGACCGAGTACCAGGACAAGCAGGAAGATCGGGACAAGTTGGTTGCTCAGTACCGGAGGTTCATTCTCACACCGGCACTGGCCAAGACCATGAAGAAACGGTCTATTATCATGCACCCCCTGCCCTCGACCTTCGAGTATCCTCGCGAAACGCAACTCAACCCTCGCGCCCGGCACCAGCAACAGATGCACAACGGCATCTTCGTCCGCGCCGCGCTGCTGGTCTGGATCCGCGAGGGCCTCGGTTCACCCCGACCGCATGACCACGATGCTCACTCCAATCAGTGAGGGATCCACCCATGTGCCTGGTATTCGTTGGATCAAGGAACCAGCTTCCGCCGAACTCGGAGCGTCCGCTCTTCAGCGTCATCGAATCCCTGCTCGGCAGCGCTTACCGGAGCTGGACTATCGGGCTGACCGTCGAGGTCAACCCGAACGATGTCGAAAGGCTGGCAATCCGCGCCCGGCAGGAAGGCGTGGAGCAGAAGCTGACTCTCCGACCGGCCAACGCCACGTCCGAAGGCTGGAATCTCGATGTTCCGGAGCAACTGCTGACATTGCTCGTCATCAATGCCGCCAAGAACCTCCGGCCGAACCTCGCCGAATATCTGTTGGAGCCGGATTTGTGCGAATACGGCTACGAAAACGGCATGTTCTCCGTCACCATCTCCTTCCCGGCCGCCGAACGAGTCTCGGCTGGAATGCTGCCGATGCGCAGCGGCTAGTCGCCTCGATCTGTCTGCAAAAAAAACGGCCCGGCGCTTCTCACGAAGTGTCCGGGCCGTCAGCATTTAATACTGAAAAAGGTTCTCGACTTCGCTCGAACAAAAATTTTTCTTCGAGCGAGGACTCCGAGCGAAGGCGAGGAGAACGAGTCGAGAAGTTCTTTGCTTACAACTGCGGCGCCCGCTCCACCCGAATTATTCCGCCAGCTTCAAGCGTGGCGACATCTCGCCGACCAAGCTTACCCGTCAACAAGAAGGTGGCCAAGGCATTATCTATCTTCTCTTGAATCACCCGTCGCAAGGGCCGGGCGCCGTACATTGGATCAAAGCCAGCCGCCGCCAATTCACGAATCGCTTCGCCTGAAGCCCGAAGCGTGATGCCGCGGGCAGCCAGCTGCGTCGCCACCTTCTGCAACAGCCGCTCGGTAATCTGCGCAATCTCTTCCGGTGACAGCGGGGTGAAGACAATCACATCATCAAACCGATTGAGAAACTCTGGCCGGAAGTACTGACCAAGCACGGCCTCGACCAGCTCTTGGCGGATCTGCTCAATCCGCCGTCCTTCCTTCATCCGCTGCTGAATCACGTCGGTACCGGCGTTCGACGTGGCGATGATGATGGTATTGGTAAAGTCAATCGTTCGGCCGCTCGAATCAGTTAATCGGCCGTCGTCGAAAACCTGCAAGAAAACGTTGAGTACGTCGGGGTGGGCTTTTTCCAACTCATCGAGCAGGACCAGTGAGAACGGATTCGTCCGCACCGCCTCGGTCAAGTACCCGCCGGTCGCCCCGCCGTAACCGGCGGGCGCGCCGAGCAGCCGCGACAGCGCTGGAGTGTCCTGGTACTCCGACATGTCTAACCGAATCATGTTCTGCTCATCGTTGAAGTACACTTCGGCCACGGTTTTGGCCAGCTCGGTCTTTCCCACCCCGGTCGGCCCGAGAAACAGGAAAACGCCGATCGGCCGCTTCGGGTCGCGGAGCTCGGCGCGCGAACGCCGGAGGGCGTTGGCGACCGCGGTAACCGCGTAATCTTGACCGACCATCCGCTGGTGCATCCGCTCTTCCAAGTGCAGGAGCTTACTCGCCTCGTCCTCGGTCACCGCGGCCACATTGGTGTTGGTTCGACGACTGATCACGGCGGCCGCATCGTCACCAGTAACCACCGCGCGCTCCCCCTTGGCCGCCCGGGTGTACGAACCCACTTCATCGAGCAGCGTCAACGCCTTCTCCGGCAACCGGCGATCGTGGATGTAACGGTTGGATAGGTGAACGATTTTCTCAATGGCGGCGTACGAGAAAAACACACGGTGCCGGGCTTCAACCGCCCCGGCTTTTGATTCCAAAATCTGAATAGCGACGTCGAGGAACACTTCATCGACGGCAACTTTCTCAAAAGCGCTGAAGAGTGCTGACGGCTCAACGTACCGCCGGTAGCCGTCGATGGTGCTGGTGGCAAAAGCCACGAACGCACGGTTTTCCAGCACCTTGCCGAGAATGGCGGCGAGGTCAAGTGATTCACCGGACACTGACGAGACGCCGACCAGCTCGTGAATGTCCTCGATAGCAAGGACAATGTTGCCGGCTTTGACGATTTCGACGATGATTTCTTCCAACCGCTGCTCGAGCGCACCGCCGCCGCCAGCCCCGCTGACCAACGACGAAACGGACAGCAATGCCAAGCGCTTATCGGATAACACCTCCGGAACGTCTTCGGCCGCCATTCGCTCGGCCAGCGCCTGGAGTAAGCTGGTGGTACCGACCCCTTTCTCACCAACCAGGATGACGTTGTGCCGGCCGCTCTCGACGACGCGGAAAACGTCGTCGAGTTCGCGCTCGCGGTCAACCACCAGCGGGAGCAAGCCTCGCCGCGCCAGTTGGGTCAAGTCGGTGCTAAAGTGGTCGAGGACGGGGGTGGCCTGGGCCGTCATCGCCCGATCCATCCCGCTCTTCGGTTTGGTCAGGGCACGGGTGCGCAGCCGCGACCAGGCCTGCAGCAACCGCCGTTGCATCAACGACCACAGCACCACGTTATGGACCTTCTGCTCGTCCGCCTCAAGGTCAAACAGGATTTCCTGGGCTGACGACGGCTCGCGGCTGAGCGCTTCCAGCAGGTGCGGCGGTGTCACCTGCAGCAACCGTTCGGTCTGCGCTAGCTCGTAGCTGCGCACCAGAACCGCTCGCAGTTTTGGACTCAACCGTGGCTCACCAGCGCCTCGTTGAACCTTGGCCAAGGCCCGGGCCAGGCGCTGGTTTAGCGGCTGACGGCTAATCCCCAGGCGTACGAGCGCCGTCGCCACGTCGGGCTGGCTAGCCGCCGCGGCCAGCAGGTGAACTGATTCAACGCAATCATGACCGAGTCGCAGGGCGTAGACAAATGCCTGTTCAACGACAATCTGAGTCGGACGCGTGTACGACCGACTGACGTCAATAGTCTTCTCGGCGGGCACCGCGGCCACGTCCGCGACAGCCGGCGGTGGTACCAGCGCTCCAGGCAGCGCGGGAATCGGAGCGACCAACCGATGGCGCTGGTCAAAACGGTAGAACAGGTACAAATCGGTCACGATCGACAGCCAAAACAGCAACGTCCCACCGGTGTTGAGCGTCCACGCCTGATTGAGGATATCGAGGATGGTGATCGCTCCCCGACTCAGGACTTCCTGATTAATCAGCTGGGCGACGGCCAGGGCACCGCTGATCGCACCGACGACAGCAAAGGCCAGGAGCGTCGCGTCGATGGTCATATGGACGACTCGTTCGGTCCGCTCTTCGAATAGGTGGAGTCGGTCGATCGGCTTGGACCAGGTTAACCAACGGTTGTTGGCCCATCGCACCACCCCCCGACCACCGCACGCCGGACACGTCTGCCCGTCAGCGGTGTGGCCCAAACCGGCACACGTTGCACAGATTATGTTCGCCACTGCAGTCGCTTCCATAGTTACCCGATGATCCGGACAATCACCTGGTAGACTGCCAGCGGCAGCACTGCTAACCATACGATCAATGCCACTACCAGCACCACCGTCCAGATGAACAAGGCAATCGTGTTAAAGGCGAACACGATCAGACGCATGAACAAGCTGATAATCCGCCCACTCCGCGAGTAGTCGCCGTACATCGGCTTGAGTAGGTTGCGGAACAAAATCCGCAAGGACAGACGGTTGAGCACCGACAAAAATTCGTTCCCCACAAAGCGGGCGGCTTGACGCGTGCCGGTGGTGTACCACCAAACCGGAAATCGGATAACATCAAATACCACGTCGCGGATGACGAATCGCGCGGCGCGGACGGCGACGCTATCGTGGGCGTTGACCCCGGCCATGGCACCAATCGTACCACAAAGCCAGCTACCGATGAAGGCACGCGACAAGAGGGGCCCACGTCATCGGCGAGCCCCTCAGATTATACCACGACCGGTCATGGTGCGTCTCCTCAGGCAGCCAACGTGGCGACCTGACTGAGGTCCCGTTTGCAGTACCGACACCGTCGCGGCGGCTTCTGGCGGTCAGCCTTGAACGATTCGCGCGTATCATGGCAGTAGACCATACCGTCGAGCAGCCAGTGCTGTCCGGCATTGGCTGGATCAGCCATCAGTTGTCGGATCAGCAGCGGGAAGGTGTAGTAGTGACCGGTCGGCCAGCGGTCGTGGGCCATCAGAACCACCTCCTCTGGGACCGCGCCTGGCCATCCGTGGCCGATAACGAGCGCCTGCCTCCGGCATACCGCCTCCAGCCAACGACGTCAACTGGCTCCGATCGCTTGACGCCGCCCGATTTTCGGCCTAAGCTCGCGGTGGTATAAGCCGCCAGCTCGTTTCACGCTCACGAAAGGACCGCCAATGAACCACGCCGTCATCGTTCGCGTTATGGCTGCGTGGTCCTGGATCACGCAGTTTTGGACTCGGTACCCGGAACACCCGATGCGGGACTTGATCGACTGGCTCGACGACCAGAAAGAACGACGCCTGACAAAGTTGTTCCTCGGCACCGAGACAGGACGCCGAATCTACAACCAAACATCGGCTGACTGGTGGACGAACCTCCGCCTCAAGACCTGCTGGATCCCGCCGGTGCTCGTGGTACTCGGCTGGAGTCTCGTTGCCGTTCCAGCATGGCTCCTTATCTGGTCGACTGACATTATTGACGGATGGTTCGCTCGAACCAAGCAGGAAGCTACCGCCGACGGTGAGCGCCGCGAAACCACGGTCGACACGATCTTCAAGCTGCTGATGTTTGTGGCTATCTGGATCCGCTTCAATTATATGCGGACCGTCGTTGAAGTGGCTAGCGGACTCGAGGTGCTGCGCATCGTCGGCGCGCTGTATATGATTTGGAACGGCTTTAAGCCAAAACCAAACCGCAGCGGCCGGACCAAGCCCTTCTTCTACGCCGCCGCCATCGGTTTGCTCCTGATCTTCCCCGGCGCAGTCGTCGGATACCTGATGCTCGGCGGCATCACCCTTTCGGCTTACTCGAT
The DNA here is from genome assembly GCA_016207275.1 of Candidatus Kerfeldbacteria bacterium. GTDB lineage: Bacteria > Patescibacteriota > Patescibacteriia > SBBC01 > SBBC01 > JACQPY01. Next base: position 21,691 of record JACQPY010000018.1, read on the forward strand.
GGTGATGCATTGGATCGAGTACCAGAATTGGAGGCATTCGCACATCAAACCACGGCACTGACGTTGAACGTCAGTGCCGTTTCGTTTTTTATCGTTACGATCCAGCCACGACCACACCCTTACCAGCCGCTGGCTGATCATTCGGCAAATCGGTCGTCACCCGATCACGGACAGCTTCGATCTTCGTGCCGGCAAACCCGTCGGTGGCCGTCAGCTTCGACTGTTCAAGTAAGGTCATAATCGATCCGACATCTTCGGGTGTCGGCGTAATCGACAATTCGAAATGAGCGGCAATCGACCGTGAGGTAGCGGCCGCTCCTTTCGGTAACCGGTTGAGCGTCCAGCTAACCATTCGCGTGGCGGCGTCGAACGTCACGGTTCCCGCCGTCGTCAATCCTCGCTGTCCGGTCCAGGTCACCTGGCTCGGCACCGACGCTGTGATCGTCATGTCTTTGAGCTCGTTCGTGCTATTTCCGACGAACCAGCTGATCCGGTAGGCCGTCGTCTGGCCAGCGGTCGGCGGCAACGGTCCCGAGCCAACGGTTTCACCCTGATCGCCGTAGTACCGGCCCTCGACCGTTGGGGTAACGGCGCTGACTATTTTGACCATCAAGCGCGGCAGCTTGATCTCTTCGACGGCGTTGGTGCCGCTGTCAACACCGAGCGTTAGCAAGGCCTGAGCTTCGACCGTCGGTCCGCCCGCGCCCTTTGTTTCGGCCGGTGGATCGAGCACCTTGGCCGTGAAACGGATGGTCCCCGAAACACCGGGCTTGAGCGAGACCAAGTCCGGCACTCGTTTGACGTCCCAACTGACCTTGCGGTCGGTCAGGGTCGAACCATAATCGTCGCTGAAGCTCTTGGGATCGAGCGCGCCACCCGTAAGCTCAAGCGCCACCACTATGTTCTTGACGTCCAGATCGCTGGTGTTTTTGTACGATAGCTCGTAGTTGAGGGTCTCACCGGGCCGGGCCGTGGCCGCGGACTCCTGGCCATTGACCTTTAACTTGACATCGACCGTCGAGGAGACGAGCAGGATAACCAACGATGCCTCAACCTGCCGTTGCGTGCTTGAACCCCGCTGCAGCTCGGCCGCAAAACCCAATTCAACCGAGTCGCCAGCGTTGCCAACAAATGATCCTTCGACGGTGATCGTCCCCGTCCCGCCGCTTGGTAGTTCGTTAAGTACCCAGACTGAGTTGCCTTCACGCGGTTTGGGATCGAGCAACTTCGTGATAAAACCATTGGGGTACGTGGCGATCAGACGAAGGTCACGAATCGAGTCGCGTGACGAATTGGTATACGTTAGCGTGTACGTGGCCGTGGTCCCGGGACTCGCCTGCGTGGCGCCGTCGAGATCAAGCTCAATAATCGAAGAACCGATCGTCACGGAGCCGCTGGCTTTCGTGCTGAAGTCGTAGTTAAAGTTAGCCGGTCGGTAGGTGACGGCAGCATTGAACGTCTTAACCGAACCAACTTCGCCAGTCAACACTCCAAATACGGTCACGGATTTCTGGCCGCCAGCGCCGATACTGCCAAGCGACCACAACGAATTATTTTGGTCAGCCGGCCTTGGATCGCCCTCCTTGAAGACCCAACCCTCCGGCGCCGTCACGGTCAGCTCCACGTTACGGAGGCTGACCGATTCCCCGTTCGTGACGGTCAAGATGAGTTTGGCTTCGCCGGCCGAGGCGACGGTGCCGGGCGTACCGACCGCGAGGGTAACTCCCTGCTCGTTAAAGCGTCGGGCTTGATTGAAGGTGAAAAAACCGGCGACCGATGTAATCCCCAGCAAGGCAAAGATACCGATACCGATGAGCCACCGCTTTGGCAGCGGTGGTGGGCCGCTGGAGCGTTCGATGGTTTTGAGCGACGCATCCTTGACTCCGGCGTCATCAGTATAAATCTCCTTAATAATCGCCGTCGCCTCATCAGCCATCGGCTCGACCGGTACTTTCCGCGGACGTTTAGCCTGATCCGGGCTACGACGGCTTTGCTTTTTGGCCATACCTTCAGTATAGCGGCTAAAGCGTCACTGGTTCAACGGCGCGTCAGGGTGGTCCAAAAAAATGGTGCGGCCGGTACCGGGCGTTCCGCCGCCCGCTCCGCCGCCGCCACCGCTCCTTCCGCTGACCGGCGCGCCGTGGCCACCGCGCAGCGAATACGGCGAACCAGATTGACCTGGCCACGCAGAAGGACCAGCCGGAGTCTCCCCTCGGCCGCGGTGGCGCCGGTTGGTAACGCCGCGTAGCCGAGCGCCGCCAGCAGATTCCACAAGCCGTAGGCTATCCCTAAAAAAACTTCCCGGTTCGTCCGGCTTCGACTGACTAAGGCCATGGCTTCACGTAGCCGGCGGTACGATACCGGATCATCGAGCTGTCCGACGACGAGCGTCTCGGCCGCCGACGCCAGCAAACCAGCCGCAGCAATCTTGGCCAAGTTCTCGTGGATCGACCGGTACGATTCACGAACGACGCTACCGATAATCACTGAACGTCGGCTAGGTGCGACGGTCAGTTCAACCAGAGTAAGCGGTTCTAAGCTGCCAGCCAGCTTGCTAGCCAGCTTCTGAGTGCCGCGGGCGCGAAATTCTTGCTTACCGGCGGCCGAAAACAAGGTTACTAGCCGATCGACGCTGCCAATGTTGCGGCGCTTGAGAACGATGCCGGTCAGGCGGTGCAACGACATGAGCCTCAGTCACAGGTTCCGCTGCCCTGGTCGCGAAATGAAACCCCCGCCACCGGCACGAACTCCCATTCGTAACTAGCTTGGCGCAAGGACAACTTCAGGACCCCGTACGAGGTGTTGTCTCGCGCCTCGCTCCCGGCCAGTACCCGACCAAAGTTGTAGTGACTCCGGCCGCCGGTGCCGACCGTAAAGGCTCGAATACCCCCTGAATCAGGCTGACCATCAGGGCCCAGCACGGCAAACCGTTCATAGACATGGTCATGACCGGCCAGGGCCACGTCAACTCCGCCGGCGACCAGCTCGCGCCAGACCGTATCGAGCGCCGGCGTGCTGCCGTGCTGCTGACCAGAGCTGAACCGCGGATGGTGCATGTACGCCAGCGCGCACGGGGTCGGATGCGTCCGCAGGTCTTCCTTAAGCCACTGGACTTGGGCTGAAGCTGGACCGCAGCCGCCAACCTCGTCGCAGTTCGAGTTTAAAACCACGAGGTGCCACTGACCGAGGTCGTAGCTGTAGTAGCCTTTGTTCGGCAGGCCGGCCGCCGCCCCGAAGTAACCGAAGTAGCCAGTCGCACCCTGCACATGGTACTCGTGGTTTCCGACGGCCGGCTTGGTTCGCGCTTTATGTCGTCCCCAGGTCGGCTGGTAGCAACGGGTAAACTCATCGGCCGTGCCATTGGCGTAGACATTATCGCCCAGCGTAAACACCGTGCCCTCAATGCCGTCCAATAATGTAGCCGTCGCTTCGTCGTGGTCGTTGACGCAACTGGCAATGTCGCCGGCGCCGACCAACACCGCGTCAACGACGCCTGTAGACTGAAGATCAGACTGATTTGTGGTGCTGACGAGGACTAATCGGCCGTTAATCCACCAATAGGCAAAACCGATTACAAGAACCATCCCGATCGAGAAGTAGAGCCAGCGGGTTGGATGGTTCATGATTTCCTATGCTCCAAAAACGCCGCAAAGACCGGAACCAGATTCTCAATCAATGGATAGGAGTGAAAATCCTTGGGCTCGATCCATTGAAATGTATCGTGATCGACGCTCAGCATAACATTGTTAGTCTTGGCCTGACAGACAAAATACACGCCAATAATCTGCCACTGTTCGCCATGCACGACTGGTCGCCACCAGGGCGACGTGAAAGGGCTGACCACGTTCGACCGTTAATCCTGTTTCTTCTCGAATCTCACGCCTCAAGGTTTCGTCAAACCGTTCACCCGGCGCGAGTCGCCCGCCGACCACGTCAAATTTCCCGGCGTTGGTACCGACCGGGTTCGTCGGCGCTTCTCGGACAATCAAAACTTTCCCTTCAAAGACAATAAAGGCCTTAATGGCGATGCATAACGTAATACCCGATTTCTTCGTCATTCCGGTCAAATGTCAAACGTCAAATGTCTTATCTGTCCTTCACCCGCCACACAAACTTCAATCCCGACCACGTCTCGTCGATCGCCGCCACTTTTACGTCCACCAAACCATGCGCCAGACCAACTTTCATGACCACGTTCTCACGCAAATCCGTTTTCACACCTGACGATTGCTTTGGCCACGACACCCACAGCATGCCTTCTTTCTTCAACGATCGCTTGAGCCTCGGAAACGCCGCGCGCAGCTCATGCTCATCCTTGGAAAAATACTGGATGAAGTCACATGAACTGGCTAATTTGTGTGGAAATTTCATGCCGAGCAGACGGCGGTATCCTGGTGGCGGCTGTACCACACACGCACGAAAACCAGGCGTGAGGCCCAGCTTATCAGCCAGTTTTTTCTTGGAGTAGCCCGCCACGTTAGCCCTTGGCAAAGGTCACGGTTCGATCATCCAGCTCCGCCACGGTTGACGGCTGGCCAACCGACGCGGCTGTGGTCAGCGAGGACAGGCCTCCCTTTTTCATCAATTCCGCTTTAAAGTGCTCAACAACTTTTGCGCTTTCCGCATCAGCCTGGTAGGCCAGCGCCACTGGTTTGCCCGGTTTCAGCTTCAACTCCTTGCGCAGGGCATTAATCGCTCGCACCATTTCCCGCAAATAGCCTTCTTCGCGCAGCTCATCGGTAATGGTAATGTCCAAGGCCACGTCTTCGGCCGCCATCCAGTCCGGGCCTTCAGGCAGTTTTTTTGCCGACACAATTTCTTTGACGTTTAGCTCGTCTTTCAAAACTTCAATCAAGGTATCACGAAATTCGTGCGTCACCACCAGCTGCGACAGCGGCTGACGGACTTTCAACTTGGCCTGCGCGCGCAAGGCATGACCGGTTTCCACCACCTGACGCGCGCGGGCCATGGTAGCCAGCAGTTCCTCGTGCCGTTCGCCGGCTGACGGCCACTCTTCCAGATGCACTGACTGTTTCCCGCCAAGCTCACGCCACAAGGCATCAGCCAGAAACGGCGTGAACGGCGCGGACAGCTTGGCGTACTGGCGCAAGACGTAGCCGAGCGTCGCCGTCACCTCACCCCGACCATCACCTTTAGCTCGTTCGCGCGAACGGCGGACATACCAGGTTGACAAGCCAGTCACGAAGCTCATCAGCTCGCGACCAGCATCAACGATGGCGTAGTGTTCGAGTTTCTTTGTGACCGATTCGCTGGTTGCATCGAGCAAGGCCAAGATCCACCGATCCATGACAGGTGCGTTATCAGTTATCGGTTGTCGGTTGGAAGGATCAACTGATAACTGATAACTACCAACTGATAACTCATTACTGCTTCCCAACAACTTCCAAAATGACAACACGTTCCAGAGAATCATGAAATTCTTTTTGACGACCTCGGCCAGCTGGTCTTCGTCAAAGTTTTTCGGTTCCGACGGCTGGTTGATGGTGAACAGGTACATCCGCACGGCGTCAGCACCATAGGTGTCCAAGAGCTTCATCGGGTCAATGTAGTTACCCAGGCTCTTGGACAGCTTCCGGCCTTGCTTATCGCGAATGTGGCCTAAGACCACGCAGCTGTTGTACGGCGGTCCGGCTGGCACTGCTTTGGTGGTTTGCAAGAAGGTGGAAATTGCCAGCAGCGTGTAGAACCAGCCGCGCGTCTGGTCAATCGCTTCGCTGATGAAGTCGGCTGGGTAGGCGTTCTTAAAACGACCTTTGTTTTCAAAGGGATAGTGCCACTGGGCCAAGGGCATTGAACCAGAATCAAACCACGTGTCGACCACCTCCGGAATACGCTTCATCGTTCCCTGGCCACAGGTCTGACACGTCCACGTCACCGCATCAACGAACGGCCGGTGCGGATCAAAGCTGCCGTCAGGACGAAACGCCACGGCCGGAAACCGCACCTCGTTTGCTTCGGCAAAGGCTGGGTAGTGTACTGCTTCTACCTGCGACTCGGCTTTCAGCGAGGCCGCCCATACCGCCACGAAAATCGGATCGCCGTGCGAGACCAGGACAATGGTCTGGCCGTCGTACTTCGCATCGAGTTCAAACAGCAGCTCAAACAGTCGTTTCCGGACGTCCAACCAGGTTTCTGCGCCGCCGGGCGGCAGCGTATGAAAACGATTGACGTGGCCGAGCCGCTGGTGAAACTCCTTGGTCGTCTGGCCCTCAAACTCCGGGCCGACCTGGTATTCGTCGAGTCGCGAGTCGGTTTGCATGGCAACACCCGCGGCGGCGGCAATAGCCTGGGCCGTTTGCTTGGTGCGCACGAAATCAGACGACACGACTACCTGAACGCCCTGCCGGGCCAGCGCCTGGGCGGTCTTCTTGACCTGCTGCCGCCCGCGCTCCGTCAAGACCACGTGCTGATTCAAGGTGATTTCGGTGTTGATTTTATCTTTAAGGCTAATCGTTGCTTCGCCGTGACGAACAAAAATGTAGCGGTTACGCGTTGGCAGTTTTTTCAACAACTCCTCGTAACTTCCAATGCATTCCTGGTGTTTGCAGTGGTCGCATATCCAAATCGGCAACGGCGTGCCCCAGTAGCGCTCGCGCGAAATCGCCCAGTCCTTCACCTCTCGCAGCCACTCGCCGAAACGCCCGTCCTTGATGTGCGTCGGCACCCAGTTGATTCTTTCGTTATTCTTGATCAGCTCATTACGCAGCTTTGACATAGTAATAAACCACGACGTTTTGGCGTAGTACAGCAAGGCGTGCTTGCAGCGCCAACAGTATGGGTAGTCGTGCTCGTACTGTTCTTCCCGGTACAGTTTTCCGTGCGTCTTCAAGTATTTGACAATCGCGTCGTCGGTCTCTTTGGTCTTAACTTCCTTACCAACCCACGGTTTCACCAGCTGGTTGAACTTTCCTTCCAGATCGACCGTGTGTTTTTTCGGCAGATCAAGTTTTGAACCAAGTTCAAAATCATCTTCACCGTACATGACGGCGGTGTGCACCACACCAGTGCCTTCTTCAGTCGTCACAAAATCTGCCGGCACGATGGTATACGCATTTTTGTAAACTTCCCCTCCTGCCTGAGGAGGGGCCGCCTCGCGTTTTCCGCCTCTGGCGGAACTACGCGGGCGGGGGTGGTGGGAGCGCAAATCAAGAAAATCAAACAGTGGTTGGTACTGTTTACCAACCAACTCCTTACCCTTAAACTCCTCAACCACGCCGGTCTGGTCATCGGCCGCCAAGCGACTGAGCAAGTCTTTAGCCACAATTACGTTGCCGTCGCTGGTCAGCGCTTTGACGTACGTCAGTTTTTCGTCCACCGCCAAGGCCACATTGCCCGGCAACGTCCACGGCGTCGTCGTCCACGCCAGGATGTACGTCCGCGGTTCATCGACTAACTCGAATTTTACGTAGACCGCTCGATCTTTCACCCGCTCGTAGCCTTGGGCCACTTCGTGGGACGATAAAGCCGTACCGCAGCGCGGACAGTACGGCACCACCTTGTAGTCCTGAACCAGCAGCTTGGCGTCCCAGGCCTGCCGCAGAATCCACCACAACGTTTCGATGTACTCCGGCTGGTAGGTGATGTACGGGTGTTCCAGATCCAACCAAAAGCCGACCCGCTCGGTCATCTTTTCCCAGAGTTCCTTGTACTTCCAGACGCTCTGCCGGCACTGGGCATTAAACTGCTCGATGCCGTAGGCTTCAATGTCCTTTTTGCCGGACACCCCGATAGCTTTTTCCACTTCCAGCTCGACGGGCAAGCCTTGCGTATCCCAGCCGGCTTTTCGCTCGACGCGGTAACCCTGCATGGTTTTGAACCGCGGGATGATGTCCTTGAACACTCGCGTCTCGACGTGCCCCATGTGCGGCTGGCCATTCGCCGTCGGCGGCCCTTCAAAAAACACAAACGTGCCCTTTGGCGATTTCTTGCCGAGAGTCTTCTTGAAAACGTCCTCGTCTTTCCACTGCCTGAGGATGTCCCTTTCGAGTTCGACGAAATTGGGTATAGCCATGAAGCTCAAGACTGCGATATATCAGATCGCATTGGTACTGTACCTGAAGAACTTGAGGTAGTCAAACCTTCCCTTGTCAATCACCTTCCCTTGTCCCCTCCTGACTTCAGGAGGGGCACGCTTTATCGAACCCCCTCTTCAATTGAGGAGGGGTGTCCCGAGCACCCCCGACTCGATCGGGGGCGAGGGACGAGGAGGTGATGAACTCCCGCAGCCGTTCCAACGTACCGTCAAGGTTATGGAGCACGTCATCGTTCGTGAACCTGACAACTCGAAAAAACATCGATTGTAACCACGCTGTTCGTCTGCGATCGTAGGCTTGCTGGTGTACGGCCCCGTGGGAATCACCATCAACTTCGACTACCAACCGAAGTTCACGACAATAAAAATCGGCAATGTAGTTGCCAATGCTGTGCTGGCGACGAAATTTCAACCCCATAAACTGCTTCGTCTTCAAAGCATTCCACAAAACGACTTCTGCTTTGGAGCTATCCCGCCGAAGCGACCGACGCCGGTCAACGTATTTTGTCAGATTGTAAATTCGTGGCATCGAAAAATATCCGCGCCACCAACATTGGCAATATACCAGATCGCAGGGGCAGTCTACTCGGGAAACGAGGGTGCGTCAAGCCGCAACGCACACACGATCAGCGTCCTTTGGACCCTACAACAACCCCTTCTTCTCTAACAACAAATGCGGATACCCGCGAAAATCCTGCGGGCCAGTCTTTGCGCCAATTTCTTTCAGCACATCGGACAAACATTTCTTGGCCTCTTCCACCGAGGCAAACTCGCCTTTTGCTTCGAGCTCTATATGTGAGCCCAAATCCGTGACTTCATCAATCGCAATCTCCACGTCATTGTACATCCAGGTGCTCCGACGTTTTTCTACGATCACAACCTCTTTAATATCCAAGCGTCGTAAAATGTTCTTCATCGCTTCAACATCCGCGATGGCTGTTTCATGCTCATCGCAAGAGACGGCCTGCTCGTCATTCTGGTTATGCCAGAACTTGTAGTTCACCGTAGCCCCTTTTGACGTTTCACGAATCCGCAGCCATTCGGAAATCGGCTTCTGCTTCAAGAAATTCCGATGCGCTGGAATGTAGTAGGTGTCTTTTTGGTACTCCTGCTGCTTTTCCGGTTGTGCCAGTCCTGCCAACCGCCTCTTCAACGCTTCTTGGTTGAGCAGCGGAAACGTCAGCTCAACCTCGACGTTTGTGAGTACACCCATGCGCGATCTTCAATCCCACTTACAACCGACAACTTAAATCTTTCTCTTCTCTCCCACTTCCCGATATACCTGTAACGTCTCTTTTGCCGTCGCTTCCCAGGTGAACATCGCGGCGCGACGCTGGCCTTCGGTACTTAACCGTTTCCGTAAATTTGCGCTGCCGACAACCTTGGCAATCGCCTGACCAATGTCCTTAAATCGTCCGGGGTTGACGAACACGGCCGCCGTGCCCGCGACCTCGGGCAAGCTCGAGACGCGGCTGGCAATGACCGGCGCGCCGAGGCTCATCGCCTCGAGCACGGGTAAGCCAAACCCCTCGTAGAGGCTGGGGAAGACGAAGACGGCGGCGTGCTCAATCAGCTGCAGCTTATCTTGATGCGGCACGTAGCCGAGGTAGCGGATCCGTCCGCCGAGCTTGGCCTGGGCAATCGCCCGCAGCACGTCGCCGTACTTCCAGCCCGGCGCCCCGGCCAGAATGAGATCAACCTTCTTCAGGCTCGGCAGGTTAGCGACCGAGGAAAATCCTTTAATCAGTCCGGCCAGGTTCTTACGTGGTTCAATCGTACCGATAAACAGGACGTAGCGGTCAAGGCGGTATTTCTGCCGAACGTCGACGACGGTCTTCGGCACGCGTTCGCGGACAAAACCCTCGTAGATGACGCGAACTTTCTTGTCGCTGACTTTAAAGAGATTTTTAAGATCGCGCTTGGTCGCCTCGGACACGGCAATCACCTTCTTCGCTCGCCGAATGCTCCGCGGCACCACTAACTTGGTTGACAAAAACTGGCCGGCCGGAAACAACCTCGGGTACTTATAGATGGTTAAATCATGAACCGTCACCACCGCCGTCGATGGGTAGGTCAGCGGCAGTGTCGTCGCCGGAGCGTGCAAGACGTCGAGACGTTCCTTCAAAAAAACCGCGGTCGTCAGCAGGTGCGAGTAGGTGATCGGCAGGAAGCGACGGTACTGGGAGAACGGCAGATAGCGAACCGTTACGTTCGCCTGCTCGAACTCCTGCGTTTTATCGCGATCCATGCGCGAATCGAAGAACAACACGTAATCGTTCTTCCGGTCGAGCTTCAATAGATTCTTAACCAGGTAGAACGTGTAGTGCCCAATGCCGGCCTGCTCGCCGCGGCCGGGATTGAGGATGGTTCGACAATCGATTCCTATTCGCATAGATTCAACCTCGAGTTCATACGAGAGATCCCGCGGTTATGAGATCCCTCACCGAGTTCGGGATGACCCCGCACCTCTTCCGCTGACGGACATATCAGTCAGGAAAACAACGGATTTGGGGAAAAGGTGCGGGGTCACATCTTCTCCGGCGCGCTGACACCCATCAGCCTGAGCGTCTTGGCCAGTACCAACTTCGTGGCCTGGACCAGCTCCAACGCTCGCGGGTTGACCGTGCCGTGGTCAATCACCCGAACCTGACCGTAGAAAACATGGAATGTCTCAGCCAGGCGCATGGTGTAGAACGGTAGTTTGTGGACGTCGTACGACATCGCCACCTCTTCGACGAGCTCCGGCAGACGGAGTAATTGTTTAATCAGTCCGAGCGCCGCCGGTTCGCTAATTGCCGCGCCTTTTTTCGTCGGCAATCCCTTCGTCTTCTTCACTATACTGCAAATCCGCGCGTGCGCATACTGGACGTAGTAAACCGGATTCTTTTCGCTTTTTTCTTTGGCCAAATCAAGATCGAAATCCATGTGCGTGTTGGCCGCGTGCATCAAGAAGAAAAACCGCGCCGCATCGAGGCCGACCTCGTCAATCAGCTCTTCAATGGCCACATAATTCCCGGCCCGTTTCGACATCTTTACTTCCTGACCGGCTTTTATCAACCGTACGAATTGCACAATGACGATTTCGAGTTTTTTTTCAAAGCCGAGCGCACTCATCGCCGCCTGCATACGGCCTTGATAGCCGTGATGATCCGCGCCCAGGAACAGAACTTCGCAATCGAATTTTCGCTGCCGGAATCTATTCCAGCGAAGCGCAATATCCGCCAGAAAGTAGGTTTTCTCTCCGTCCGACTTTATCAGCACCCGATCCTTGTCATCGCCGAACTGCGTCGTCCTGAACCACGTCGCTCCATCCTGTTTATAAATCAATCCCTTCTCAGCCAACAAGGCCAACGCTTTTTCATCCAGTCGCTGTTCATAAAGCTCGGACTCGCGAAACCAGCGATAATACCCAATGCCGAGCTTCTTGGCGGCCACCCGTTGCAACTCCGTCAGCATCATCTTTACCACCCGCCCCTTGACCCGCTGCTTCAACTCGTTCGCGCTTTTCAATTTGTAGCGTTCCAGATGAAGTTTTTTGGCAATTTCCAAAACGTACTCGCCCTGGTACAGGTCGGTCGGGTAATCCACCTTAATTCCTTTGAGTTGAAATGACCGACGGATGACCGACTCGGTCAATTTTTCGACCTGTCCACCGATGTCGTTGACGTAGTACTCGCGGAATGGCTTGTAGCCAGCCGCCACCAGCACGTTGGCCAGAGTATCGCCGGCAAATCCGCCCCGGCCGTTGGCCAAAGTCATCGGGCCGGTGGGGTTTGCGGAGATGAATTCAAGGATCACGCGTTTGCCCTCTCCGATCGTGCTTGCTCCGTACTCCTTTCCGGCGTCGAGGATCGCTCTCACCTGTTGCGTGAACCACGACGCTGCCACGCGAAAATTCAAGAATCCGGGCGGCACCACCTCTATGGTAGTGATTCCAGGGACCGTGCCCAGCGCCACCTTCAACTTATCGGCAATCCGCATTGGCCCATCTTTGACCACCGGTGCCAATTGCATCGCCAGGTTGGTGCTGTAGTCACCAAATTTTGGATCGCTGGGCGTCTCCACTCGAACAACCGGCGGCTGCTGCTTGCACTCTTCAAAGAGGTCAGCGGCCGTCTGCGTCAGCTTGGCGCGGAGGATTTGCGTCATGGTCATCATAGCAACGTCAGTATACCGAATCGAACAGACAAACTAAAGCCGCGCGGCGGCAAATTTTCGAAGAAAAAGGTGGGGGTCAAGAGATGAAGTCCGGGAAATTCTCTCGGCCCCCTACCTTCTGACGAGCTCAGTTACTCGGTGCTGCACCATCCCCCGCCGGTTGGCTGCGCCTTCTGGGATCCACTTCGCGGCACGTGGTTACCCATCTTCTGGTCCCAATTCTGGAGAACATTGATGACCCGTGACATGGTCTCCCGAACGAGCAGCGGCTGCTGACCCCAGGTCAGCATGATTCTCCGGTAGAGGGCGTGCTTATCAGCGCTGATGCGGCCGCGCTCCATCGCCCTCCTCAGCAACTGCCGACGCTGCTCACGTTCGCTTGCAGACAGACCGGTCTGATCTTCCGCTTCTTCGGGCGCCGGTTCGACGGTGAGAAGCGCGTACCGCTGCAGCAGTCGGGTGAAAAGCGACAAGTGATCCTGCGGCTTCGACTCAACGAACCAACCCTCCATGACGCTTCCTCCGCAGCGCTCCTGCCCGCACGCAATTGTTCGGGCATGAGCCTGAGGAAGAGGGTGTACTAACGAACAAAACACCCGCCTCGAGCGGGGGTAGTGAACTGCCGGTGAAACTATTCGCTCTTAATTCGTAGTTATTCGCAGCGCGCAGCGGTCCCGTTTGAGGGGCTTGAAAAGCCTGTAAACCACCAGCGATACTGCGATTGATTCATGATGAAACCATCATACACCAACCAATAATCCTGTCAAATTGAAAGCGGCCAGAGGATCCGAAGATCATGGCCGCTGTCTATTTGAGCGATTAATGCTCGTAGCAATCCCCTGCAGAGATGACCATGGCCCAAGTCTCTCCACTTTCGAACTGCTGAAGACATTTTTCCTGCATCCAACGAAGTAGACTCGACTTTTCGCGTTCGAACTCTTCGCGGGATCCGAAGAACCATGCCTCGTACCAATCAGCAAGAAACGCTTCCTGGATTGCGACGGCATTTTGCTGCCCAATGATAGCTCGGATCGGCTCGATCTGTGCTAACTCAGTAATGTGCATGACTCCTCCTCGTAATGCATTGAGCGACGCATGAACGATGCGGAAGTAGGACGCATTTAATAACGAACAAACCCCTCCCGCGGGAAGGGTCGTCATACATGACCAGTTACGACGCTTACCGCGAAAGGCGTGGGTACGCAGTATGATGGCGCAGGCGCGCAAGCATGAGCCGGTAGCCGCCCATGCCTTTCTCAAGCCACCATGAAATCCGGGCAATAGTCCGGGAACTCAAGCCAATGTGGTTTTCAATTGCCGTATACGGTGCGCCAGCATTGAGCATCCGCGCGGCCTGCCACCGCTTTCCGAACTCGATGAGCTCGTCCTCGGTCAGGAGATCGCGCAAAAACTTCCGGGCTTCCAGCGGTGTTTTCAAACGCAGAATGGCCACGAAAAGCGCCTTTGTTTGCGGATTGTTCCAGGAATTACGCATAGGAAATACTTTACTACAGTAAAGTATACCAATGACGGGATCCCGTCAAGGGATACTTTTCCACATGGTCTAAAAACCAAAAAACAAACAAAAACATCCCCCTCCTAGGCTAGGAGGGGCTAGGGGTGGTACGCTCAACCCATGCCACATCTCGCCGACAACCGCCAAGCCCGTCACGACTACCACATCCTCGAAACCTTCGAGGCCGGCATCATCCTGACCGGCCCGGAAGTGAAATCTGCCAAAGCCGGCCAGGTCAACTTGCGCGGCAGCTACGTGACCATCAAAGATAACGCGGCTTGGTTGGTCAACTGCCACATTGCTCCGTACAAACCAGCTAACCTCGGCGCTAACTACATTCCCACGCGGACACGCAAGCTCTTGCTCCAAGCCCACGAGCTCGCCACCCTGATCGGAAAATCCAAGGCCCAAGGCCAAACCCTCATTCCCCTGTCAGTCTATACCAAGCGCGGTTTAGTCAAAGTCCAAATCGCTTTGGCCCGCGGCAAGAAACTCCACGACAAACGCGCCACCATCAAAAAGCGCGAGGCCAAACGCTCGATCGAACGGGCCATACGGATGAAATCCTAGGCCTTGACATTCATCTGCTACTCGTCCACACTACCCCTCGCTCGGCCTTCCCCCGCTCTGACCACTTGGTGGTCGGAGCGGGGGGATGCTCAAATGTTGATGCAACCTTGACAAGCTACCATTGCACGGCGTAGCGCCGGAACCTACGTAAAAATTCCGGAAATGATAAGTGCCAAGACACTGATCAGCAAGCTAAAGACGCTGAAGGATAACTTCTCCGTCCCACAGTTTGCCCCGTCGTTCGCCTAACCCCGAATTAATTCGGGGCCGAACGGCCATCCGTCTGGCCGATGCCGATAAGCCAGAGCCGGGTGTAATATCTTTCGGCTGGCCAACATTGTGCTCCACGATGTTGGTAAGAACTCGGAGCTAGTGACGTCGGCGTCTGGTCTGCCTCTAAGCAGGCGTCACGAACAACCCTGAGGTGGACGAACCGTGTGGACTGTGGTAGAGTGTTGGTTGCAGACGCGGGCGCACGACCCGCCATCTCCACCACGTAAAGTCCCGCCTGCGGCGGGACCACGTGGCGCGGCCAGCGCCTCGTGCTACGCGAAGCGTAGGTACGTGGTGAGTCGCGTCCGCGAAGCGGTTTACGCGACCACCAGTTAAGAGGTTAACAGCACCTCAAAAAATAAATGAGGATTCATGGTGGCGCGTAACGTATCACCACCATGCACTACGTCTACCTTCTTGAAGATCAAGTTGATCGCGGCTGGTACATCGGTTACTCAACCAAGCCGGTCCCGCGACTTGATCAACACCGCTCCGGTCTTGTATATTCAACACGATTGAAGCAGGCGCTGCGCATCATCTACGTCGAGGGTTACCTCAACAAATTCGATGCCCTCGGCCGGGAACGTTTTCTCAAGAGTGGAGCTGGCCGACGATTCCTTAGAAAGCAACTTAAACACCACCTGGAAGACCAAAACAAAACACCGCTAACTTACCCCTAACCCTTCCGCCATCAGCAGCCCCGCCCTCCGCGTTAATCGTCTCATCCGCGCGCCGGAAGTCATGCTCATCGATGAGCAAGGAAAGTCCCACGGCGTCGTGACGACGGACGAAGCGCTCCGCCTGGCCGCTGAACGGGGGTTTGACTTAGTCGAAGTCGCGCCCCACGCTCGGCCGCCGGTCTGCAAGCTGCTCGACTTCGGCGCGTACCAGTACCGCCTAGAAAAGCAGGAACGGAAATCAAAGGCCCACGCCAAGCGAATCGAGGTCAAGGGTGTCCGGCTGTCGTTCAAGATCGGTGACCACGATCGGCAGGTGCGCCTGCACACCGCGCGCCGGTTTCTTGACGAAGGACACAAAGTCAAGGTTGAGATGATTCTGCGCGGTCGTGAATTCGCCCATCAGAATCGTGCCCGAGAAAACGTCAATGACTTTATTCGGCAACTGGGAGAGAAAGTATACGTCGAGCAACCAATCAGCAAGCAGGGTAACAAATTATTCACCGTCATCGGAGAAAAGAAATGATTCCGCCTCAGCGGAATCATCCCGAGCCACTCCGGCGAAGGATCTCCAATGAACCATCAGTTTGAAATCATTCTTCCATGAAGCTAAAAACGCACCAAGCCACGGCCAAACGCTTCCGCGTCACCCGACGCGGCAAGGTTCTCAAACGGGCGGCTGGTCAAGACCACTTCAACTCCCGTGATCCCGGGAGAATCACGCTGCGCAAACGCCGCGACCGCACCATCGCCAAGGTTGATACTCGCGCGCTCCAGCATCTCCTACCCTACGCCAAGATCAAACCCGCCGCCAACCGTGACTTTTAACCATGCGGCCTTTGTAGCCACGCTAACAACGCGGACTTAAGTCCGCGCTCCACACTATGCGCGTCAAACGCGGCATCATCCACAAAAAACACGTCAAGAACATCCTCAAACATGCTAAAGGCTACCGTTGGCGTCGAAAAACTTCGGTTAAGCTCGCGAAGGTCGCGGTCACCCACGCCGGCTGGAACGCCTACAAACACCGCCGAACCAAAAAGCGCGATTTCCGGCGGCTCTGGCAGATCCGGATCAACGCCGGCGCGCGACAGAATGGCATTACCTACTCTCGGCTAATACCGTTGCTCAAAGCCAAGAAGATCGAGCTCAACCGAAAGGTTTTAGCCGAACTGGCGGCCAAACACCCTCAGGTCTTTGCCGAGGTCGTCAAGGTCGCGCAGGCAAAGTGAAGCTCCACGGCCTCACGGCCGTGGTTTCTCTCGATCCGTGGTTCCGTGGAGCGGAACCCCGCACCGTCCCGACCGCACAAGCGCGTCGGGACTGGTGCGTGGGTAAAACAACTTCATTGCAGGCAGGTTGAAGCCGGTCACATCCATGTGGACCGGCTCCTTAGTGCTGACGAACTTCCCTCCTAGGCGACGACCGCCACCGCTTGCATTTTCCTGACGCGAGCTTGCATCACCCGTTCCCAGAGCTCCCACGGATAGAGCCGATAGCGTGGATCGATCTCCGCCGCGAAGATGTCCGGCTTGCGCTCCGGGAAGATGTTGCATTCGGACTTGAAGTGCAGCGTGATGGTGGTGAGGCTCCGAGGGCTGGCGTCCATGATGCGGTGCTGAGCCCGGACGTTGCTCTTGCCGGTCTCCCACACTTCATCGAACAGCCCGACATTCTTGTCGCGGAGATCCTCGTCCGAAGGAAAGTAGACGATCTTCGGCGAGGGTGAATCCCGCTCCGACAACCCTGTCTCCTCGCGCCTCAAGCGGGCATAGGCCACCTTGTTGTGGTCGAGCACGCGCTCAACGAGTGAGACGAAGTGGGTGGCGCCGTGTTTGATCGCCACGATCGTGTCGAACGGACCGAGTTTCTCGATCCGCGGCACAAGCTGGAGCACGACCTCCTGCGCCAGCAAGCCGACTTCGGACCATGACACGTAAACCTCGTTCGGCTCAATCAGACTGCGCGGATCAATGCCGTCTACCACCTGCAATTCATTCATACCGCCTCCCTGGGGTTCAGTGGTCGAAAATGCAGACGAGCGATGCTGCGTAGTGCAGCGTTTCGGTTTTGGTTTCCCTCCTGTGGTGGACCAATAAAACACGCGAGGGCGCGGTTGCGCCCCCAAGGCTTCACTGTCTTCGTTTCTGGTTCCGCTTGATCGGCGGGATCTCCATAGGTATTTAGTAGCATGGCCGCGCTGATCTGACAACCAGGGAGTTTTCCCCAGGCTAGAGCTTACTGCTCGGCGCAGTCATCCGCCGTCGAATGGCCAGGCCGCTCAGCACACCGACCAGGTCAATCGCCGCGTCAACCGGCGCCCCGTGCCGGCCAGGGACGAAGGTTTGGTGCCATTCATCAATCCCGGCGTAGCCAGCGCTCAGGACCGCGGCCAAGACCACTGCCCGCGCCCGCGGCAGGCCGCTAACCTCGAACGCCCGAAACATCAGCCCGCCGAGAATGGCATACTCAGCCAGGTGAGCAATCTTCCGTAGGATTATATCCCACAGCGGCAGCAACCCTGAACGGAGGTCAGGAATCGACGACCAGATAAAAATCACCGTCATCCACCCGCTGACGTAGACCCAGGCCCACAGGCGCTGTTGAGACAAAGTCATACTTCATCGGTACCATAGCGGTCAACCCTCGACAAGCCCAGCCATGTTTGCTAAAATCGTCCTGCTCAAGAACGTGCGCGGAGCGGACCGTTAGTGTAGTGGTTAACCCCGCACCAATTCTCGCTTCGCTCGAATGGTACGGGGCAAGCACGCCTCCCTTGCAAAGCGCCCAGAGCGGACCCATAGTGTAGCCCGGTTAACACGTCTCCCTGTCACGGAGAAGATCAGGGGTTCAAATCCCCTTGGGTCCGCTCTGAGCGCAGCCTCCCTGCCTGCCCCGCACTTGTGACCCTGAGCCAGTCGAAGGGGAACATAGTGCGGGGTCACGGAGGAGATCACGGGTTCGACTCCCGTACGGTCCGCTCCGCGCATGCGTCTCCCTGCTGCGCCCCGTCTACGCAAACGTAGTGAGCGTTGTACGGGGCCTGCCCCGCACTTGACTCGAAGAGGCATAGTGCGGGGTCACGGAGCCCAGTACCACGTAGGGTGCTGGGCAAGAAGACCTGTCCCGTAAATGAGCGAAGCGAATTATACGGGATCAGGGGTTTCCCGCCACAATAATTTCAAAATTCTAAGGAAGGCGGGATCCCCGCCTGCCGAAGTCTCGCACGGCGGGCAGGCCGCCGAACTTGTCCCGTCGAATAACGGGATGGCGGGACAAATCCGGTCGGATCCGCCAAGAAAACTTAGTATCGAGCAATCCGACAACACCGACGGTTGAATAAAGTTTATGAGGACAAAGAAGACGGCAGTCGTCACGGGTGGAGCAGGATTCATCGGCCACCATCTTTGCGCAAGACTTCTGGACAATGGGTACCGAGTTGTTTGTCTGGATAACTTCTCTAGCGGCAGGCCAGAGAATGTTCGACCGTTTCGTGGTCACTCACGATTTACTTTTTATCGTCGTGACATTACCCGGCCACTTCGTTTACGTGAAGATGTCGATGAAATATACAACCTGGCATCACCGGCATCCCCTGTCGATTACCAGCATCGGCCAATGGACACGGTGCAGGCTAATACCCTTGGTGTCTATCGGGTGGTCGCGTTAGCTCTACAAAAACGTGCCAAGCTGTTGCAGGCTTCGACCTCGGAGATCTACGGGGATCCCCTGGAACACCCGCAACCCGAGACGTACCACGGTAATGTTAATCACCTTGGTGTGCGCGGGTGTTATGAAGAAGGAAAACGCATTGCGGAAACGATTTTTTCAATCCACCATCAGACCTACGGCCTTCGGTTACAAATCGCCAGGATATTCAATACCTACGGTCCCGGGATGCGCGAAAACGACGGGCGCGTCATTCCGGAATTCATTTACGCCGCTCTTCGGAACCAGCCGCTGACGGTCTACGTCGGATCGCAGACGCGCTCTTTCTGTTATGTTGATGACCTGATTAAGGGCCTTATCAGATTACAGAGAGTTCCAAAATACATTGATCCGGTAAACATCGGCAATCCTAAAGAAATATCCATGCTACAACTTGCTCGTCGGGTTATTCAAATGACCAATTCGAAAAGCCGGATCAGAATTTTGCCTAGTCAAACAGACGACCCGCGCCAACGCAAACCGGATGTTCGTAAGGCATCTCATTTCCTGAAATGGTCCCCGGACACCAATTTTGACCTTGGCCTTCGCCGAACCATAGACGATTTTCGAAATAGATTCACTGCGGAATCTTGAAAAAGTATCGCGTCGTCGTATGCAACGCTGGCCGCACTCAAATACATACCCGCCCACAAACAGAGCGAGTGGCATGAGACTCTCCGCTCCGCAAAAATCATTTTATTCCAATGAATATCGTTCGATAATCAAAAACTGCTGTGAACGAACGATATAGGTTTTCGGGCGAAGCAGGATCGTTTGCAAAATTAGCATTGACGGAAAAAGAGGTGGACGTCATTAAAAAACTCGGCCTCACGCCGGAAGATCTTCACAAGCTTCTTATTACGCAACCTTTCGCAGAAGGTAGTTATGCCTTGCTTTTCGAATTACCAAGAAGCAATTCGGATCTCGTCACAAAAGCATGGAAGAATCCTCAACATGGCTCTGGAAGAGAGGCAAATGAGAATGTAGCTCTGCGCTTACTCAGAATTCACGGTTATAAGAGCGCGCCAAAACTTGAGGGCTATTTAAAAACATCGAGTATCCTTTTCGAAGAAAAGATTGAAGGTGAGACAGTGGAACACTTTGATAAGGATATCATAGATCGGCTGGCAGTAGCGCTCGCGAATCTTCATTCCATCGAGCTAAACGCATACGGCAAACCCCTGACCGAAAGGAAAAAAGGTTCCCGCATGGATTACTTGCTCGACGGCATCGAAACCCTTCGCCAGATCGCACTCCCCTTCAGGGGTCAGACCGAAACGATGGGGTTAATTAACCGTTTACTCGTCAGGATGAAGGACGCGGCGGATAGGACCGGCGAGGCTTTCTCAGACGACCGTTTCACCCTCATTCACTTCGATCTCAATCCAAGCAATATCATCTATTCAAGAAAGGACGGGGCCCTGGCCATTGTCGACTGGGAACAAGCTTCTGCCGGCGACAACGCAATGGATATAGCCAAGTTATTTTTGAAGTCAGGCTTCGATGCGGATCAAAAACAGGAATTCCTCACGCAATATGAAAGTCATTTACCAAAAAAAGGTCCGCATTTTCAGGAGCGACTTCGAGTATACGAGCTTTTCGTCCTCATTAATTCAATTATATGGAGACTGGGCGTCTTAAGGGACAAACCGGAGCGGGTATCACCCGGGAACGAAGAACAATTCTACGATCGTGTCAAAACCAACCTGGACAAGGAAA
The DNA here is from genome assembly GCA_016207275.1 of Candidatus Kerfeldbacteria bacterium. GTDB lineage: Bacteria > Patescibacteriota > Patescibacteriia > SBBC01 > SBBC01 > JACQPY01. The sequence goes on from JACQPY010000018.1 coordinate 42,365, forward strand.
TTGACACGCTGAAAAACTTTTTATCAGAATAATTATCTATGTTTTTGACCAGATTTGATCTACATTTTCACTCGGTCCATTCGGATGGGAAATTGTCCGTTCCAGAACTTGCCACTACGATCAGGAGAAAAAAATGGCAATACTGCGCCTTGGTCGACCATAACTCCATAGACGGTATCCGAGAAATGGAAACATGCCTAGACGGTTCCGGGACAAAAGTGATCCCCGGCACGGAACTCACCGCTAAGTACGGAGAAAATGAGGTACATATTCTGGCGTATGATTTTGACATCGATGTAGCCGGCGTCATATTAAGGGAACGTAATGAGATCGTACGACGACAAAAAATTAAGGAAATGGAAATAGCAATTTGTCTTTCCCGTCGAGAAGGGCTTGAGATTACCGATGGCTTAGCACCGTCTGAAAAACAGCCCGTTAGTCTAACAGTTGCGCTTGATATTTGTGCAAATCGCGCAAATCAAAACATATTTCTAGAGAGGCATGGAAAACGGCTGACTCCGGAAAGTGTTTATTACGAGTATCAAGCGCCGAATAAATCTTGCGCCGTGGAAAGAAGCGGGGTTACCGTCGAGTGGCTAGCGAAAAAATTCAGAGGGGTTGCCCAGGATCTGATCATTGCGCATCCTTTTGTGTCAGTAAGTGTTGTGACCAAGCCGCTTGATGAGATGCGTATCAATGATTTACTAAAGATTGGGGCGACCGGGGTCGAAGTGTATCATAATCAAACTTCAAATGAACAAATTGAACTGCTAAAAAAAATAGTGAGTGACCGGGCCATCCATTATACGGGCGGGTCTGATTTTCATGGCAAAAAGAATGATACATCGCCTGGACAATTCGGTCCTAAAAAGACTATTCCTGACTTTCATCTTTCTCGTTACCAACTATCATCGTAATTGGTCAATAGATGCCACATCCTCCATTTATCCAAAAGGTTGCGGAAGCGCTTAAAGCAAGATTTGAAAACTTTACGCCCATTCGATCGGCCTATCTTTACGGCAGCGTATTGACAGATCATTTTTCTGAAACCAGCGATATCGATGTGCTTTTCATCGTCGACGATATGCCAGAAAGGAATTCATTTCTAGAACCTATCCTAAAAATCGCTTTCGAGCCGAGGGACGAAATTTCGAAGGCGAGGGGCGAGCCACCGCAAAGCGGGGTCCCGCTGCTGCGGTGATTCGGAGGACGAGGAATATTGGTGATATTTCGAGTCCGAGACGAAGCCCCGCAGCCCGAAATTGCGGGCCGCAGCGCCGGAATGGATTTTTAGGATAGGTTCTAGTGGTTTTTGAACGAAGATGCATGAATTACAGTCGCATTGTTTTTGTAAAATCTCATACAATGGCGAGCGAAGTTGCTCGTCTTTATGGTGTCAATCCAGAGAAAATCGCGATTGTTGCCGGCGGCATCGATGAAAAGGATTTTCAGATGAAGACCGAATCGTCTAGTATTGAGTTCAGACAAAAACTTGGGATACCTTTGGGTGTTTATGCAGTTTTGTATGCCGGACGCATTGTGCCGCAGAAAGGGTTAATATATTTAGTTAAGGCCGCGCTACGTCTGGTTAAAGAGTTTAATTTTGTGGTGGTGGTGGCAGGTGCCTCAATGAACAAGTCATACGCAGCATCAATCAATCGCCTTCTGAGAAATAAAATTCATCAGAGGTTTTTTCACTTCCTAGGGCACATAGATCAGATGGAGATATCACGCGTCTTCGCTTCAGTAGATTGTATCGTGACACCATCAATCTATGAACCATTCGGCATGGTTAATTTACAAGCGGCCTCCATGGGTAAAACTGTGATAACGACAGACGTGACCGGTTCTGTTGATATGTTAGCACAGTGCCCAAATGTGAAAGTCGTTCCAGCCGGTTCCATTGAGTCCCTTGGGGCTGCCTTAAGGGAAGTATTGTCTTTGAGGAGAAAAAAGGGGCAGATACCTTTTAATTTCAGAGCGTATTCATGGCACAGCGTAGCAGAACAGCTTGCGCGATATTTTTCATTATACAGTTTGAAAAGATTAGCGTGAAAACCGTTATTGATAAAAGTGTTCTTGCATTGCAGGTAGTGAAAATCCAACTATAATGAGATTGTGTCCCTCAAAATTTACCAGTAATAAAACAATTCTCCTAAATATTCGACTCCCAGCCCACATGCCTCAAATTGCGATCTATAAAAAGCACCGAAAAACCCTTATACTGTTTGCATGAAAGTGAAACAAGTCCAAGCTGCTTACTGAAATAATCCCTAACTAACCAAGTATGACCAAACCCACCAAGCGCGACCTGCTCAAACAACCGATCGAACACATCGACATCACCAAGCTCAATGCCACGCCGATTGTCGAGGCGTACAAGAAAATGTCCTTTTCTTCACGCGACCTCGGTCGAGCGAGCGACATTTACAATATGATGCTAGCCGACAAAGACTCGTCGGTTTGGCTGACGATTGCTGGTAGCACATCAGCAGCCGGCTGCATGCAGGCCTACGTCGATTTAGTAAAACACAACATGATCGACGTCATCGTGGCCACGGGGGCGACCATTGTCGATATGGACTTTTTCGAGGCCCTCGGCTTTAAACACTATAAAGGCACGCCGTACATTGACGACGCCATGCTCCGCTCGCTGTACATCGACCGCATCTACGACACCTTCATCGACGAGGAAGAACTGCAAGCCTGCGACAAAACCATCACCGCCATTGCTGACTCACTCGAACCGCGGCCTTACTCGTCGCGCGAGTTCATCTGGGAAATGGGCAAGTGGCTGACTAAAAATTCCAAGAAAAAGGATTCGCTGGTCCAAGCCGCCTACGAGCACAACGTGCCGATCTTCTGTCCGGCGTTTTCCGATTCCTCGGCTGGTTTCGGTCTGGTCATGCATCAAGACAAGCATCCGGACAAACACGTCTCGATTGACTCGGTCAAAGACTTTCGCGAGCTGACTGACATCAAGCTGAAGAGCAAAGACTCCGGCCTGTTAATGATCGGCGGCGGCGTGCCAAAAAACTTTGCCCAGGATACTGTCGTCTGCGCCGAAGTGCTCGGCCACGACGTGCCAGTGCACAAGTACGCCATCCAAATCACGGTGGCTGATGTCCGCGACGGCGCCTGCTCATCGTCGACGCTCAAGGAAGCCAGCTCCTGGGGCAAGGTTTCGACGGTCTACGAGCAAATGGTCTTTGCTGAAGCGTCTATGGCCTTGCCCTTGCTCGCTGCGTATGCCTACGAAAAGGGATCGTGGAAAAACCGCAAGCCTCGCGAGTTCGCGAAACTGTTCAGGAAGTGATGGCGCACGCGTACCGCCAGGTCATCATCAGTGCGACGAGCAAGAAGGAAGCTGAATCGCTATCGGCGTTGTTGCTGAAAAAACGACTCATCGCTGGATCACTCATCATTCACGGACCATCACAGTATTGGTGGCAGCGGAAAATAGTTAAGAAAACTTACTACAATATCCAAGCGTTCACTGTCTCCTCAAAGAAAAAGACGATTATCGCACAAGTCAAGCGCTACCACTCCGACAGGGCACCAATCATCGCGTTTGTTCAAATCGACGGAAATACGGAATTCAAGAAATGGATCGACGAATCCGTGCATAGTCAAACGTCAAATGTCATCCTTCGATAATACTCAGGATGACTCCGTACTTCACAGGGAAACAAGAAATATGTCCATCAGACAGCGTCTCGGGATGACCCTGAGCGAAGTCGAAGGGTCAAAAGTTAAACGTAGTATTCTCCACGACACCGGCTCCCGCGGCTTCCTCAACCTGCCTAACCACCGCGACTTCAAGCGCTCGAAAGTCGTAGTCGTGCCGTTCGGTTTGGAAAAATCCGTCACCTTCGGCCATGGAACCTCAAAAGGTCCGGCCGCCATCATTGCGGCCAGTCACGAAGTCGAACTCTACGACGAACAGTTCAAAAACGAACCGTACAAACGTTACGGCATTGCCACCCTTAAACCATTCCCCATACCCCACTCCCATCGTCGTGCACTAGAACTTCTCACCGATCTAACAGCCCGGTTGCTTCGACGTAAAAAATTCCCCATCATCCTCGGCGGCGAACACTCGCTGACTGGCGGTTCAGTCGCTGGTATGGCCAAGGTTTTTGGCCGACGCGGTTTTAATATTCTCCACTTTGACGCACACACTGACCTACGACCGTCGTTTCAAGGCAACAAGCTAAGCCACGCCTCAGCCCTGCACCTGGCTATCCCCTACTTCCACCGTTTGGTTCAAATCGGCATCCGCAATACCTCCACCGAGGAACAGCCGATCATTCGCCGCTTGACCAAAGCCCGCCGTTTACAAATTTTCACCGCTGAGGACATTCTGCGTGCTAACAACACCGCCTACTTAACCAAAGCTATGGACTTTCTGCGAGACCGGCCAGTCTGGTTAACCTTTGACGTTGATGTCTTTGATCCGGCCATCATCGGTTCGAGCACTGGCACGCCCGAACCCGGCGGTTTATGGTGGTACGGCGTGCTTGACGCCCTCCAGGCAGCCACCAAACAACTCGACATTATCGGCGCCGAATTCGTCGAACTTTTGCCAAAACCGGGCCAGCAAGCGCCGGATTTTATCGTGGCCAAGCTCATCTACCAATTCCTGAATTTCAGGTTCGCGGCTTGATGCGGAAACCGGTTGACGATTTACGAAAGGACATCGTTTTCTCCGCGCACTTACGCCAACACGAATTCGCGTTCCATTCGACCTGGGGACTCTTCAGTCCGGAGGCGATTGATCCAGGATCTAAACTCCTGATTGATCACCTCGATGTGCGCCCCAACGATACCGCAATTGATCTCGGATGCGGATACGGGGCAATCGGCATCGCCGTGGCGCGTGAAGCGTCGGCGGGATACGTTCACCTTGTTGATAAAGACTTCATCGCGGTTGAATACGCCAAAAAGAACATTGCCGTAAACGGCATCGCCAACGCCACCGCCTACCTAAGCAATGGATTCAACGCCATTCCCAAGGATCAGCGGTTCGATCTCATTCTTTCAAATCTTCCAGCCAAGGTCGGTCGAGAACTCTACGATATATTCTTCCTTGATGCCAAAAACTTCCTCAAACCTGGCGGCCGGATCTACGTCGTCACCATTGCCGGCCTCAAGGAATTCATCAAGAAAAACTTCCACGAAATATTCGGGAATTACGACAAAGTAAAACAAAATGGCACGCACGTCGTCGCCCGAGCAGTGAAGCGCTCCCCGAGCTGACGCTCGGGGTATCAGTCCTTTCGGGCTTTCGGAGCGCGGAACCCCGCACCCGTCCCGCCAGCGGGCGGGACTGGTGCGTGGGTCAAACGATCATAATCAGCGTTTGGCCTGTCTCGTCAGGAAACGCAGCTGGCGGGCCAAGTTCATCTATAAGTTTTTTTGAATTTTTGATTCGGTCGCTGACAGAAATATGTTATTCGCACGGACGGGCTGACCTCCAGTTTTCAGTCATAAAATTCCTTAAAATATCAAACTCGCTGCAGGTGAGTCCGGCGTCCTTCCCCCAACCTACTCTGCTACCACCTCCGCCCTCTCCATCAACCACGCCAAAGTCATAATTTTTGAGCAATCACCTAAATGTAGCTCTACTTACTAAGTCGAATATTTCTGCATTGTTTCTAAAGGCCTCTAGCAGTTTAAGGTTGATTGTCCCTTCGGGATAATTAGTTTTTTCTTGAATCATTATCAGCTCAACCGTGGCCATAAGAAAGTCGCTGGAATATTCTCCATATTTATTCAAGTCTTCATACTCTTTTAGGTTGACTTTGGTGAAGAACTGGAATTCAGGCGGATATTTTTTCGAGGGTTGAATTTTCTGGTCAAGTTATTTCCTCGGTCAAATCTTCTGATAGGTCTTCCAATAACCACTTACGTCCACATTGACAACTTCGCATATAAGAATTTTGGTATTGCCCGCCAATTAACTTCAATACTACTTCTCTTCCGCATCCGCAGGTTATTGACTTGATTTGATTGTATGAATCACGCATTCGATCAACACTTTTCAATTAATTATAACCGGCTACCATAATTGATATTGTTTTCCAGGCTCACAATTTCGAAACTTTTAGCGTGCCATTCGGACAATCGCTCGTAGTCTATGAACTTTATTCTTGACTTGATTGGTACGAAAGCATTGAGTAATACTTTGGCCTCGAACTCTGACTTTCGAGCGCCGTTTGCAACAATGTAAAAATTCGTATTAAAATCTTGAAGTTCGATGAACTTCAACAGTGAGTTTTTAATATCAGTAGAATGCTCAACCTCGAAGAAATACGCTGGCATTTTTCGCACATTAAACCAGCTGACGTCAACTGTTCGCGCCTTACGGATAATATGATCATAGCCGAATCGGTAAAAATCCCGTATGGTGGCAATCTCGCCAAGTTTCCTGTTTATAAATTTTCTATTTTTATCTTGACTCGGAACGAAAGTATAATATTTTTTCAAGTTGCCGATTTCAACCAATAAACCTTGGTAGTAGCTATGGTTAAATAACTCATGTTCTTTTTGAGAGACAAGTTCGGTTGGTAGTATCTCAAGTGGTATCCTCGTCCGATATGACCGCAGCGCCCAAAGACCGGGTTTAATTTTAAAGAAAAACCTCTTATCCTGGACGATGCGACGGATACTCGCGAAAGGAGTTTTTGTTTTCCACTCAACGCCAGAAACTTTCAAAACTTCCTGATTGAGGTGGCCGAGTGTCGCGAACCCGCCGCTCCGTTCCATTACCTTAATTACTGCTTCGTGTTGTTTCATATTTGAAAATTGACAATAACATCAACACCCTTACTCTTTTGTCTCATTCGCTCTTATTGACGCTTACCTGCCGACCGGCATGAACAGTAAACCCGCCGTTTGAAAGATGGTACGGCGGGTCAGCAAAAATCATGTCCACCGAGTTCTCTTTGAGAAGCGGAAGTATCTTTAAACAACCACCACGATACAAAGTAAACCGCTTGTCCTCATCTTGATAGCTGGGTCTTATCATTTTGCGCTTGTATGACTCCCTGTTGATATCTTACCCGAAGAAAAACCGAATGTCAATTTATGCGAAATTGTGAAGCTCCATGTCCCCACGGCCGTGGTTTCTCTCGATACGTGGTTCCGTGGAGCGAAACCCCGCATCCGCCCCGAGCAATGTCGAGGGGCTGGTGCGTGGGTAAGGATTTACTACTCTATGGTACGAGTTTTCCACACCAAAATCAAGAAAAAATCGCGGAAAGCTACAGACTAGCCATTAACGCTTTGTAACCTTCACGAGCGTACGAATTTTGTTCGCCAATTCTTTCGTCAACAGCTTTTCACTGAACCGCCATTGCCAGTTGCCTGTTCTCGTCCCCGGCGTATTCATCCGCGCCTCGCTGCCGAGATTCAGCACGTCCTGAAGCGGCACGATGACCGTGTTGGCGCGACTGCGGTAGGCCGCGCGAATCATCCGCCAGGCAATGCTTGGTTCAGTCGCGTGAAAGAATTTCAATATGTTCTTGCGTTCGTGCCGCTGCGCGTCTTCGCCAAACCAGCCGCGGGTCGTGTTGTTGTCGTGCGTGCCGGTGTAGAGAACGGGGCGGCGACTGATGTTCCCGAGGGCGTGGATACTGCCCAGGTCGTCGAATCCGAACTGCAACACGCGCACGCCTGGGTATCCAAGCTGGTTGCGCAGCGCCACCACGTCATCAGTAATCACGCCAAGATCTTCGGCGATTAAGCGAGCGTGGGGCAGGGCGTGTCGAACGGCGCGAAAGAGTTCACGACCGGGAACCGGATACCAAGCCCCGTGACGGGCCGTCGGACTCTTCGCTCTGATGCCCCAGCCGGCCACGTATCCTCGGAAGTGATCAAGTCGGACGATGTCGTAGAGCTCAAACGAGCTTCTGAACCGGGCAATCCACCAGCGAAATCGTTCTTGCCGCAGGTGCTCCCAATCGTAGAGTGGATCGCCCCAGACCTGTCCGCGCCGGCTGAAGTAATCGGGCGGCACGCCGGCCACGAGCCGCGGCCGGCCGAGGTGATCGAGCATGAAGTTCTTCGGATCAGCCCAGGTATCGGCGCTGTCGCGCGTCACAAACAGCGGCAGGTCGCCGATTACCGAAATCCCGCGGGCGTTGGCGTACCGTTTGAGTGCTGACCACTGCCGTCGGAACAGCCACTGCCGCCACGCCTGAAAACGGATTTCTGCGCCCAGCCGTCTGCTCCAGGTGCGAACTGCTGCCGGCGTGCGTTTGCGAATCGGACCCGGCCAGCGGGTCCAGGGGACGGTCAGACTAAAATGTTCTTTCAGGGCCGCAAAGAGCGCGTAGTCCTGAAGCCACGACCGCTGACTAATGACAAACGACTGAAATTGTCGTTGCTGGTACGGCTGAGCGGCCACCGTAAAAACGTGGAATGCTTCTTCCAGCAGCCGCCGCTTTCGGTACTCAACCGAACGATAGTGAACTGGCTCGGCCGGGTCGGTCCATCCCTGGAGATGCGGTGGCAGGAGTCCGTCCTCGACTAAACGGGCAAGGCTGATCATCAACCAGTTACCGGCAAAGGCTGACGATGAAGCGTAGGGTGAACCAAGCTCGTCAGGAATAGTCAGCGGGAGGACTTGCCACACCCGCATGCCCGCCGATTTCAGGAAGTCAACAAACCGGTAGGCCGACGGGCCCAGGTCGCCAATACCAAAGGCGCTGGGCAGGCTGGTTGGGTGCAGCAGGACGCCAGCCCGCCGGGCAAAGAGGCTCATGCCGATATGTTACTTCAGGCGGACGGCGCGAATCAAATCGTTGATCTGATCGGCGACCAGCAGGTAGGTCGAGGTCAGCATCACCATGCCGCGGGGGTTATGGAACGTCGCCACGGTCGCCGCGCCATCGGTACTGCCGCGTGAACCCGTCCCCGCCACCAAACTGATAGTCTGCCGGGCGAGGTCGATCCGCCGAATGCGCTGACCACCGATCTCGCTGACGAATAAGGTATTTTTCGTTCCCAGGGCTAACGAATCGGGCAGGCTCAGCCGCGCCGCAGGCAGTGACCCATTGCGATACCCGGCTTTTCCGGTTCCAACCAGCGTCGTCACCAACTTCGTCTTCAGATGAACGACGCGAATGGCGTGGTTGTCCTGGTCGACCACGTAGAGCTTCTTTCCATCAGGACTGAGCTGGAGCGCCACCGGCGTGTTGAACTGCGCGGCCGAGCCAACGCCGTTCTTGAAGCCGACCGTCCCGCCGGCGATGAGACGCGTCCGGCCGGTCCGCAGGTCGTAGGACCGAATGCGGTGATTCTCCGTATCGGCTACGTAGATAAGGTTGCCGCCACGGGAAATGGCAATACCCATCGGCCGGTTGAAGTAGGCGCAGCCGGCCACGGCCCGATTCATTTCCAACGGACAGCCACGTCCTTCAGCGTAGCCATTGTTATCACCGGCAAACTGGTTGACCGCCCCGGCACCGGCCAGGGTCGTCATTCGCTGGTCGGCCACGGCCAGCACGCGAATGCGGTTGTTGTTGCGGTCGGCGAAATAGAGCTTGGTGCCGTCCGGCGAACTGACCATCTGCGTGGCGCCGCTCAGTCGCGCCTCGTCGCCGACGCCGTCGCGCCAGTTGTCATTGGCGTGTCCGGCCAGCAGGCGGAGCGTCTTGGTCTTCAGCGTAAACTCTTTTATCTTCTGATTCTCCAGCAGGTAGACTTTGGACCGGTCTTTCGATACGACCAGCGACTTCGGCCGACCAAGCACGGCTGACCGCCAAAAACCATCTTGATCGCCGTAGCGGTGCTGGCCGGCGATTCGTTCGGCGTTGGTGCCGTCGACGTTCAACCGAAAAACGCTCGATCCGGACGAGAAGAGCAGGTACATTTTGTCGTTGCAGAACAGGATGTCCGAGGCATGGTTGTACCACTCGGTTTCCGGCACATTGGCGATGCGGGTGATGATCCCGACGGCTGGATCGTACTTCCAGATCTCGTTATGTATTCCCTTTGGTCCGGCGACCACGTAGACCTGTCCGTTGTAGACGGCCACGCCTTCAGCGTTTTCCAGATCAGTCTTGATCGACACGATGGTACCGGTTGAAATACTGACCTTCGAAAAGCTGGTGCTGTTGTGCACCACGTACAGCGTGTCGCCGGACACGGCCAGCTTCCATGGTCGGGTGATGGTGGCCACGAGCTGCGCCAAGCCGTCTGGCGTCGTGGCTTTGAGAATGCGGTTGTTGTTGGTGTCGGCAATGTAGGCGGTGGTCCCGTCGATGGTTATGCCGGCCGGCCGCTTCAGTCCGCTCAGCCAGGTGCTGATTGTGCTGTCAGTTATAATCCGAATCCGGTCGTTCTCGGTGTCGGCCACGTACAACCGACCATCAGCGCCCCGGTCAATGTCGTACGGCGCGCGAAACGTGGCGTTTAAGGCCACGCCGTCATCGTGGCGGTAGGCGCCGGTGCCGGCCAAGCGCGTGATGACATTGGTGCTGACCGTAATCTTCCGCACCATGTTGTTCATGGTGTCGGCCAAGGTCAGGTTGCAGCTGGCATCGGCCACAAAACCATTCGGATTATCGAGAAAGGCATCCCGCGCATCAACGCCCTCGCCAGCGAATAGCTGCCCAAACCAGGTCGTGGTCGTGCCGGTCAGGTGTTTGGCCTGGACGGTGAGGGGAGCGAAAAGACCAACCAGCAACAGCCACGTGCTGAGGCCAGCAATCAAACGCAATCGTATCATCCTCCTACGTACGCCAGTCATATTTTTGCGATTCACACTATACCACACTATGGTAGAGGGAGACAATCATAAAGGCGGGATCGTTATCCCGCCCTTGCTATAACGTCAGGCTGGGTATTTTGTTACTTTGGGAGCTTGATCAGCCGAATGAGGTCGTTGACGACGTCAGCCACCAAGAGTGTCTTGGCGGACAGCAAGACCATGCCCTTCGGGTTGTTAAACGTCGCTTTATCAGCCCGGCCGTTAGCGCTCCCGCGTTGACCAGAGCCGGCCACCAGCGAAATCTCTTTTTTCTTGAGGTCAAGTTGCCGAATCCGCTGCGAGCCGACTTCGGAAAGTAAAATGGTATTGCTATTTGGCCCGAACGCGAGCGAGTCGGGGAAGGAGAGGCGAGCTTTCTTAAACGTTCCCTCTCGATATCCAGCCTTACCAGTGCCGACCAGCTTAGTGACGCGCTTGGTGGCCAGATCAATCTTGCGAATGGCCTGGTTGCCGGAATCGATGACGTACAGCGTTTTCCCGTCCTGGCTTAGCAGGATGCTGGTCGGACCCTTGAACCGGGCGGCCGAGCCGACGCCGTTCTTAAATCCCTTCTCGCCGCCAGCCAGCAGGGCGGTGGCGCCAGTCGCTACGTTGACCGTTCGGATACGCTGGTTGTCGCCGTCGCTGACGTAGAGCGTCTTGCCGTCGCCTGAGATGGCAATGCCGTGCGGCCGGTCGAAGTACGCACATCCAGTAACGCCTTTGTCGGTCGTTGAGCAGGCCGCTCCCTCGGCGTAGCCGTTGCGTTCACCGGCAAACTGGTTGATCGCCCCGGCGCCGGTTAGCGTTTCCAGACGGGCTTCGTCGATGATCAGCGAACGAATACGGTTGTTATTTTTATCGGCAAACCAGATCCGTTTCCCGTCGGGCGACAGGACCGCCTGATTCGGTCCGCTGGTCCGCGCCTGATTGCCGACGTTATCCCGCCAGTTGTCCATCGGGCTGCCGGCGATGAAGGACAACTTCTGGGTGGCAAAATCAAATACCTTGAAGCGATGGTTTTCGACGATGTAGAGCTTATCTTTATTCTTGGACAAGATCAGCACCTTCGGCCGACCGAGCACCAAGTCGCTGACCCCGCCGTCGGTATCGCCGTACCGGTGAATGCCGGCGATCTTTACGGGATTCGTCCCATCGGGCTCGAGCCGGAAGATGCTCGATCCCGAAGAGAACAGGAGGTACATCTTGTCTTTGCAGAAGAGGATGTCCGAGGCATGGTTGTACCATTCAGTCTCGACGACGCGGATAAGCATGACGATCTCGCCGGTCGCCGGATCGTAACGCCAGATTTCGTTGTACATGCCGCGATCGCTCGCAACGAAGTAGATCTTATCGTTGTACGCAGCAACGCCCTCGAGGTCGGTGAGTCCGTCCTTGATCGTTGTCGTCTCGCCGGTTGACGGATTGACTTTTGCTAATGCCGTGTTGTCGAGGTATGTTACGTACAGCGTCGAACTCGAAGCACCAGTGGGCATGACCGAAATCATCCCGTTTGGATGTACAAGGTTCGTCACTACCGTCGGACTGCCGTTCGGAGCGGTTGCTTTGACAATACGGTTATTCCCGGTGTCGCTGACGTAGAGCGTCGAACCGTCAATGGCGCTTCCCTTCGGTCGCTTGAGGTTTTTGAGCCACGTGGAGACGACACCGTCTCGAAGGATTCGCACGGCCCCGTTCTCCGTGTCGGTGATAAAGACTTCCCCGCTCGGTCCAAGCTCGACGTCGCTCGGCCAGCGGAACGAGGATGAGGCTGCCGCGCCGTCTTTCAACAGGAAGTGGCCGTTCCCGGCGATGGTCGACATGACGTTCGTGGTCCCGTCGACGCGGCGGATGACGTTGTTGAGCGTATCGGCGATGGTGAAGGTACAATTCGCATCAGCGACAAAGCCCTCAGGATTGTCGAGGTAAGCGCTGTTTGCCTCCACCCCATCACCGGCGTAGAGCCGGCCAAGGAAAGTACTGACCGTGCCGTACTTCTTCTTGGCCTTTTTAGTCGCGGCCTCGGCCGACGCCGGTACCACAAGCAGCCCCACGGTCATCAAGGCGAGCAGTGGAACGGCAATGAAGCGGAGTGTGCGTGTTTTCATTTAATCCTCCGGTTACGTGTGTTTTAGTTTTTATAGTGTAGCACAGCTAAGCTATTTCCGCAACCCCACACAATCGACCTTTATATTTTTCTCGGCGTGAGGCTGCTTTCGAGACGTCCGTGGTTTCGCTCCGACCGTGCAGCGACCAGATGCGCCCCCCCCAGCACCAGTACTTCTACCACCATCATCGACACCCGGCTGACGGCGGCCACGGCCACGGCTTGCGGCGCACCCATGAACGGTCCCAGTAACGCAATTAAGAAAGCTTCGCGTACCCCCAGTCCGCTCGGGGCCAAAAAACTGAGATAGCCCAGCAGCCAGCTGAGTAAAAACACGCCGGCCAAAGCCACTAGCGACCCGGCTGAGACCACTCCCAACGCCTGCGCCACAAGCAACTGAAACGTCGCAAACATCAACCAGCTGACCGTCATCGAAGCGAAGGCTGGCGCGCTGCTGCCGATTGCTGACGGTGCTGGCCGCCGCAGCACCCGGTGAAGCAGCTGGACTAACGTCTTCGCCACTGGTTTCAGGATGACGACCAAACTAGCGACTGCCACCACCAACAGCGCGATCGTGCGTCCTGGCCACTGATACTGCGGATAGCCAGTCAACAGTACGGCCGACAAACCGAGGCAGCTTAAGACCAACAGCATTGCCTCGAGCACCATGCTGGTAAAAATGGTCGTCCGGCTGGCGCCGAGGCGTCCGGCCTGCGCCATCCGGCCGAGCACCGACCAGACGTATCCGGGAATGTACCGCACTACCTCCGCTTTCATCCAGATGTTCCAGGCAGTCACCTGGTCGACTCGCACTCCCAACAAGACCAATAACCGATTCCAGGTTGCCGCGCGCAACCAAAAGTAGGCCACGCCGGGAAGTAAGCTCACCACCGTCCACTCCCAGCGTATTCGAGAGATAACTGCGGCCACCGTCGGCCAGTCAGCTTCAACTCGCCGCCACAGAAAAATAAAAACAAGGACGACGACTCCCCATCGAAGAACTTGCCGGACCCAGCGCCTACCGGCCATTACCGTGCTGGCGGTCAAGCACCTGCTCGACCGGGTAACGTCGCGGCGCTGACCGGCTGGTGATCAACTCCGCCAACAGGCCAGTAAACAAAAACTGCAAACCGGTTAGCATCAAGAGGACGGCAAAGGTCAGTAATGGTCGCTGGCCGATGGACTGACCTTGCCACCAGATGATCGTCAGGTAGAGCGCGATCACGAAGCCGAGGCCGAAGCACCCCAATCCCAGGGTGCCGAACAAGTGGAGCGGTCGATTGGCGAACCGACCGAGAAAGGCTACCGTCATCAGATCAAGTGCCCCCCGCACGAAGCGCTTCCAGCCGTACTTCGACTGTCCGTACTTGCGCTGGTGGTGTCCAACTGGTACCTCACCGATCCGGAACCCCTGAAGGAACGCTAAGATGGGCACGAAACGGTGAAATTCACCGTACAAATCAATGGCCGTCGCCACTTCCCGACGCATGACCTTGAGGCCGCTGTTCAAATCATTTAAGCGGACGCCGAAGAGGAGACGCGCCGCGCCGTTAAATACTTTTGAAGGAAAACGCTTAGTCCACGGGTCGTTCCGTTGTTGCTTCCAGCCGGTGACCAAATCAAAACGATCCAGCGCCTCAACTAATCGAGGAATCTCGCGCGGTTCATCTTGCAGATCAGCGTCAATCGTCACCACCAGCTCACCGCGGGCCCCTTGAAAACCTTGGCTCAGGGCGGCGGACTTGCCTAGGTTGCGTCGGAACTTGATGACCCGGACGCGTCGGTCAGCGGTGAACAGACGCTGCGCCACGGTAAAGGACTGATCAGTGCTGCCGTCGTCAATGAAAATAATTTCGAAGCTGCCGAGCGGTTCGAGCGCGGCCACCAGGCGCTGGTACAATTCGTCGAGGCTTTCGGCCTCGTTGAAAAACGGAATGACGACGGAAAAACGTGGGTTCATGACTTAGTCCTTGGCGGCTGAAATCAGCTCGAGCAGCACAAACCGGTCGCGCTCTAGTATAGCACGCCCCTGCCCAAACTGGTCGCGACTTGCCGTGGTTGTCAGCACGTATGGACCAGCAGCTGTTTCCGCCGTGACCTCACGAACCGCTACACCGGCGCGCCGTAGGTAAAAGTAACCCGCCGGCTGGGTCAGCAGCTTGACGCCAACCACATCCACCTGCCCGGCCTTGAGGTGATCGAGACGTCCAGCCAGTTCTTGTAACGGCGAGCTCGTGGGCAGGTGACGCAGGTATGAAATCTGCCAGCCAAGAGCTAAGGCCACGACGTAGATTGTACTAAGCGTAGTTACCGCTTTAAGCGGTCGTTCCCGCCACCGACGAAGCAACGCGACCACCAGCCACACGACCGCCGCCGTGGTCAGACCGACGACGACTCGGCCACCGCTCGATAGCGCCGCTGCGGGCAGGTAGGAGTACGGCGTTAGCTGCCAGAGGAGACCTTCGTGCGCCAGTCCAAGCGGCAATCCGTAGACGGCCGCAGCCAAGCTAACTAGGAATCCGCCGGTCAGGAGCCAATCTGGTCGCTTAACGAGCTCCCACACTGCCCGCGCCAGCAGCAGGACCAAGGCCGGATAGATTGGCAATACGTACCAGTCAAACTTGGTCTGGATGACGGAAAAGAGACTAAACACCGCGGCCGCCCAGACCAACAGTAAACGGTCGAGTTCGTCTCGGGAACGCAGCCACCGTCGGGCGCCGAGCAACACTGCCAACGGAACAAACGCCACAACCGGAAACATTCGCCGCCCAATGATCTCGGCGTACCAGTACCACGGCACTTGGTTGGCGTACAGCGCTTCACCAGCCCGCTCGAGTATGTGAAAACCGAAGTAGCTTTGCCAAAACTCGCGGCCGTGCCGAACGAGCTCAAGCAGGTGCCATGGCAGCGTCACCACGACGGCGGCCAGCGCACTCCAGCCGATCGTCCGCCAACCAACCGACCGCCAGCGCCGACCAAGAATCATATCAGTCGCCACGATGATGGCGGGAATGGCGCCGGCAAACGACTTTGTCATGACGGCTAAACCAGTCAGCAAGCCGAACCAAATAAACCACCATCTAATCCACTCTCCTCTCTGAGGAGAGGGTGGGTGAGGAGAGAGCGGTCCTCCCCCTGCCTGCACGCCCCGCCGTAGGCGAGGCTCCGCCGAATGGCGGGCCGAGGGAGGGGGAGTTAGAGGGGGTGGGAGTGCTACGCTTCGCCAATACGCATACATCGCCGCTACAAAAAACAACATGAACAGTCCGTCGGTTTCGCCAGTCCGGAAGGCATGGAACAGTACATACCGACCAGTCACGAACAGCACTCCGGTCAGCACTGCCATGCGCGCATTGCCAAAGACCTGCCAGGCCCAATACGACAACAGCAAGGTCGTCGCCACGCCCGCCACCGCTGACCACAGACGAATGGCTAATTCGGTCTCGCCAAAAACAGTAAACAAAGCTGCCCGCATCCAGAACGACAGTGGTGGCTTAGCCGTGTACAGCTCATCGCGGTACGACAAGTCGAGCCAGGCGCCCTGACGGTACATTTCTAGCGTCACGTTGGCATGGATGCCCTCGTCCCAGTTTTCCAACGGCTTGTCACCCAGCCGCCAGAACAGGATGAAAGAAGAAACGATCGCGACTACCAACAACGCCACCACCAATCGCTGCCGTGCAGTAGTGTTGCTGTTCGCCAACGACAAAGCAGGCACCATCGCCCCCACCCTAGCAAACGACAAGCTCACCGTCCAGCAGTAAATCCCAATACCCACCATTCGTGCTTCGCAACGCTTGATTCAAAACAAAAGGGCGTCGCCGAAGTTCAGGTGTTAGCTGAAACTTCGAACGACGCCCCAGCGAGCATCGCCGAGCATTGTGCTCGGCGTTAGTTAATGAGCAGTCGACTGCCGGCGGTGGTAAGCCCCCCACAATCCGAAGCAGACAGCCGCGCCCAGCACGATCCCGATCATGGCGGCCGGCATACCCAGCGCAGCCAGCAGCCCGCCGACGATCAGCGCGATGGCGATTGCTCCGACCAGCGCCCACCACGAGCTGAACATGTGGGTGAACCCGCTGGCCACCAGCAGCACCACTGCGACCAGCAGGATCAGGCCGACCACCGTCTGCATTTCCTTGCGCATGCCGGCGTGTCTGACCTTGGTCCAGAAGTTGTGCCACTCGATGTTCGTCGCTTGGTACTGCGACGAACTGCCGCCTCCGTTGTCGGACTTGGAAAGCAGCGCCTCCTTCGCCTTGAGCGAATCTGCCTTCCAACGAGCCGTGTCGCGGACTGCCTGCACCCACAGCTGGTGATCGCGCTCGTACTGGGCCCGCCGGCGCATCTCCTCGATGCGCTGGGGGTTGTCGACACGGAGCGTGTCGCGGACCGGGTTGATGAAGCCGGCCTTGACCTCCTCGCCGTCCGACACCCCGTTGTCGTCAGTATCGCGGTCACGCCAGTTGGTGTTGAACACTACACGTTCGTCGTAGTTGGTCAGACCGTCGTGATCGTAGTCGTGGCGGTAGATATACGCCACTGCCCATGAGTAAACGGTGACCCCCACGATGACCAGGGTGGCCAGCCCCCGAAGGTGGACTTGGGTGATCGGCAACTCAAACTTCCGACCCTTGCCAAATCCGAACGCCACCTTACGATTGCTGACCTGTCGGCGAAGAACATCATACTCCTTGGCCTCAAGAACGCTGTTTCCTTCGGCGTCCCTGTTGTTGCCGATGGTGGTATTCACTTCCCACAGGGCCAAGGCCGCCAACCCCTGTAGGGTAACGGTCAGCCACGGCAAGCCGGTGGCGTGGTGAAACGTGACGATGCAGATGATCAGGGCCCAGGTGAAGTAGTGACCCTCGTTCATCAGCTTGTGAATCACTTCCCAAGCCGCCGCCGGCATGGCCACCTTCGCCGCCTCCAGGGCCTTCTTGATCGAAGCCCACTGTTTGCGGGGGTTGGGTGAGAAATCCAGCTCGCCGACCGCGCTGATGAGCCCGCTGGCCAGGATTGCATCCTGCACGCGGGCCATCATGTACGACTTCTCGACGTGCTTCATCCAGAGTCCGAATGCGAAGAACACCAGCATTACCGGACCCCAGTCGAAGAACCAGTGAATGCCCAATGCCAGAAGCGTCAGGCCGACCCACTTAAACTCCATGAGGGCGTAGCCGATGGCGAGGGCTTCGACCAACAGATTGACTGAGCCCTCGGCCATGCGGATGCCACCGATCCACGCGGCCCGCAGATACCGCAGCATCATCCGCTGCGCCCGCTCGTTGAAGAGCATGATGCCGACAACTGCAAACCATGGACTCCGCTTCATCGCCTTGCGCAGGACGCGCTTGGCGTCGCGGAGGAATGACTCGTTCTCGGCCTGCGTTTCCGGTCCAGGTTCCTGTGGATTCTCGTTCACGGCCTACCCCTCCTTCTCAGTCGAGTCCCGAGCGACGCAGGCCACGCCCACGTCGACACGGGAACGTGTGCCTTCAGAAACCAGACGTGCGGCCGATTCCGATCTCGCCGACGACGCCGGTCTCCAGACAGCCCACGGAGTTGACCAACGTGTGAACTGACCGCATGAGGATACAGCCTCTCGGCGGTCCGGCTGATGATTCCCCGCGGCTTGACTGCATGCTTCCAGCCGACGACGATCAGGTTCTGAGCAGCCCGGAGGGCTTTGCCCGCTGTCACCCGACCGCGCTCGGCCTTGAACATACCGAGAACGAAGCCGACGATAATGCTCAGGGTGGCAAGGATGCCGACCTGCTCACCAGCTGTCGTCTTCGACTCCCCGGTTGGGGCCGACGGCGTGGCTGCTGCTGCCGCTTGGACACCTGCTCCTAGACTCGTCGTCTCCGGAGCTGGCGCCTCCTCCCGCTTCTTACCCTTACCGTTACTCATGGCAATCCCTCCTTTTCATCATTCGTCACGTTTCAGTCGAGGCGTGCGCTCTCAGCTTCGAGTGCTGTGTTCAGACGATCGAGCATCGGATCGACTGCTTCACCCATGCCCTGGAACAGGTCCTCCAACGGACCTTCCTTAGCCAGGGCGCGCAGCATCCGCACCCGCAACGGCCGAGGTTGATGCAGCAGGAGCCGGAGCGAATCGATGTCGCTCATCGTCCCCAGCATCTCCCGTACGACTTCTTGGTCGCGCGGCTCGAGCGTTGAGAACCACCACGCCACTTCGTGCTGCTCGGCCTCGCTGAGAAGACTGACTGTCTTGAAGAACGCAGCGGTTTCGTCTGGTTTGGCCTGGGCCCGCTTCCACGTGTCGAGGATGCGAGTCGGGAAACTACGAACGGCGCGGAGCAAACGTTGACTGAACTGTTGGACGTTTGCGACCAACGTCTCCCGGATCAGCCCCTCGACGGTCTCACGATTGAGCTCGAGTGGCGTGAAGCCCTCGAAGTCGATCGGATGCTCCTTGTTCCGTTCCGTGTAGTAACGCGTCACCGCCCGCGGAACCTGACCGAGAACCTCGGTCTTGGCCCGCTTGAAGGTTGGATTATCACGCACCCACGGGATCCGATTGGTGGCGACATCGATGCCGGTGTTGACGGCAGCAGTGAGGAACTCGACCTTGGTTGGTTCCTTGATCGCGTTATAGGCCAGGGTCTTCCATAGGTCGGGTCTGGTTTCTTCGAGGGTGTCGAGGACCGGTCCGACGAGGATCAGTCGTGTTCCGAGATCCGCGAACCACTCTTTCGTTACTTCCAGATGTTCTGGCATTCCTCAACTCCTTGAGACTCAGGAACGCACGGTGCGTCCTGCGGTTAGGGTGTCGGGTATGTGTCCGTAGATTCTCTACTAACAGTGATATGACTTGGCTGACCAAAAACTGGCCAGCTAGAGTGTTTTTATCGAGCTATCTGCAATCGTTGCAACAGATGCAACGGGTCACCTTACTACATGTTACGGAAAATGTCAAGGGTTGGGTGGGGACGTTTAACTTTTGACATTTGACGTTTGACCATGCGCTATTCCAGCAGTCTTTTCCTAAATGCTGATAATTGATTTCCAAGTTCTGCCGCGCTCGACAGTACTTCATCGCGTTCTTGGTGGGTGAGGCAGCCACAATCAACAGCCACATCACAACAGGCAACAACTTCATTCAAAGAGGCTAGTGCATAATTAAGAAAGAGCGCAAAATCCTTGTCCGAACTTCGATTCGATCCTTCGGCAATGTTGAGGACGATTGAGTTTGCTGCCCGCAGCAACTGCGCCGTAAGAATGTATCTCTCACCATCCGGAAATGATCGCGCGTAACGACGAACGTGACTGACAAATTGTCGTGCTAACTGGTAGACGGTGAATTTTCTAAATCGAAACTTTCTATCGATATCAAATACCATTCTGGTCAAATGTCAATTGTCAAATGTTATTTTTTGCCCGTCACTCGTCATCACCACGTCGCCGTCTTCATCCGTCCGTAACATTTTCGCCCCGCGCTTGTTGTACCGCCGCAGCACTACCGGGTGCGGATGGCCGTAGCGATTGTCCTGGCCCACGGAAATGACTGCCGCGGCAGGCTTGAGCGCATCTAAAAACTCCTCGCTCGACGACGAAATACTCCCGTGGTGCGGAACTTTCAAAACTTCGACGTCGGGCAACGTGCCGGTCAGCACCAGCCGCTGCTCAACGTCGGCACTGATGTCGCCGGTCAACAGCACGTCAGTCTCGCCGTACTGGACGTGCAGAACGACCGACGTGTCGTTGCGCAGTTTGGCATCGGCCGCGACCGCTGTTGGCGGCCACAGCACCTTCAGTGCAACCCCACCGACATCGAGCCGATAATTACCGATTGCTTCCAGGCGT
The DNA here is from genome assembly GCA_016207275.1 of Candidatus Kerfeldbacteria bacterium. GTDB lineage: Bacteria > Patescibacteriota > Patescibacteriia > SBBC01 > SBBC01 > JACQPY01. The sequence goes on from JACQPY010000018.1 coordinate 63,057, forward strand.
TGCGCGCGCTGAGCGTCAATGGCGGCTTCCCAGGATCGATCGGCCAAGCTGTCGCTGCGGACCGCCGTTTCCAGAACGCGTTCGATCTTAAAGTGTTCAGCGACGGCTGGTAAGCCACCGACGTGGTCTGCGTCAGGGTGGGTCAGGACCACGAGCTCCAGCGTCCGATCAGACGGCGGCAGGTACTCCGACAGTCGCTCAACTACGCGTCCATCAGGACCACCATCAACCAGCACATCGCTGCCATCCGGTGTTTGCAGCAAAATGGCATCGCCCTGCCCAACGTCCAGCACCACCATTCGAAAAGCCGGGTCGGATCGCGGCCCGACCCACAGCGCCAGGGCCAGGGCGCAGGCCACCATCAGGAATGCTACCCGAATGACCAGGTTACGTTGCGACATGCCGCTTCCTCGTTATCGTGACGTACCAACCAATGGCCAGGGCATTGACGGATGCGGCCGCGGCGCTGGCCTGCCAACCGAGCTGAACCGCCGCGATCGGCAGTGCGGCGCCAAACGTCACCACCCAGACCATCGCCCGCAGCGGTAACCACGCCAGCCAGCCGACCAACACTGCCAGCCACGGCGCCAGAGCGGTCAGCACCGCCACCGCAAAGCCGGTCAGCATGGCCGGCGGGATCAAAGGCAGTACCACGACGTTGACTAGGGGTGCTACCAGCGACACCTGCCCGAAGTACAGTAAAATCAACGGCTGCGTAAACATGATGGCCGCCAGCGTCGAGGCTAGTGAGCTCCGCAAGCCAAAGACGGTTGACACGAAGGTTAACCGCTGTTCCAACGGTTCGGCCAGCAGCACCAAAGCGGCAGTCGCCACGACGGACAGCTGAAAGCTCAAGCTCGTGATGATGACTGGCTGGATCACAACCATGCTGGCCGCGCTCAGGACCAGCAGATGCCAACCGTCAGCCAGCCGACCACTGTACCGCGCCAGCACCACCAGCGATCCCATAATCCCAGCCCGGACAACCGAGGGCGACGCACCGGTGAGAATGACGAAGGCGGCCACGGCCAGAATCGTGACCAACAACTGCATGGCGCGACCCAACGGCATCGATCTGATGATGGCGGCCACCGCACTGACCACGATGGTGACGTTGAAGCCTGAAACTGCCACGATGTGGCTGGTGCCCGTAGTCCGAAAGGCTTGGAGTAAGTTGCGCGGTAGGTCTTCGCGTCCGCCGAGCAGCAAGCCAGTCAGCAAGGCCGCCTCAGTCGGCGGCAGCGCCTGGTTAATCCCGTGTTCTAACCACGCACGGGTTGCGGTCAGGGCAGCGATAATTGGCTGCTCATCACTGACTCCCGCTGGCGCACCCAGCAGCCACCCCCGGAGCAATCCGAGACCAAACAGCAACGGCACAAACCACCAGCGCCACCGTGCGGCGATGGCCGTGAGTGTTGCTCCGAACACCATCCCCATCGTCGGAACAACAAAACCACCGACCGCTGCGCCAGCGGCCAGCGCCATTGCTCCGACTTGAATCCGCGTTTTCCGTGGTAACAAAATTGGTGACCAGCGGCCACCGTTTGTCTGGATCAACCATACACCGCCGGTGCACCGTCGTCAAGAATGAGAACCGCCCAACACCTTTCTCCGATTGGTGCTGGGCGGGTTGAAACGACGAGCGACTACTTGACCGTCACCGACTTGGCTAGGTGCCGCGGCTGGTCGATATTCCGACCGAGCGCCGCCGCCGCACCGTGGGCGAGGAGTTGCAGCGGGAGAACTGCGGTAATGGCGGAGAACGGTCCGATCGTCGCCGGCACGCGGATGATTCTCTCGAGCCTCGTGCCGGAATACTCGAGTTCCGCGATTCGTTCATCGCCTTCCTCCGCGATGGCGATGACGCGGCCGCCGCGGCTCAGGATCTGTCCGACGTTGTCGATCGTCCGGTCGTAGGTCAACGGCACCTTCGGATCCGGCAGACACATTGCAATGACGACTGTCCTCTTGTCGACGAGCGCCAGGGGTCCGTGTTTCATCTCGGCGGCGGACTTCTCCAGCGCTGAGATGTAGGCGACCTCGAGCATCTTCAGCGCTCCTTCGTGCGCCGCGGCCAGTGTGTACCCGCGACCGAGGAACACCATCCGCGAGATCTTTGCCAGCGAACTCCCGAGCGCTTCATACGACGGTCCGCGTTTGAGGATAGCTTCTGCGGCTTCCGTCAGCCGTCGCGCCGCCTCGCCGAATTCCTGAACATCGAGGGCGGTGACCCGACCGGCGCTACGAGCGATCGCCAGCGTCAGGAGGCAACCGCTCAAAATCTGAGCGGTGTATGCCTTCGTCGAGGCAACGGCGGTCTCCAGTCCTGCCCGGGTGTACACCCCATTTCCGTACAACGACAGCGTCGACCCTGGGACATTGACGAGCGAGAACGTGACGGCCGAATCCTTCAGTAGTCGTTCCATCGCCTCGAGAACGTCGGCTGTTGTTCCGGACTGCGAGATCGGAACGACGAGCGTCTCTGGCGTGACATGGCGGTACGACGTGGCGAACTCCGCCGCGTCGATGACCTCGGACGGGTAGCCGAATTCCTCGAAGTACCGGGCGATCGCCAGGCCAGCGAACTTCGACGTTCCGCAGCCGAGGATCAAGACCCGACGAAGCTGGGTGGTTATGTAGTGCTGGAACTCCGGCCTCCGAGCAATGCCGCCAATGTGAATGGCGTACTGTTCGGTAAACCGTCCTTCGAGCACTCGACGAATGACCTCACCCTGTTCGTGGATCTCCTTGTGCATGAACGTCGGGTGTTTCCCTTTCTCGATTTCACCGAGTTCGTACCAGAGATCCTCGACCGCGTGGAGGACCTCCTCATTCTCGAACGTCAGCACCTGGTGCGACGCGTCGCGACGGATCACTGCCACATGGCCGTCCTTGACGTAGACGTACTTGTCAGTATGCGCCCGGAACGCTCGCGTGTCCGAAGCAACGAACAGTCCGCCGTTAGCCAGTCCGATGAACAAGTCGCTGCCCAAACGGGCGGCCACGATCTCATCCGGCGCGGTGCTGTCAATCACTGCAAACGCGAATGCGCTCTCGCGAATGAGCAGCGCGGTTTTCTGCACCGCAGTGACGAGCGAATCGCCGTCTGACCGAAACTGCTCGACGAGGTGGCTGATGACCTCCGTGTCGGTGTCCGATCGGAAGCGGTGCCCGCGCCGCTCCAGGTCTTCCTTGATCGCTTTGTAGTTCGCGAGCATGCCGTTGTGGACGACCGCGATCTGTCCGGAGCAGTCGGCGTGTGGGTGGGCATTTCGCTGATTCGGTTTTCCATGCGTTGCCCAGCGCGTGTGCGCAATGCCGCAGGTACCCTTGAGTTCCTTGTCGATCACTGCCGCTGCCGTGATCTCCACCGGGCCCTTCCGCTTCACCAAGACGAGCTCATTGCCTTCGTTGACCGCCACGCCAGCCGAATCGTACCCACGGTACTCCATCCGCCGCAGTCCTTCGAGCAGGAACGGAACTGCCGTTCGCGGACCGATGTATCCGATGATGCCGCACATTCCTGTGCCTCCTTTGTCGACGAGCAGGCCGATTACCTACAACCGCGAATCAACGATACCCCAAGAGGTTCGCAGAAAGCCACTTGAATGTCAACCAAGCCCCGCGCCAGCTGTCATCCTGACCCCGACAGATGGCGGGGGAAGGATCTCCTATGGGACTGCAGTCGAATGAGAGACTCTTCGGCTCCGCCTCATGGTGACGGCGCGGGGCGGCACCTATACCCCATCCTTCCCACTCCCACGTTTCGCCTGCCCCGAGCTCTTTCGGCGGGGCCTGCCTTCACGTTTCCAACGTAGGAACGCTTCCATAAATGACTGGAGTTCTCCATTCAACACCGCGTCCACATCGCTTGTTTCGAACTTTGTCCGATGATCCTTGACCATCCGGTACGGCTGCAGCACGTACGAGCGAATCTGGTTGCCCCAGGCCGCTTCGGCGTACTCGCCGCGTAGCTGCTGCTTTTCTTGATGGATTTTTTCTTCTTCCAGCATCTGCAGCTTCGACTGCAGAATCTTCATCGCGGTTTCGCGATTCTGCTGCTGCGAGCGCTCGTTCTGCACAGACACCATGATTTTCGTCGGCCGGTGCACCACCCGCACGGCCGAGTACGTCGTCTGCACGCCTTGTCCGCCGTGACCGCCGGACAAAAATGTGTCAACGCGAATATCTTTCGGATCAATTTTGACTACTTCCAACTCTTCGAACTCGGGAATGACCTCGACCAGGGCGAACGACGTGTGCCGCATCTTTTCCGCGTCAAACGGCGAAATCCGGACCAGCCGGTGCACGCCGGCCTCACTCTTAAGGTAGCCGAAGGCAAACCGACCTTTGACTTCAAGCAGCACGCTCTTGATGCCGGCTTCTTGCCCCCGCGACTCGTCAATCACCCGCGTCTGCCACCCTTGCTGTTCAGCAAACCGCAGCAGCATCCGCAGCAACATCAGCGCCCAGTCTTGGGCGTCCGTGCCGCCGGTACCGGCGTGCACGGCGACAATTGCATTTTTATCGTCGTGCTTTCCCGACAGCAATATTCTAAATTCCAAATTCCGCATTCCCCCTTCCAATTCTCCCAACTGATGTTCAATGTCTTTTCGCAGTGATTCTGCCTCCGGCTCCTCCAGTACATGCGCTAAATCGGCGGCTTGCTGATTCAACCGATCCCAGATCACGATATCTTCTTTAAGCTCGCTTAGATGCCTGCTCTGCCGTTCGGCCTGCTCACGATCATCCCAAAACCCCGGCTGGCCCATCCGCTCTTCAATTTCGAGAATGGCCTGCCGTTTCTGATCCAGGTCAAAGCAAGCCGCGGGCAGAAACTATTTTCTGCCGTAGGCTGTCCAATCTTCGCGCTAAATCATTCATACAATTACGAAACGGCGCAGTCCCGCAACGTAACGAGCGGCCGCGAGTTACTGGTGCGGGGAAACCCCCGTGCTTCGGAAACTTTCTTCTCAAGAATTGTCAGTCGGTCTTTTAAATCTTTCATGGTACTAGCAATGTAACCCCGCACCGGAACGAACGCAAGTGAGTGACTGGTGCGCGGGCAGCCTTCGCGACGTGTTGATTTTGTCGCGAAGGTGTTCCAAGCGCTTTACCAAATCGTGCATCATAAAAATGTTTAGGCTGTCCCGAGCGAGCGAAGCGAGTCGAGGGATAACCTCCGTGAACTTGTAACTTTACTTTGGAGAACTGACAGACGATCCTTTAAGTCTTTCATGGCGCTGATACTACATCATTTTCCAACCAAACGCAAATGTTACTCCAGCGCGTACCGGTACGCGCCGACGTGTCCGAGGCCGGGTTCGCCGGGTGCGGCGTAGCGGAACGTGCCGCAGAGCGTGGTGGTCCCGCTACAGGTTCTTTCCCCGTCAGCATTATCCCAGCAGGTCAGCACCGAGGGATCAATTGAACCAGTATACCAGACGTAAGGTTCGGTAACGCGGAGACGCCCATCGGCGTCCAGTTTACTGCCGGCGCCAAAGGCGCTGAACTCGAACGAGCTCTGGTAGGGCCCGTGAAGACACAGCGGTTGGTCGTCGTAGCTGGCCGGCTTCTGCAGAACCTGGCTAACTTCATAGGTCACGACAAAGTTATCGGTTGGCTGCGTGTTGACGTTTTTTGTTGCTGGTCTCGCTGCTTCGCAACGCTGGTTCACGCATCGACAGGTATATCCCTCGTACGTTCGACAGGCCAAATCCGGCGGTGCCGTCTTCAAAAAGTCTTTGGAGAAACAGCCGCTGCAGATGAGCAAGCCGCAGTCTTCGTCTCGCTGGCAGTACTTGTTGCCGACTGACGAGTTCGTGTTGACGTTTAGGGCAATGTTTGCGTTAACGGTGACATCGGTATTCGCAGTATTCGCATTCCCATTCGCAGCATTAGCATCATTAGTAGCATTCGCAGTTGGACACTCCGCAAACTCACAGTTCGGCGCAACCCGGCCGACGTAGCTGCCGTCCGGACAGAGTTTGGCGTCTTGCGTACAGGCCACGGCATTTCCGTTTCCATTGAGTGACGGTGCCTTCTGGCCGGGATTAAACACGACCAGCCCCAAACCGACCACCGCGGCCAGTGCGGCCACAATGATAAGCAGCGGAATTACGGCAAACCCACCTGACTTCATACGAAATACCGAATACTAACTCCCAAATCCTACTTCCTTCTTCCTAATTCCCAGCTTCCCTATTTCGTAAAGGTAAAGGCGGAGAGAATTTGCAGTTCGATCGCGGTGGTCTTCGATGACGGCATTGTATAACATTTTCTTATTCTTCAAAATCACGCTCATGCAACTGGGCCTGTCGAAGAATTGACCGGAACGTCCCCTGCGGTATTTCCTTTCGGTTCGCTGGTAATGATGACGGTCAACGTCGGACTGCCGTATCGCCGATACTTCACGTGGCTTCCCCGTTGAGATACAAAAACAAAGCCCTTATTCTCCAAAATCCTGACGATATGTTTGGAAGAATGCAGCTTAGGCATGTACGAGAGAACGGCTTATTTCCGCTCTCTCTACCTGCGCCAAGCGAGGATTTTTTGCATCCTCGAAGTAGAGTTCTAGTGCTTCCTGAAGATTCCGTAAGGCCTCCTTCTTCGTTTTCCCGAAGCTGGAAACGTCAACGTTCAAGCACTGGGCCACGTAGTGCTTGCCTTCTTTCCAAACCACGTTCTGCAATCGAAAAGCTTTCATGTCAAAAAGAGTGTAGACAATTTCTCATCACCTGTCAAATTCCGCCAAGCACAAGCCGGCTCTCCAACGTCTTAAACTAAACCCTATTCCCAATCCCTAGACTGTTTCCCTTACTCCGCCTGCCAAGCACTACGACCTCGTCGTTAGTCTTGTGTGAAGGTGAAAGTGGAGAGGATTTGATCAACAACTGTCATGTCCTCACTCAATCCGTTGGATAGGTATATCCAATTGTCATAAGACCAATCAGATGGTACGACTTTTCGAAATTGCACTGTATCGCGACGATAGCATCCACTTTCAAATTTCGGTTCTATGGCGCCGGTACAAGTGACTTTTGATCTTGTTGCTGAACGGCCAGCAATAATAACATCTGCATCACTCGTCTCCCATTGACGTACCGCATCTTGGTCCTTTATAGACCTGCAGTAGAAACCTGCTTCTGGACAAACTGAGAAATAGTTTTTACCAGCGTTGTCAGCGACCGCAAACTGTGTTCCATCGAGAGGACCATCAATCGTAAAATCCTCAGTTAATTTCCAGTTGGGTGGGTATCGAAAAAGAAAATGATATTTCTGATTCGTATACGTCTTCCACCCGGCGGTGGGAGAGGTGGTCGAAAAACTTATGGTTTGCAATAAGGTTTCCAGATCCGTCACAAACGAAGCAGATGTGTCTGGATGGGCCAAAAGATCAAATCGTGTCGACCCGGTAGTGCCACACACGAGTATAACTTTAAACTGACCATTGTCCGCATTAAGTAACAAACGTAAGAACTTCGCTGGTTGGTCATCGATAGTTATGTTTTTGTTTTCTTGGGTGGTGTAATTTGCATACTGACTATGAGCTAGGTCAGCGCATCGACTCTCGGGCGTAGAGCCGCTGGCGATGCTTCTCCCCCAATCAAAATTAATATAATCTTTGGTGGTATCTCCAGGAGTAGCATATAAAGATATGGTATCTATACTAGCGGATGCAGCGTACTTTGAAGGGTATGCTAATGCGAGTGCTGGACGCTTCGCTTCTATTATAGGAGCGTCATCAAAGGTAGTTGAGTTAAAGGTAAGCCAGCCCTGAGGAATAGTTTTGGGGGTTAGAGTATTTTTAGTTGAGTCCGCATTAGTATTCACAGCGGCATTCCCGTTCACCGCATTCGTATTCTTCACGATCACCGGACCAGTTGACGGCAAATCCGACGCCTTTGGCCACAGCATGTAGCCAAAAATCAACACGACCACGGCCGCGCCGAAGATAAAGGCGATAGCCGGAATAATGCTGCCGCGTTGGTTGGTCATAATTCCTCCAAAATCTTAATTCACCATCCGTTATTCTATACCCTAATCTCCTAATTCCCTAACCCCTAATCCCTAACAACCTAATTCCCAACAGACCTACCGATTCACCCAGTTGATCCCCAGCCGACCGCCGCCCGGTCCGCCGTAACCGTCGCCGCCGTAGCCCTGGATGCCGCTGATGCCTTCGAGCTCGACTGCTTTCTTGACGCTCGGCGAGTAGCTGTAGAGGTCGCCTTGGTTGTTAGCGTAGATAATCAGACTGCCCGGGTACCACAAGACGGCGTAGGAAAACTCTTTGATCGTGTCGACGGCTCCCTTGGCCAGGTCGTAGATGACGCCGCCGTCGCCCGTCCGGACCAGCAGCTTGCCCGAGTCCGGCGACCAGGCGCTGGGGTTGTCGCCGTAGAACTTGTCAATTGACTTTTCGTTCAGTTTTCCGGTTTGGACGTTGTGGACGACCAACACCGACTGCCGTTTCTCTTGACTGTAGCTGCTGAATACGAACAAGGTGTTGTTCGGCGAGATCGAGTCGGGTGACGGGTAAACGTCGCGCGGCGGGCTAAGCGATCCTTCATCAAGCAGCAACTTGGTCGCCGCCACCTTGCCATCGCTCAATCTAATCTGGTCGTAGGACCACTTCCCTTTCGGCGGATCACGGTACTGTTCGTCGTCAGTGTAGAGCACCTCAAGCGAAGAACCGTTACCGGGAAAACCGACCAGCCGCGGCGCCGTGGTGTACGACTTCAGGTCGCGCACTGTCTTATCTTTCAGATTGACGATTTTGACGTAGTTGTTGTTGACGCCTGACTCGCCGCGGATAACAAAGGCGACCTGGTTGGTCGGCGCGTTGAACAGGATTTCGCTGATCGTCGGCAGGTCGTTGTTGAACAGGTTGTTGCGGTCGTACTGGACAACGGTCTCGACCGTGGTCGGCGTAGCCAAGCTCGTCCGGTAGATGCCGATGAACGGGTTGGTGCCGGTGGCGCTGCTCATCAGGAAGACGATGCTGTCGCCGTCCCGGCCGAACTGGAACTGCGACGGCGCTGGCGGCAGCTCGGTCAGGCCCAAACTCTGCTGGATCTGGGTGGTGCTAAGCTCAACCGTGGTAATCGTTTTACCAGTCGCCGCGTTGACCTTAGCCAACCGGGTTACCAGCTTGTCAGTCGAACGACGAAAGGCCACTGCCAGGGTCTTTGAGTCGGCCACAGTAAACGGAGCCTCCGGGGCGTCGTAACCGGCTGGTTCCAGCGCGACAGTGACGTTAGCATTTTCATTGGCGTTCGTTACCACCGCCACGTTTACGTTCTGATTCAGGTCGACCGCTGACGTTACATTCGTCGTCCTGACCGTCCTCGTCGATGACCTGGACGAATAGACCACAAAGTAGCTGGCCGCGAAAAACGCCGCCAGTCCGGCGATGATGACCAGGACCGGCACAAGGGTCATTCCACGGTGGGGATTGGGCATAGAAGCCTCCAATGTTGTTTTCCTACCGATTAAAATACCACGTCAGCGTTGCTAAAAGCAACTATCACCTCCTGTCCTCCTCTTATATCAAGAGGAGGGACTTGCTAAAGGCCTGTTCGCGAGTCCTCCCTCTTCCCTGAAGAGGGAGACGGAGGGTGATACACTTGACACTGCATTAAATGTCTTCTACGCTGTAGTCCGGTGGCATAACCATACAACATGCCGCCACATTTTTTATACAACAACCCGTCGTTTAAGCGACGACGGCAAAAGCTGCGAAACAAGTCAACACCGGCTGAACGAAAACTTTGGGGACATCTTCGAAAAAGTCAGTTGTTGGGCTTAAAGTTCCAACGGCAGTATGGGATCGGCCCGTACGTGCTTGATTTCTTTTGTCCGGAATTACGACTGGCAATTGAAGTTGACGGCGACTCACATTTCACGCCCGACGCCCGCGCCTACGATCAGCAACGTCAACAATTCATCGAGAACGAGGATATCGCCGTGGTCAGGTTTCTCAATACCGACATTCACGAGAATATGGATGGCGTGCTAACAAAGCTAGGCGAGGTAGTGATGTCTCTTACCACCCCTTGTTCCCCTCCTACGCTAGGAGGGGAGACTTGCTAAAAGCCGTTAGCATATCCTCCCTCCTAGGGTAGGAGGGAGACAGAGGGTGGTACCAAAACAACCAACCTAGTTCTTATAAATCACAATCGGCATGCCGACCTCGCCCCAGGTAAAGATCCACTCCGAGTCGTCGACTGACTGGCCGACGCAGCCGTGCGAGCGCGGCCGGATGCCGAAGTCGTTGTGCCAGTAAACGCCGTGCAGTGAGTAGTCGCCTTTGAACCACAAAATATTCGGCACGTTCGGCAGGTAGTAGCCAGGACCGGACATCTTCTGCTTTTTGGTTTTGGCGTACACGCGGAACGTGCCGGTCGGCGTCCAGTCATTGATACCAGACGAGATTTTCATCGAGTAGACCAGCTGGCCGTCTTGGTAGGCGTAGGCCTGCTGTTTCGTCAGGTCAACGCCAACTACCTTACCCGTGCCGATGGGCGCGGCCGGTGGTTCGGCCAGCTGCGTCTCAAACGGCACGTCGGTCAGGGCCAGCTCGAGCGGCTGGCGGTCACCCGCCAGCAGGTGCGTCCGCACCTGCGCGACCGCCTGATCGATAACCAGGCGTTTTCCCGGAACGCCAACTTGCAGCACGTCGGTTTTGTGCTGGCTCTTCAGAATCGTTTGCGCTACGGGATCTCGCTCAACCGCCGCGGCCTGGGCTCGCAAAAACTCGCTGACCGCGTCAGCGTTTAGATCAAGCTGTCCGGCCGGGCCGGCCGGCAGGGCGCGGCCGAGCGCGGCCACGGTCCGCGGTGGCGATTCAACGCCGAAGGCTAGCCAGTTCGCCAGGTCCGGTCGTTCGACGATCACGGTTTGGTCGCCGAGTTTCAGCGTCAGGGGTTCTGCGACCAATCCTTCGGCCGCGGCTACCAGCGGTCGCAAGTCGTCTTCGGTCACGGCCGGTCGGGCTAGCACCAGCGGCACGTCAACGGTGACGGCGGTCGCGCGCTCGAGCGCCGGCTTGAGCTTAGCCATCACCGCCGATTCATCAACCACCAACCCCTCAGCGCCGGGCACCAACGCAAAAGCACCATCAGCGCCAACCGTCACCGTGGCCGGTTTTGGCTGAACGCCTAGGCTCCGCACCAACGCATCAAAGTACGGCTGCCGTTCCTCGGCTGGCCAGTCGAATGTCATTGGCACGCGCCACCACCACCGTCCCCGCCCAACGCTGAAGGCTTTTGCGGCCAGCGGCCGGGCATCGTACCGAACGCCGAGGTCAGCGGGAGTCGCGGTCAGGTAGTGATCGTTCAGCCGCAACTCGATCGGCTGTTGGCTCGTGGCCTGCTCAATGGTCGCGGTCGCCTGTTGTCTCGTTAAGCCGCCAACCGGCACCGATCCAACCGTAACGCCCGGCAGAATTGTATCGTCAAACGAAACGGCGAAAGCAAATGTTGCCGCGCTCAGCACGAACGGCACCGCTTGCTTCAAGCCAATATGAAGTCTGGTTTTGGTTTCAACCACGATTTTCTTTTTGTTTTTTGCTTGTCTCCCGTCATTATCTCACATTTTTCAACTTTTTTCAAGTACCAAAATTCAGCCGGCTATCCGCGGTTGCCAGGCTCGAACGCTACGCGCGTGGTATCGTCGTTTCGGCTTTGACTTCCTCGTCAGTCGTCGCGTCGAGCAGGTCGTTCATCAAGCTGCGCTCCTGCTCGTCAAAATCGTCGACTACTTCCGAACCAAACTTCTTTCGGTAGCGTTGGTTAAAACCGGGCTCGCTCCAATACGATAAGTCGAGCGCCAGCTCGACGGTTCGACGCAACTTGTCGCTGAAGCTGGTGGCCCCGACGCGATCGGGCAGCAGTTTCTTCAAGACCGCGCCAGCCTGTGTTTCCTTAAAACTCGAAACCATCCGCTCCGTCTCGCGCTTCAGATTTTCGCCAGTCAGTTCACGACGGCGGACCCGCGAACGGAGTTCTCTGACCCGCTTGGTCAGCTCGTCCTTCGCCTCCTCGTACGCCTCCTCGGCAACCTCCAGTTGCTTGAGTTGGGCCTCGATGCGCCGGCGTCGGGCCTTGGTTTCAGCAATGGCATCCGCTTCCGCCCGCGACGGTCGGCCCGGTTTGGTGGGTGCGGTTTCGACGGTCGTCTGTTCACGAGCTGACGGTTCAGGCGTCGGCTGTCTTGGTTTGCCGCGGCGACCGCGTTTCCGGTCCCGGGCCTGACGAGGCTGATCGCCGCCACCACCGCCAATTTCACCGTGGTTGTCCAACCGGTCAGACTGTTCGACTTTTCCTTCCGCCTCTTTCAGTTCAGGCTGCGTCTCGCTCATATCAGCTCCCTCCCCTCCGGCGCTCTGCGCCACCTCCCCTTCAGACAAGGGGAAACGGCGAGCATCAAACTGCAGAGGATCGTCAACCGGCGGCCCGTCAAAGCGTTTCGTATCCATGCACCTACCCTAGCACCGTCCAAATCAAAAAAGCAAGCCCTCAATCTCTGAAACCTCTAAACCGCCAATCCTCCAAACTGACAACGCAGGCTTAAGCCTGCGCTTGACCGCTACTCGGTCCGCGCTTCGAGCGTCGCCTGAACGGTCTTTTCTTTCCCCTTCGAGAAAACCTTGAGTGTCACGGTTTGACCGATTGTTTTCTCCGACAGCGCCTGGGCCAGGTCGTGGTCCTCGGTAATTTTCTGGCCGTCGATTTCCAGAATAATATCGTTCTCGACAAGGCCGGCTTTGTCGGCTGGGCCGCCGGGAATTACCGCTAGTTCGTCGCGAGTATCACCGCGAACGACCAGAGCGCCGTAATCGACCGCCAGGTCGTTCGCCTCTTTGATTGCCTGGTTGATGAGGATGTAGCGAATGCCGAGGTAGGGCTGCTCGATCTTGCCCGTCTTCTTCAGGCTGTCGAGGTCACGCTTGGGCACGTTGATGGGGATGGCGAAACCGATCAGCTGACCCTCGCGGTCGATGGCGGTGTTGATGCCGATCGCTTGGCCAGCCAGGTTGAGCAGCGGACCGCCGGAGTTCCCCTGGTTGATGGCGGCGTCGGTCTGGATGACGTTGCGCAGGGTTTCGACCTGACCCGATCCGTCGCCGGCCCGGATGGTCCGGGCTAAGCCGGAGATGACCCCTTTGGTCACGGAGTTTCGGTACTGGCCGAGGACGTTGCCAATGGCGATGACCGTGTCGCCGACTTGGGCTGAATCTGAATCACCGAGTTCGACGGTTGGCAAATCTTTGGCCTCAATCTTCATGAAAGCGACATCGTTGGTCGGATCGGTAGCGAGCACGTTGGCGTCGAAGGTCTGCTGGTCGTTCATCACCACCACAAACTCGTCGGCGCCTTCAATCGTGGCGACGTGCTTATTGGTGACGATCGTCCCATCTGAAGAAATAATAAACCCCGTTCCGCTGCCGATGGTTTGGATGCCGCGCGGCGGCGTTTTTAAAAACGGCAAGCCGAAAAAGTCGTCGAGCGGCGTGTTCTGGTTGCCGAAAACCTTGCTGAAATCCTTCTTGGCGATGATGCTGACGACGGCCGGGTTGACCTTCTTAACGACGTCAACCGTCGCCGACTCCTCTTGCAGGGCGATCGTGCTGACGTTGACGTTGCTGACGCCGCGCTGCACCGGCGACCCGAGGAAATTACTCAATCCCCCTTTGGTCGCGGCCACCCCGAAAATGCCGCCCGACATGCCGCCGACGAGAAAGCTGACGATAATGATCGTCGCTAGCGTCGGCTGACCAGGTCGCGAGGGCGATTCAGGCGTAGGATGTTCCATAGTAAGTTATCCCCAAATATACTACTACACAGTGTAGTAGACCAACCCCGACCTCGTCAAATCCCGGCTGAGGAGTTGGTATTCTGGCTGGCCGCCGACGTCTCGACGCGGAGCAGGTCGCGCAAGGTCACGAAAGTGTACCCTTTGGCGCGAACCTCATCAACCAGCGGTCCGAGCAAGTCAACCGCAATGTCGCTGTTGGCCTGCAACATCATGATGGCGCCGTCCTTGAGTCCGTCGAGGACGCGCGTCTTTGCGCTGTCCGCCGTGGCGCCGTTCTTCCAGTCTTCCGCATCGACCGTCCAGAGAATCATGCAGTACCCCTGCTTCCGTGTCTCGGCCAGCGAGGCCGTATCGTAGTCGCCGAATGGCGGCCGGAAGTAGGGCTTGGTCGTTTCGGTCGTCACGTCGAAGACGGCCGCCTCGGCTTTGGTCAACTCGGTATCAACCTTCTCGTCGTCCAGACCTTTAAACGAAGGGTGGCTGTAGCTGTGACTGAAGATGTCGACGCCGGCATCGTGGTAGGCCTTGATTACCTCGGCGTTGTCCTCCGCCCACTTTCCCGTACTGAAGAGGGTCGCCGGAACTTGCTTCGACTTAATAACGTCGAGTGCCTTCAGGGCGTCGCCGATAATGCCGCCGCCGTCGAGCGTCAGGGCGACGTACTTACCATCGACGCGCGCCAGCGAAATTGGCTTCGGACAGTCTTTCGTGATCAACTCGCGACCGGACAGCTCTGGCACGGTCGTGCTCGCCGTCGCATTGACACTAAGGTTGCCGTTACTATTATTGGCCAGCCGAATGCTGTCGGACGCATTCTGGTTGGTGGTCGAGCTCCCGGACAGCCCGTTGCGAATCAGGATAATGACGACGATGCCGACCGCCGCCCAGCCGACCAGCTTGAACAGCCGACCTCCCCCAGAGGTGCGGTGCTGTCGGTACGGTTGGTAGCGGCGGTAGTTAGCCATCGTCGTGCACTTAGCTTTTCTGGTGTACCACCAACTGCCGTCGGCGCGCAAGCAGGAGCGCCAGCTCGAAAGCGCCGAACAACAAACCAGTAAAGGCCAGATCGCCGAGGACCGTGTTGCGGAAAAACGGCAGGCCGGCGACGTAGGCGGCCAACAGGCCGGCAATTGTTTTGGGATACAACGCCGCAAAGGCCCAGACCGCGGCGTTGGTCACCAGGAAGAACACCATCGACCCAATGACGGTGCCAGTGAGAATCGGGCCGACGCGTTTGTGTGTCCGCAGCCACAACCCAATCAGGCCACTGACTGCGAAGCTGCCGTACACCGACGCCATAATCCCAAGCTCATAGAAACCAATCAGCACGTCAGCCAACAGCATGGCCGCCAGCGGCACGGCAAAGGCCAGCCGCCGCGGCAGGTAGACCCCGCCGAACAAGGCCAGGGCGGCAATCGGCGCCACGTTTGGCGGTAAGCTAATCAAGCCGGCGTCACGTAACACGCGAATGCCGGCCGCGCCAACAATTAAGGCGATGGCGAGAATCAGGTGCGGGCGCTTCATGCGCTACTGGGCATAGACGAACCGCCACTCAATCGTTTCAGTCGACTTCGTCACGTAATCCTTCGCGCCGACTTGTCCTTCCTGACCATTGGCGTACCACAGCCAATAGGCGGTCGACGAACCAACCCGACCATCAATGCCCTGAACGAAGCCGTTGCTCTCGACGACCTCGTGATTCTCCTGCAGCAACTCGAGGACGGTCTTACCATCCTGACCTTGGTACGAAATAGTCGTCGGCAGCGGCGCTTCGACGTTCGCATTCGGCGTCGCCGCCGGGTTGATGTTCTGGTTGGCGACGGGAGTGGTTTGTTGGCTGGTGTACCACCACGCTCCGACGCCGACCAGTGCCACGACAATAACGACAATGACAATTGACTGTTTTTTCATGGTCGATCCCTCGTTCTATATAATAAGCTGCAGGAACAATTTAGGCAACGTATGCTTGTCGGTCTAAAGACCCCCTTTCTCATTAAAGTGGTTGATGACAAAAACACCTCGTTCCGAGAAGCGAGGCAATTAGTAACTAAACGCGACCTCATCCCGGAGGATTTGTCTTTACCCGCGCACCATATTGGGTGTGGGGAAGGCGTCCGACTTCCTTCCCCTCTCCTCTCCGAGGAGAGGGCTGGGGTGAGGTTACGGTTGCGGGACAGTTCCGGAATTGATTTCCCTCCCCTTTCAGGTCCTCTCCTTTGCATTCTGCAAAGGGGAGGGGTCAGGAGTGGGGTCGCACCGGATTGCCTACATTCGTATTTTCAATGTGTGGTTGACGACGAACTAACTACTGATCCCTAACCCCCAAACCCTATCTTGTCACCCAGTACATGAAGGAAAAGACGAACACCGCCGCGGCCATGAAGAAAATCAACCACAAAAACTGCAGGAGTGTCGACTTTTTTTCGAGTGGATTATGAAACATTGTTTTTGGTTAAACGTTACGAGTCAAATGTTCACTTCGATCCTTCGACTTTGCTCATCCTTCGACAATGCTCAGGATGAGTCCCGCCGAATGGGCGACCTTTATGCACGTATCCACAGGATAGCACATCGAATGACTTGTGACTAGCGACCCGTCACATGTCATCCCTCGACGCTGCTCGGGATGACCCCGAGCGTAGTCGAAGGGTCACAGATCAAATGTCACATGTTCTCAATAATCAATCCCCTTGCTGGCAATAATCCCTTGGTAGTATGGATGCTTAACCATCTTCATTTCGGTCACCAAGTCACAACGCTTTAATACAGCTGGGTAGGCGCTGTGGCCGGTCATGGCCACGTGGACCAGTTTTGCTTTCGGATGCTTAGCTCGTTCGTTGAGCAACTTCGCAATCGCCGACACGGGAAAGAGTTTCTGCTCCGAGCAAGCAATGATCTCATCGAGTATCACGAGCTTGTACTTTCCTGAAAACAGCAATTGCTTTGCTTCGGCCAACGCGCTGGCTGCAGCTTGCCGGTGCTGCCGGCGAGATTTTCGGTCGCCTAAAATGCCCACAAACCCTTTGCCGCGGACGCGCACATCAACCCCTAACTTCTTCAACGTCACCCGCTCGCCTGACGGCCATTGCGCTGACTTGTAAAACTGAAAAAACAGCACGGGCCAGCCGTAGCCCGCAGCTCGCGTGGCCAAACCGACAGCCGCCGTGGTTTTTCCTTTACCATCGCCGACGTAGGCAATGGTTAGACCGCGATCAATGGCGCGAAATTGCTTTACGGCTGATCTCTTCATAGAGTACTGCGCCGACGCATGCCCCGTACCGGACTCCGAGCGAAGTCGAGGAGGACTGGTGCGGGGTAGGCAATGATCAGGCCGCGATCGATCGCCCGAAATTTTTTTGGAGCAGATTTTTTCATGATTCACGTAATCAGCGCGGCATTCGCCGCGCTCATTAGTTTACCGTACTACCAGTCAATCAACAATCGCCACCGCTATGCCTCACATGCACCCTCGCACAATTTCGTCTGGCTGAATTTTTGCGCGGCGTTCGTGCTGTGCTGGTAGTACAGAGTTTTAATCCCTTTTTGCCAGGCCTGGATGTACAGATTATTAATGTCCTTGGCCGAGGTCTTCGGATTGATCATGAGATTCAGCGATTGACCCTGATCAATGTGGTACTGACGGGAAGCGGCTTGCTCGATAATCACGGCTTGGTTAATTTCCGGGAAGGTCTTAAATACCTCTTTTTCATGGTCGGTCAGGAAATCAAGATGCTGGACCGAACCGTCGCGGTCGCGAATCGAGGACCAGACCTCTTTCGTATTTTTCCCTTTTGACTCCAGCAGCTTCGCCAGGAACGGATTCTGAATCGTGACTTTCATTTTATCGATATCCTTGACGTAACAGTTCGACCAAACCGGCTCAATGCTCTGTGACACCTGACCCAAGATAAAAGCCGAGGAGGTCGTCGGCGCGACCGCGTTGAGCGTCGTATTCCGCCGGCCGTAGCCCTCTAACAGTGACGGTTCGCCGTATTTTTTCGCCAGTTCTTCTGAGGCGCTATAAGAACGCTCTTGAATGAAGCGAAAGATCTGTACATTCAGCTTGTTGGCTTCCAGGCTTTCGAACGGAATCATCTTTGACTGCAAGTACGAATGCCAGCCCAGCACGCCCAGCCCGAGCGCGCGGTTGGCGACCGCAAAATTATACGCCCGTTCCATAAAAAAGAAGGCTTTGCGATCTTCGTCGCGCTCGGAGTCCCGCAAGCCCTCTAACTTGGCGATGAAATCGGTCATGACCGCGTCCAGGAAATAGACCATCGTTTCGACTGCGTCGGTCTGTTTCCACTCGTCGCAATGGAGAATATTCATGGAGGACAAATCGCACACAAACGACCAGTCGGCGCGAGTCGGCAACATGATTTCCGAACACAGATTACTATGCCTGATCGTCAGCTGTTTATCCTTGTACACGTCGACCGTGTTCCGGTTGACCGTATCGGTAAAAAAGATATACGGATAGCCCATCTCGACGCGGCGCTGAAGAACCTTGGCCCAAATCCGGCGCTTGGCGCTGTCGCCGTCGACCATGGCTTGCATCCAGCTGTCCGTCACCGTCACCGCGTGCGTCAATTCCTGAATCGGGTTGCCCTCCGTGCCGATGTCGAGAAAATCCTCGATGTCCGGATGCTCGACCGGCAGATACGGCGAGAAGTGGCCGCGGCGAGTTGATCCCTGGCTGACGACGTTGACCATCGATTCGAATAAACGCATAAAGTGGACCGAGCCCGACGACGTGCCGTTGTCCGTAATCGCCGCGCCGCGCGGACGCAGTTCCCCGAAGTACCCGGCTGTCCCCCCGCCGAATTTGCTCATCATGCCGACTTCCGCCAAGACGTTCAGAATGTTTCCCATGTTGTCAGGGATATGCGAGGCAAAACAACTGATCGGCAACCCCTTTTTCAATCCAAAGTTCGCCCAAATCGGCGTCGACAACGAGTAGAACCCTTTCGACATGTACTCATAAAACTTGTCGGCAAAACCGGCTTGTCCGAGGATCGTTTCGGCTCGATCGGCAATGAATCGGATGCGCTCCTCCGGGGTAACGCCGGTGGTCAGATACCCTTTGTTCAGAAACTTCCGACTATTTTCGTTCAGCCAGTTCATTAGGTGATGTTGATTAACTCATCCCGGTTAAAATAAGTCCTCGCTGGTGATACTCTGACTGCGTTTGTGGTAATTGATCGACCGTTTGACAAAAAAATCACCATGCTTGGTAGCAATGATCTCGTCGTTGAACCATTCCGTTCTTTCCAGTTCTTTTATGTCAACCGGAAAGAGTCGCTCCAGGCCGATGCTGACCAGAGAATTGTTCAGCCGATGTTTGATAAATTCTTTCACGACGTTGCTCGGCAGAAAATCGAGTTCCCCGGCCTCAAAAATCCAATCCACAATTTTCGCTTCCGCGGCAAAAGCTTCACGGCACAACTGCCTGATGTCTTCGCGAGACTGTTCATCAAACCATTCTGGGTGTTCTCGCTGAATAATATTGATCACATCGATTCCGAACAACCCGTGAATCTGTTCCTCCTTCGAGGTTGCTTCGACGGCGTTGGAGACCCCTTTAAAGACATTCCGATACTTATTGAAGGACATGATAATCAGGAATTGCGAGAACAGGGATACGTGCTCAATAAACAATGAGAACAACAGAATTGCCCGTGCATACTCGCGCGGGCTGTCGCTCTTGGCGTTGGCTATTGCTTTCTCCAAATATGCAATCCGTTCCATGATGACCGGAACATCTTTGATCTTGGTGAATTCTTGATTCAACCCGAGGATCTCAAGCAAATGCGAATAGGCATCGTAGTGCCGCACTTCACTTTCGGCGAAGGTGTAGCCGACTGCTCCGATCTCCGGTTTTGGCAACTTCTTAAAAATGTCCCCCCAGAATGTTTTGACCGCGACTTCGATCTGGGCAATGGCCAACATCGCATTCTTGATCGCACTCCGCTCAACCGGATTGACGTTAACCTTAAAGTCTTGAATGTCGCTGGTAAAGTTGAATTCGGTGTGAATCCAATATGAGTGCCGGATGGCGTCAGTGTATTCCGCCAGTTCGGGGTACTCGTGCGGCTTGAGATTCATTCGTTTCTTAAAAATATCCCGCTGGCGTTCTTGGGCGTGTTTTTCTCGGTACAAAATATACGCCTTGGCCACGTCATGAAAACTGCTGTCCATCAGCGCTTCTTCTACGGCATCCTGTATCTTCTCGACGCTGGGGACGTTACCGCTAGCATCCACGCCGTCTGTTCCGGTGTACGTGGCCTGCAGTTTCCGTTCAACCTCTTGGGAAATCCGCTGGGCGTCTTCGAGGGTGCCGTGTCCGGCCGCTTGCATGGCCGAAAAAACCGCCTTGGTTATTTTTTCCAATACAAAGGGTGTGACCGTGCCGTCTCTCTTTTGAATATGGTTGAGCGTCACGAAGATTGTCCTTTCATAAACAACAGACTTGGCTCGAGCCAAGTTCGTGTACCGCAGGACAACCTGCGCCAAGCTTAGCGCGAGCCAAAGTGCGGACCCTTGAATGGGTGCATAGACGAGATCGGGCTCACCCCTCCCCTTCGACCTCCCCAAGGGGAGGGGTCGGGGGTGGGGTCTACCGTTGCGCGACAGCGCTGGAGTTACACCAGCTTCACCGTCTAACCGCTTCGATTTGTTAAAGTTACCTAACCGCTAAACCAGGCAAACCTCAGCCGCACTTCGAAAATCCGCAATTGTGGCACTTCATGCAGCCTTCGGCGATTTCCAGCATCGTGCCGCAGTCCGGGCAAGCCGGAGCATAGCCGGCGTTAGCCAAAGACTCTTTTTTCGTCCCATTAGTCACGATCGTCGGAGTCGAATTTCCGTTCAGTCCGAGTTCAAGCTTTTGCTGATTGCGGTTAACGTGCTTTTCAATCACCTTGCCGATGGCGTCTGGGAGCGACAGAATCTGTCCGCCGTCGTGCCAGGACACGTCCGGCCCGCGGATCCCTTTGATCTGGTCAACGATTTCTTTCGGCGAAATGCCGGAGCGGAGAGACAGTGAAATCAAACGGCAGATCGATTCAGACTGGGCCGCAAAGAACCCGCCGTTTTTGCCGATGGTGGCGAAGACCTCAAACGGCCGACCCTGTTCGTCGTCATTGACAGTGATGTAGAGTGAGCCATATGGCGTGTTCACTTTGTAGGTGGTGCCCTTCAAGTGCTCAGGCCGCTCTCGTGGACCGAAACCATTGGCGGTCTCAACTACTGGCGTCGGTTTAACCTGTCCATTGAGCACCGTTTTGCCAGTAGTCAGCACTTGTTCGTCCCGGGAGCCGTCGCGGAAGATGGTTACGCCCTTGCAGCCAAGGTCGTAGGCCAGGTCGTACACTTTCCGGACGTCTTCCTCAGTTGCTTCGTGCGGGAAGTTGACGGTCTTGGAAATCGAGTTGTCGACGTGTTCCTGGAAGGCGGCTTGCATCCGGACGTGGTCTGCCGGCGTACAGTCAGCCGCGGTCACGAACACCTTCTTCCATTTGTCCGGTACTTCGTCGAACTTCTGGATTGAGCCTTCATAGGCAATTCGTTCCATCAGCTCGGCCGAGTACCAGCCTTCGCGCTTGGCGATCTCTTCGAATTTAGGGTGGACGTAGACGAGCGCCGTGCCGTCCATGACCGTTTTGGTGAAGACCACGGCGAACAACGGCTCGAGCCCTGAGCTGCAGTCAGCAATCATCGAGATCGTGCCGGTCGGCGCGACCGTCGTCCGAGCGACGTTGCGCATCGGCAGACCCTGCTTCTCAAACTCAGAACCGACGTAGTTCGGGAAATTGCCGCGCGTCTTCGCCAGTTCGGCTGACGCCCGAGTGGCCTCATCATTGATGAACTTCATCACCTTGCCGGCCATGTCTAAACCGGCCTTCGAATTGTACGGAATCTCCAGCTCGATCAGCACGTCGGCAAAACCCATCACGCCTAAGCCGATGCGACGGTTAGTCAACGTCTTTTCGGCAATCTGGGCGACCGGGAAACGATTCATGTCGATCACGTTGTCCAGAAAGTGAACCGTTTCCACTGTCACCTTCTTCAGCCGGGGCCAATCAACGCTGGCCTTGCCGGTCTTGGTCCGCTTGACGAAGTGGCCGAGGTTGATTGAACCCAAGTTGCAGGAATCGTAGCCGGCCAGCCACTGCTCGCCGCAGGGGTTGGTGGCTTCGAGCGTTTCCACATGTCGGGCCGGGTTGGTGGCGTTCGCCCGGTCGATGAACAGGACACCGGGATCGCCGGTCAGCCAAGCGTGGTGGACAAGTAAGTTCCAGACTTTACGGGGATCGAGCTGACCGGTGACCTGGCCATTGTGCGGCGCCACCAAATCGTACTGCTTCCCGGCCTGGAGGGCGTCCATGAATTTTTCGGTCACCGCCACCGAGATGTTGAAGTTCCGCATTTCGTTCAGATCTTCCTTGATCTTGATAAACTCAAGGATGTCGGGGTGGTCGACCCGCAGCACGCCCATGTTGGCACCGCGTCGGGTGCCGCCCTGCTTGACGATGTCGGTGGCCGTATTGAAAATGCGCATGAACGAGACCGGTCCCGAAGCCACGCCGTGCGTGGTCTTAACCAAGCTGCCCTTGGGGCGCAGGCGGGAAAAGGAAAAGCCAGTCCCGCCGCCGGACTGGTGGATGATCGCCTGGTGCTTGAGCGTTTCGAAAATGCCCTCGATCGAGTCCTCGACCGGCAAGACAAAGCAGGCCGAGAGCTGTTGGAAGTCGCGACCAGCGTTCATTAAGCAGGGCGAATTGGGTAAGAAATCGCGGCTGGCAATCAGCCGAAAGAACTGCTCCTCGAGCTTGACCACCTTGGTCGGCGTCGTTCCGTACGTGGCATCGGCCTGGGCGATGTTGTTGGCCACCCGCCGGAACATGTCGACTGGCCGCTCCGCTGGTTTGCCGTCTTTCTTCTTCAGATATCGCTTTTCCAGGACCGTAATGGCGTTGGCGCTCATGTTGTCGAGGAGCGCGTCGTCGTCCTGACGCTTTCGTCCGTCAACCAGGGCGTCGGTAATAATCTCCTTAAGTTTTTGCTGGTCGATCGGCTGCTGCTGAACGAGCTTGCGTGGATGGACGGAACCGTTCATACGGGTGGTGATGCGAAATGTGGTTATGACTTTTTGAAACGCGACTTGTTCGATCGGCGCCGACCGCGCTGGCCACCCCGCCACTGGCGGGGAGTCCCGCCGGGGGCGGGAAAGGACTTAAGTTCCTCCCAGAAACTCTCGGCGTCCGTGAAAGACCGGTAAACGGAGGCGAAGCGAATGTAGGCCACGGGATCGGCCCGTTTCAACCGCTTCATGACGATTTCACCGATCTGCTCCGAGGTGATTTCGTTTCGGCCCCGCAATTGGATGTCCCGCTCAACGATATTGACCAGGCGCTTGAAGCTGTCGTGGGTAATCGGCCGCTTTTCCAGCGCTTTCTTCAGGCCGGCTTCCAGCTTCTCGCGACTGTAGGGCTCTCGCCGGCCGTCGCGCTTAACGACGGTGAGGTTGAGAATTTCAACCTCTTCGTAGGTAGAAAAGCGGAAACCGCACTGCAGACACTCCCGGCGGCGGCGGACAGCCACCCCTTCGTTGACCAGGCGCGAATCGGTTACTTTGGTGTCAATGTTATGGCACGCGGGACAGCGCATCGGCGCTCCTTTAGACGGTCGGTGAGGCCGGTCGACGGCATAAAATCTGCCCACCCGCCAGTTCCGACACCCTACCAAACCTCCATTCCTACAATATCTTGTGCCTCTACCGGGTAGTATACTACTAAATATGGGGTCGGTCAAGAACCACGCCCGCGTCTTCGGCGGGTTTTGTATCCGCCACTCGGAAAAAACAACAGCCCGTTCATCATAAACCTTCTGGCCCTCTCTGTCCTGTGGATAAAACAGCTATCAGCGCCTAGCCGCTAGCTTTCAGCCGCCTGCTGCTGGCCGCTTACATCATCTTTTTCCGAATAAACGCCGGAATTTCGAGGTCTTCTTCCGCCTTAGTCTTTTCCGGAACCTTAGGAGCAGGCTCCGAGAGTGACGGTACTGGGGCTGATCGGGTAACGGTTGCCGGGGCAGACGGAACCGAACCAAAACCGCTCACTTCCGGCTGGCCAAAACTCATCGGTGCCTGAACCGTGACCCGGCGAGCCGCTGGTCGGGTATCCCCCTTGCCAAAACCCGTGGCAATCACGGTAATCTTGACTTCGTCTTTTAATTCTGGGTCAACCACCGCCCCAAAAATGATTTTGGCGTTAGCGTCGGCTGAACTGGTGATCACCCGGGCGGCCTCGTTGACCTCATGCATGCCCAGGTTCTCGCCGCCGGTGACCGTAAACAGAATGCCTTTGGCACCGTCAATCGACAGCTCCAGCAGCGGCGAGTCAATGGCCGCCTTGGCGGCGTCGACCGCGCGATTCTCGCCGGTGGCCTGACCAATACCCATCAGGGCCGAGCCTTGGTTCTCCATGATCGCTTTGACGTCAGCGAAGTCGACGTTGATTAATCCGGGGACGGTGATCAACTCCGCGATTCCCTGCACGCCCTGCCGAAGCACGTCATCGACCGTGTCAAAAGCATCAAGCAATGATGTCTTCTTGTCGATTATCTGCAAGAGCCGGTCATTGGGTATGGTAATAATGGTGTCAACCTTGTCGCGCAACTCGACAAAACCTTGCTCCGAAATCTGTCGACGCTGGGCACCCTCGAAGCTGAACGGTTTAGTCACCACCCCGACGGTCAAGGCACCAACATCCTTGGCGATCTCGGCCACGATTGGGGCAGCCCCGGTGCCGGTCCCGCCTCCCAAGCCACAGGTAATAAAAACCATATCGCTACCTTTAAAGTTGTCGTGGATTTCATCAGCGTTTTCTTCGGCCGCTTTCCGACCAAGCTCGGCATCCATACCGGTACCCAAACCACGCGTCGTCGTCTTACCAATGTGAATCTTATGCGGGGCGGCGTTGTGGTGTAGCGCCTGGGCATCGGTGTTGATTGCGACAAAATCGATGCCGCGAATCTTCGAGCGCATCATCCGATTGATGGCCGAACCGCCGGAGCCGCCGACACCAACAACCTTGATCTTGGCAAAAGTTTCGATCTGGGGTTTTACCTCGGTGGGCATGATGTGCGTAATCTTTACGTCTACCCTGAGCTTGTGGATAGACACGTGCTTACATTGTAGGTGTTCATCAAATTAGTGTCAAAGCGAGCTAAAAAAGGCGGGTCGTGCAACCAACCATACGAAAAAGGGCTTACCTGAGCCACCTTTTTCACCAATGAACACCTTAACTGCTCAGGCCACGCATTCGGTTTGACGGTTAGGACCCAAACTGGAAGCTCTTGAGCATCGCTGCGAACGTATCTTCTTCGGCCACATCACCCGTGGTCACCAGGGTCAATCCAACTGCTTGGTCTCCGTGCGTAAAACTGACGAACAACATTCGCTCCGTCGACGAACCTCCCTCGGGTAGGTACCGTTCTTCGGTCAGCGTTGCGCCGTTGACCTCGATTGGTTTCTCATTCAATTGCCGATACCCGACGGTCGAACCGCGCACTTCGTCAACCGAGCGTCCCGAGCGAACCTCTAACCGAGCGCCGGCGCCAAAGGTAACGCTCAGTTCGGCTGGTGACGAGGCCTGGTAGGGAGTGCTGACCGACGGATAGTCGAACCGCCAACCAGCGGGACTGACGAACGTCTTCCAGGGCGAGGTCGTGACCGTCCGCTCGGACGGACGCGCAAAGCTGATCGCCTGAAGGTACGATTCGACCACGTCATCGGTCTGAACTTCAACGCCATGGTCTCGCAACGGAACATCGCGCCGGAACAGAATCGCCATCGTTCGTGAGGTGCCGTCGCGGACCTGCTTGTCTCGCACGACCGCGGCGGTGACCGTAGCTGACAGCACGCGGTAGCGGATGCTAGTCAAATCACCGTCGAGCGCGATGCCGCTCCCTGCAAGGCTGGGGCGTCCGGCTTCGCGAAGTTCCTGGCCGAAGGCGTCGTCAAAAACGGCGGTCAATTCGAGCGCATCCCACGAGTCCTGTCGCCGAACCACGATCGCATCGGTCGCCTCGTCTTCACAAGCCGCCGTCCGAACGCTGAGTTGCGCTGACCCTTGCTGGCAGACGGTCATACCGGTCGGTAAGGGAAGGCTAACCGAAAAAAGCGGATAATGGACCAGGGGCCAGCTCAGCCGCTGTTCCGATGACGTCGTGGCCGGCGCCGGGGCTGATGTCCGGCGGCTAACCACGAGCGCCACCAGCGCCAAAACGACCAGCAAGCCGACGAGGGCGGTCACCGCCGCCGTGCGCGCTTGGCCGCTGAGCCACCCTCCCCCCGACTTCATCGGAGCATGTTTTTGAACCACTGGCGCATCCGATCCGTTACCACGTTGACCGACGGCAGGCTGCTGATCTTGCCGAGCAAGCCACCGTGTTCCGGTGCGCCGGCGCCCCAGGCAATCAGTCCCACGGCCGTGGTAAAGGCCGGACTGTTAACCTTATCAATGGCCGTGACGATCCCCTGGGGCAGGCCGATTGAGGCCGGCAGACGAAACACCTTCTTGGCCACGTCCATGATCCCGTTGAGCTGCGCCCCGCCGCCGGTCAGCACGACCCCGGCCGGCAGCATGCCGGCGCGGCCGACCGACTGTAATTCTTTATCGGCCATCCGGAAAATTTCCTCCAGACGAGCTTCAATGATCTCGGCCAGGTGCTTGCGGCTGACGACCGCCGACTCGCCGTCCTCGAACTCGGCCAAGTTAACTTCCTCGCGCTTTCCGACCGCTTCGGGGGCGGCCGTACCGGCGGCCAATTTTACCTGTTCGGCCAGTTCAATCGAGGTTCGTAAACCAATGGCAATGTCGTTGGTAATGTGACCGGCGCCAACCGGCAAAACTTTGACGTGCAAAACATCACCTTCTTCAAAGACCACCACGCTGGTCGTCGCTCCGCCGATGTTGAGCAGACACACCCCCAGCTCTTTTTGTCGCTTCGTCAACGCTGACTCCCCCGCTGCTAGCGAGCCGAGGACCAGGTCGTCGATCGATAGGCCGGTCCGAAAAACTGCTTTCGTGATACTCTTAATCTGGCCCGATAGTCCCTGAATAATTTGAGCATCGACTTCGAGCCGCATACCGGTCATGCCGACGGGATCCTTAATGCCGCGCTGGTTGTCCACGGTAAACGTTCGGGGGATGACGTGCAGAATCTCATAGTTGGGCGGCGTGGCGACGGTCTGCGCCGCCTCGACGACCCGTTCGACGTCATCTTCTCGAATCTCTCCGTTCGGTCGAGAGACGGCCACTACCCCGTGACTCTCCAGTGAGGTTACGTGCGTGCCGCCGATGCCGACGAAAGCGTGTTCCGTGGGAATACCAGTCATCCGCTCAACCGTTTCCAGCGCGCTCGAGACGGCGCTAACCGCGTCCTCGATGCTGGTGATTGAACCCTTGGAAATGCCGTGGGCTTCCTGCTCCGCTGCACCGACCAGGTGAATGGTTGGACTGTCTGGTTGAACCTGGCCGACGGCGACCCGAATGGTGGCGGAACCGATGTCGAGGCCGATGATGAAACTTTCTTTTGCCATGGCTTAGAAAAAGCGTGTGGTAATAAGTGGAATGAAGACGAGCGCGCCGACGATAACGGCCGAGAGTGACGCGATCAGAACGGCGGCAGCCACCAGGTCCTTAATCGCGCCCGCGTAGTGGTGGACGCGTGGATGGATCATGTCGACCACTTTCTCAAACACCGTGTTGACAACTTCGATGACCAAGACCGAAGCGATGGCGGTCGACAGAAATAGCCACTGCACCCGACTCGCCCCCAGCCCCCAACCGAGGATGATCGCGACCGCACCGATGACCAGGTGGATCCGGAAATTGCGCTCATGGGCATAGACGTAACGGAGACCATTGAGGGCGAAGCTGAGGCTGCGACGAAAGCTCATGACCGCCGGCGTGAACGATTGATCAGTGCTTGTCCCACCAGCCGTTGCTCGGCGGCTTGCATCCGCTGCCGGTCGCGGGCGCGGTGGTGATCGTATCCGGCCAGGTGGAGCAACCCGTGGACAGACAGGAGCAGCAGTTCCCGGCTCACGGCGGTGCCGTACCGACGCGCTTGCCGCCGCGCCTGTGGTACCGAAACGACGATCTCGCCAAGCTCCGGGCGGCGACCAGGAAAAGAGAGGACGTCCGTGGTCCCCGGCTGACGACGGTAGTGTTGGTTCAGGCGGCGCATGGCGGTGTCGCCGACGAAAGCCAGCGAAACGGTAACCGTCTTCGGGTTGTAGTGGAGCATTCGGAGGGCGCGGTCAAGACGGCGGCGGAAGAAGGTTCGGGTCACCGGGAGTCGGACGACGGCTGCGACTTCGCACCCCATCGCCACTGCTCAGTAGTTCAACGGTGCGTTGGTCGTACCGGCCGCTCCGTTGGTATTGGCTGAGGTAGTGGTATTGCTGTTGGCCGCGCTATTACTATTGCTACTGGCATTGGTGTTCACATTCGTGTTCGTGTTCGTCGCCGTCGGCGCCACCAGGTGGAAGCTGCGGTACAGCGCCGTAAAAGTGGTGCGCAGATTTGCCTTATTCAGGGCGTTTGTGTTGTAGCTGACAATGTAGATCTTCGTGCCCTTAACGAAGTAGACGGTGCTTTCGTCGAGCGATAGCACGCCGTCCAGCCCGTTAACGGTGGCGTCCTTCAGCTTCGATGGATCAATGCCGGGGTTGAGGCTGACGTAGTAATTCTTGGCCGTCACCTGGGTTGGGTTGTCCAGAATCGACACCTGAAAAAATTCGGTGGTGGCGATGTCCGGCGTGACGATCACCGTCTTCTGGTCCGTGCTGGTCGGCTGCGCCAGCCAATTCTTCGGCACCCACAGGGCATAGTTGAAGGTGGTGTTGGTGTAGGTCCGCATCAGGCCGCAGGCTTCGTCGTCGAGTTGGACGCTACCGGTCTTCGTCGGGCAAAAACCGAAGTAGACCTCGCCTTCAATTTTGCCGTTGGCTAACGTTCGAAGGCCGTCGATAAAACCATCGCCGTCGGTATCGTTGCTGTTAGCCTGAGTGCTGTAGACCGCTTCCTCAATATCAGTTAAGCCGTCGCTATCGGTATCCGTCGCGGTCGGCAACGGCGAACCAGTGGTGCTGGTGTTGGTATTCGTGTTGGTATTGGCGTTAGCATTGACGTTGATATTCAGATTCGCATTCGCGTTCACATTAGCATTAGCATTCGCGTTGGTGTTCAGGTTGGCGTTTAAGTTCCGGTTGAGGTTGACGTTCCGGTTAACGTTCGCGTAGGTGGTGCTGTTGCCGTTCGCCACCGTGGTTGACG
Source organism: Candidatus Kerfeldbacteria bacterium (assembly GCA_016207275.1). Taxonomy (GTDB): domain Bacteria; phylum Patescibacteriota; class Patescibacteriia; order SBBC01; family SBBC01; genus JACQPY01. Next base: position 92,225 of record JACQPY010000018.1, read on the forward strand.
ACAGTCGGGTGAAGTAGTACCACGCGCCGGCCCCCAAGCCGCCGAGCACAACCGCGCTAATCGCGGCAATTAAAATTTTCTTGCCACGACTACCTCCGGGAGCAGGCGTGGTCGGACCACCGCCCCCGCCAGCATCCATAAACCGCTCAGGCATGGTATGAATGTCCGGCGGCGGCATCGACGACGCTGCTGGTGATGGTGCTACCGGCGTTGGGGTCGGGGTGGTTGGCTCGTTTTCGAACATAGTCGGCCTCCTTGAAAGTTGGTAAGGTTACGCGCGGTGTGGGTGCCTACGACGGCGTGGCCGCAGGCGGAACGGTTTCGAAGAGTTTGCCTGGACCGGTCGGGCTGAATCGCTGTCGGACTTCTTCACCGTCACTGTGTCCGTCACCGTCGCTATCGGCCTTATTCGGATCAGATTGATAGAGCTTGACTTCGTCGAAATCAGAGATTTCATCGCGGTCAGAGTCGGCCTGAGTCGGGTTGGTCCCGAGACGCACCTCTTCGTCGTTAGTTAAACCGTCCTGATCGCCATCCTCTCGAGTAATCCCCTGGCGGGTGTCAAGGTTGACCGGCACTGGGGAACGATTCGTGGACGAAGTGTTAACGTTCGTACCTGACGGTGCTCGACGGCGGAGAAAAAGGGCGAGGACGACGATAATGGCCAGCACGACAACCACCGCTAGTATACGAAAAATCAGGGTTTGACGCAATGGCTGACGGGTTTCGCCCTGGTCACCGTTCATGGTTAATCATGGTCCAAAAGCGTAGTTGAAGCATTGGCACGACGACGGCGCCGCGCAGACTGTTTCTGACGGGTTATTGATCCAGGCGCCGGTTCCGGTGTACTCGAGGTTGGCGTACAGCCTGGCCGTCGTCCCGTCCTTCGTCCCCTGGTATCCTAGTATACGCGACCCGCTCGGGCAAATGAACTTTTTCTGCGTTTCGTTCCAGCACGCGCCGTCGATCGACTGGCCTGATGGGCAGTTGACGATCTCATTTTTCGGGTCGATCGGCAGGGTTTGCTTCAGGTCGCCGCCCAACGTTTGCTGCCATGACGGCCAGACTGAAAACGATAGCTGCGGCAGGAACGATCCTGCTTCCAGCTTCGGGTAGAAACCGTGATCGGTCCGGTAGCCGCGGAGGTACTGAACGACGTCGCTGATGGCGGCCACTCGCTTTAGGTCACGCTGGGCGCAGAGCTTATCGTTGTCGTTGTTAACATTGCAAATGGCGCCGAGTTGCGGGTTGTTGTTGAAGAACCAACTATCCAGCATCTGGTTGTAGATGCTGACCATCTTCTGGTCGGCCCCTTGGTTGTAAGAAATCAGGTAGATCTTGGGATTGAACCGGCCGCCGTCGAAATCGCTGGCCGCCACGTAGACCGTGGTGCCGTCGCGGACGGCGTCGTACCCGTCGACGCTGAGCGTTGCGGTTTGTCCCGGCTGGGGCGCGTACTTTTTGTACCATTCGGCCGCCGACAAGCCCTCAGTGTTGTCGTAAATCCTGATGCCCACGGCGTCGCGCGTTTCGGCGTTGAGTTCTTTAAATAAAAACTCTTTGAGGAGTGCTGGACCAGACGTCGTCCCCGATGAAGCGTACTCGGTGACCGTTGGTCGAATTGACGATCCATCGAAGCTGAGGTTCGGCAGTCCGCCGTCCAGACAGTAGTTGAGATCGAAGTGAAAGTCCGTGCACGATGCGCCGGGATTGACGATCGTGCAGTTGGCGTTGCTGTCGCGGAAGACCCAAGGATTTTCACAGGCGGTGACCGTAATGGTCGCTGAACCCGCCACCTCGCGGGTCAAGCCTCGGGCCGGATTAGTCGGCTTGGCGCGGACAATCACCCGCGTCTGTCCTTTGACCGGCTTGGCCTCGACCGTGGCGGCGTCGCTGTCGCCCGGATCATTCGGTGGGTCGGGGATGAAGTGCGCGATGGTACCGCCGTCGGCAAACTCCCAATCCCAGTCCCAATCGTAGACGTTTGGTACTTCGGTGATTTCCAAGTTGGCATCGGACAGGGCCCGGGCGGTGAATAACTGACTCGCGTCAGGGTCGCCGGGCGTGGCCTTCGGGAATATCCAGGTTGGCGGCAGCACTTCAATGCGGCTGACCGCACACGGCCCTTCGCTGTCGGCGGTGGTGAACTCCCAGCTGTACTCAGCCAACGGCGCTCCGTCGCGGCTACGGATGATGCCGCCACGACTGAGCACGACTTGGTAGCGGTTATTCCGATTGAGCAGGCTGGGTGGCGTAATGCTCACGCGCCGCGCCGCGGCATCGTAGCGAACTGTAATTCCCGCCACCTCAGCAAAACCGAATCCGAATCCGCCAGGAATTGCGACGCGACCCCACTGCTGGAGATGGACTGAACCGGTATTGACGGTGCTGCTGTCCAGGTCGCGATCAAAGGTGGCGGCGACCACCACGTTACGGCAGACGTTCGTCCGGCCATCAGTCGGATCGACGCCGGTGACCGTTGGCATGATGGCGCAGCAACCGTTGTAGCCGCAACCCGACCCCACACTGCATTGGTTGTCATTGGCACAAACTTGGCAGCCCGGCGGCGTGACGTTGAAGTTTGCGATCTTACTCCACTGCCCATTCTGCTTGACTCCAACTTCGTTCCGCTGCCAGGGGACGCCCTCAAACGAGTAGAGATCATCGGTGTTGTTCTCTATGCCGTTCGGCGCTCGCCCAACGATCTGGCTAGCAGTCCACGAATCGTAGGTAGCGACGTCTTTCTCCTTGTAGAAAGTCGCGCGACCAGTACCCTGGTTGTCCTCGAAGTTTTGACCGGAGATGGTTACGGTGGTGCCGTCGCTACCGCTTCCCGGCGTGACCCGGCAGATGCCCGGCACAATAACCGCTGGATCGACGGTAAAATCCAGCGACCGATTCGAGCGTTTACCGTCCCAACGCTGAACTACGATTGGTCCGTCGCTGGCGCTCAAATCCGCAGCGTCGCGGTCTGGTACTTCACTCGTAATGTTGGTCGAAGACCACTGCGTCGCCGGTGCTCCGCACAACGGTGGATTGGGCCAGCGGCCGCGCTGGTTGTTGGTGTAGATGACCGCGCTGCCGCCAGCGCAGTTCTGACTGTCGCAGTCCGGGTTCACGTCGCAGGCCGCGCCAGCGTTGCTGCCGCCTTGGCAGGTGCCCCGGGCGTAGTTTCCGAAGTAACAGCCGGCAACGCCCAGCCACGTTCCAATCGCCCCGTTCGTCCGGGAAAGGCTCTTGAGCAGCGGCGAGCAACGACGGGTGGCTTGATCGCAGGTACTACCGGTGCAGAGGCCGCCGGCTTCGCAGTCAGTGTCGTCTTCGCAGAACGAAAAGTCGATGGTCAACACGCCAGTACCGACTTTAGATACGCTGAGCGTGTCAGTCCCGGTCGCCTTGATATCGGTCGTCCCCGGGACTGTTTCCGCCACCGCCGTGACCACCGCATTCCACGGCTTGACGACCGGTTGGACCGTGGCATAGGCCGGATTTGACGACCACGCCCAGTTCAAGCTCTGAGGATTGAGCAGTTGACCAGTCGCCGAGCAGCTATTCGGTTCAGTGTATCCTTCGGCATAGTACGGCTTCGTTTCGCCGGCCTGCCGCATCGTGGCCGTGCGCGGATTGGCCACCACCCGGTCGAACCGGCAGCCGCCGGCACCCGACTGGGTCTTAAACGTCCAAGAAAACGCATCCGGCGAACCGTTACCGTCTTCGTCGTAATTCAATCCGCCGAGCGTACTGTCAGCCGGCGCGGTCGAACCTTTAATGGTGTCCTTCAGGATGACCCGGTACCACTTGTCCGGCACTAAGGTTACCGACAGCTGGAAGTGAGCCTTGAAATCGGGCGGGCCGTCGTACACGACCGAGACCGTGATTGGCCCGCCGCTGAACGAGCTGCAATCCTGATCGTTGCACTGCCGGAGAATGACCGTACCCGGGGCGGTTAGCGAAGCCACGTCAACGTCAACGCTGAATCGCGCGCCGACGTCAGCATTGACGCACGAGGTACTGCAGCTCGGCCAACGGTCGACCACGATCGGTTGGTCGGGCGGGATGGGATTGATCGTGTACGGCAAAGGGTTCGAGGTGCCCTGGTCGTTTTGGACTGTCACGTCGACCACGCTGGGGTTTAGATTCGGCACGGTCGTATCTACTCGGCGGTCTTCCCACCGCGTCCAGGTGCTGGCAATCGCATTAAAGAGTATGTCCTTAAGGTTCGAATTCTGATCAAAGCGAACGCCCGTGGCCGTCACCCCGCTGCCAGCAAATCCGGCGTTAGGGTTGAGTGCGGCCAAGCACGGGCCAGTCGAGGCCGGGCCGGCGATTTTGTCCCACGGGAAATCATTGCTATCAAGAACGCCGAACGGCGGCGGCAGCTCAGTCTTGACCTTGAACGGAAAGGCACCAGTCGCACCAGCCGGGACTTCGGCTGGAATGGCTGTGTCTGTCCACCCCAACACCTGTTCATTTGGTTGCCCCATTCGCACGAGCGGGGTTCCCGCGTAGAGGAGTTCATCAGACGATCCATAGCCAGGCTGCTGGTCAAAATTGAAGCCCCGCACGGTCACGCACTGTCCGTCCGTGCCCTGCGGCGGCTGAACCGAGGTAATCACCGGCCGGTTAGCGCACTGACCAGCCGGTTTGACGTCGAAGTGCCACTGCCCGCGCGAGGGTGGACCAGGGGGCAGGCCTTCGCCAAAACGCAGCGTGTCGCCGCTGTCGTTGATGACGAACCGGTTATCGACGCCGATCCGGTAGGTCTGGTTGACTGACAAGACCGAGTCTGGCGGGAACGGCGGGGGCGGCATGAAAGCGTACACCTTGCAGTAGTTCTGCGGATTGAGACAGCCGCCGGGGCACGGATCTTGAACATTGAACGTTTTCGTACCGGTCGCTGGATTGGGGCTCATGTAGCCGGCCGTGACGTACCCGCCGTTGCCGGCCGCGCTGACGCTGCAGGAGCTGGTCAGCGAGTCGTACATCGAGACCGTGTAGCGGATAAACACCGGCGTGTCTTCGCAGGCATCAGCCGTATTGTTACGCGGGTAGTGGTCGGCAATCCCCGGCACCACGTCATTCGTTTCAAAGACCCATTCGAATGGCTCCGGGTCTTGGGCGTTACTGCACAGATCGTTGACACCGGCGACCTTGGCTTTGTACCAGGTAAACCTGTCGAGCGGCGTTGTCGATTTGACCTGAATGACCGCGCCACGACCATCGTCGGTTGGCACGACCGTGTAGTTGGCTGGGTTAACTGCCGCTCCCAGCGTCCCACCCAGGCCCGTCGCCGGATCCGGGGGGGCGTTAGCATCAAAGGCGATCAGCTCAACTTGCGTCGGCGGCAGGACGGCCTGGTCGTAACGAATTGAAATGATTGGCGTCCGGACGACGTTGCGGTCCGGGTCAAACGCTGGCTGCGTCAGGTACCTGATATCGGGATAGGCGGTGGACACTCGGGGGGCGGTGGTATCAACCCGCGTGCCGGTCTGGAAGCGCCACTCGTAGTGCGTGCCTTTATTTTGACAATCATCAATACCGTCAAGATCGGCCAGGTTCTCCCGGCAACCGCTGAGGGTATTGCCCTGAACGTCACCGATCGTCTTCGGGATCGTCATCCGGTACCAGGTGTCGGCTTCGAAATTCTGCTGAACGTGAAAGAAAGTCAGATTCTTTCCGGGATTGTTAGGATCGAGCCGGGCCACCCATTCAGCCTGCGTTCTCGACGGCGTCGCATCGGTAAAGACTTGGTTAGCAATCGGGCCGGATGGTGGATCTTCGACCGAGTCACACGGATCACTGTCGTCGTCGAGACATTTCTCAATCTTCAACTTGACCGCTGGTGGCGAAGCCTCGACCGCCGACTTGACTGAGCTGCCATTGAGCAGGTGGTTGAAGACAACGTTGACCGCGCTACACAAGAAAACGTCGTGGCGGAAGTCTGGCGGATTACCGCAGTCAGTGGTAATCGAACGGATCTCCAACCCAACATCCGGCGGCGGACAGATCGGCGGACAGGTAATGGGCGTTCCATCCCCGTCGTCGCCGGACGACCCCTGAATGGCCCGGACCACAAACGACACGATCGCAAAGGCCAGGAGCACGATCACGAGTCCGATGACAGCGTTGATAATTATCCGCTTGGCTTTTTGAATCCGCTCCGGATTGCCGGCCGCGGTCAGCCAGATAAAGCCGCCGTAGATAATGTAGCTGACCGCCACCAAGGCCAGGATCCCGAGGACCCACCGAATGACATTAAAGACGACGTTGCGGAGGTCGGCCGTACCTAAACCAACTGAGCCACCGATGTCTGCGACCGAAAACGGCGTGATCGCCGTTGCCTGGAGCGCTACCCCAAACGCGGCGACGCCGAGGAGAACGCCGATCAGCACCGCCCCACTACTCCAGTTTCGCTTTCGCTCCATCTTTGTTACGGTGGCGCAGACTTACGCTCCGAGCGCCCGGCGGACGGCCGCCCGAACGGCGGTGCCATCAGCCCGGCCCTTAACCTTAGCCATAACCGCGCCCATGAGCTTGCCGAGATCACTCGGGCTGGTGGCGCCGACCGCGGCCACGGTCTCTTTGATGATGGCCAGCAACTCCGTTTCGCTCAGCTGGGCCGGCCGGTACCGACCGTAAACGTTGATGTCGGTCTGTTCGTGGGCCGCGAGGTCGGCCCGTCCGCCAGCCTGGTACTGCGTTACTGCTTCTCGTCGACGCTTGGTCTCCCGGCTCACTACCTCGACTGTTTCCTCGTCGGTCAATTCTCGACCAACATCGATCTCACGATTCTTGATGGCCGATTTGAGCATGCGCAGAGCCGATACGACCGCTCGGTCGTTCGCTTTGAACGCCTGCTTGTAGTCGCGCTCGATGGTTTGCTGCAGACTCATGACCGCGTGGGGATACGCGGCAACGGGCGTCGTCGTCCGGTCCGACCGGTCAGGTCCTCAAGTTTTCCAATCTTGCGGAGGTACTCTTTGCGCTGCCGAATCTCGCGGCGACGAATCGCGTCCTCGCGGACCTCACGCTTTGTCTTTGGCGGCTCGTAGAACCGCGCTCGCTTGGCCCGCAGCAGTACGCCACTCTGCTGGACCCGTTTCGTGAACCGTCGGAGCAAGCTTTCAACTGATTCGCCCTCTTTACGTCGAACTTCAACCACGCGTATCACCTCCTTGAGCATGCTGGACTGTCACTCGTGACATTGGTGTCAGGTAAAAAATGTGTGGTGAGTATACCACACGAACGCCCCCACGTCAAAATCGAATCCGTCACGTCCGCAGCGCCGACCCCCCCTATGCCTGTCGGCATTTCCCCTCCTCAATTGAGGAGGGGAAACCGCGAAGCGGAGGGGTGGTCGGGTTTTCCCGCCGAGGTTCTCAGGCCATCCGACCTAATGCTTGGCCGCCGATCAGATGCAAGTGTATGTGGTCGACGACTTGCCCCGCATGTTTTCGAACATTGAACACCAGGCGGTACCCGCGATCGGCAATCCCTAGTTCCTCCGCTAGCTGCTGGGCTCGCCGAATCATCTCTCCGACCAACAACGTGTCACCGGGCGCCAGTTCGGCAACTGAAGGGGCGTGCTTCCGCGGCACAATCAACACATGCACCGGCGCCACCGGCTTGATGTCTTTGAAGGCCACCATCGCGTCGTCCTCATAGACCACGGTTGCCGGCAGCTCCTTGGCCGCGATTTTGCAGAACAGACAATCAGGATTCATCCCGTCAGAAAGTCAGTGAGTAGCGTTTCGGAAGTTGAGAGAGGGACTTGAATTATCGTTCCGCATACGTTCTAACGGGATTCATGGCCCGGGCGCGGGTGTTGGCTGACCATTGGTGGTCGACTTGGCGAGGCGCTTTTGAACCTCCGGGACGACTTTTTTGAAATCGACCACCTCCTGAATCCCATTCTCCATATCGCGGATCAGGACCGTATCGTCCATGATTTCCTTCTGTCCGATAATCAGGGCGTACTTGACACCCAACCGATTGGCTACCTCGAGTTGCGGCTTCAAGCCGTCTTTGGAGAAGGCTTCCACCACTTTGACACCCATCGACCGGAGGACGTCATAGAGCTTAAGACACTTCTTCCGGCCCGGCTCGCCCAGCTGGGCCAAAAACAAATCAGGTGACACGACCGTGGGGGCGAACTGCCGCTCGTGCATCTTGATGATGAGGCGCTCGACGCCGCCGGCCAACCCGGCCGCCGGCACCTGACGGCTACCGAGTTGTTCCAGTAGGTCGTCATATCGCCCGCCACCGCACAGCGCCGATTGGGTCGAGGCCTCACTCCCACCCTCCTCAACGATCTCAAAAACGGTCCGGGTGTAGTAATCTAATCCCCGCACAATCCGCGGGTTGAGCGTATACGACACCTCCAGTTCACCGAGGTATTCCAATGTATGGACGAAGTGGTCCTTACAGGCTTCACACAGATGGTCGACGATCTGCGGCGCATCTTGACTAATCGTATAGCAATCCGTGACCTTGCAATCAAAAATGCGCAGCGGGTTGCGCTGCAGCCGACGCTTGCAGTCTTCGCACAGCTGATGCTTACGCGTTTTGAAGTAGTCGGTCAACTGCCGGACGTAGCCTGGTCGGCAGGCGCGGTCGCCGAGGCTGTTTATCTGGACCTCAACGGGGACGTTCAGCGTCCGGTAGATCGAGACCGCCAGATAAATCAGCATGGCGTCGATCACCGGATGTCCATCGCCGAGTACCTCCAAACCAAACTGCCAAAACTGACGGAAGCGACCAGCCTGCGGGCGATCGTGTCGAAAAAACGGACCCAGGTACCAGAGCTTGACCGGTTGCGGCCAACTAATCATGCCGTGCTCAAGGTAGGCCCGAGCGGCGGCGGCGGTTAGCTCAGGACGTAGGGCGACGCGATCCCCGCTCTTGTCGACAAAAACGTACATCTCCTTCTCGACGATGTCGGTTTCTTGCCCGACCGAGCGCGTGAACAACGAGGCGGCTTCGAGCACCGGCGTTTCGATCCGCGCAAAACCAGCGCCGGTCGCGGTTTTGTCCACGATGCTCGCCACCGCGTCCCAGTACGGCTGGTCGGCCGGCAGGATGTCTTTCATCCCGCGGAGCAGCTGCGGCTGTCCTTTGATTTTTTCCGATGGCGCGTCGGCGGTCGGTGGCAGTGTCGGTTCTGGTTTCTGGTTCGGCATACGGCTCAACCCTCGACCTCAGTTTGGTAGGCCGGCCGCCGGAAGACCTGCAGACGATTGACCGGCCAAGCTCGAATCCACGTCTTGCCGACAATTTCGCGGCGCACGACAGAGCCGAAAAAGCGTGAGTCGAGACTCGACTCGCGGTTGTCACCCAGGACAAAGTACTCAGCTGCTCCTAATGCCTGGTCGACCGTCCCGGACGTCCGGGTACCGGGTGGTAAGTACGCTGATTCGGCCAGCGTAAATCCATTCAGGTCAGCTCGGTTGTAGATATTCACCTCGCCGTTGATGATCTCCACGCGCTCACCCGGCAAGCCAATAATTCGTTTAATAAAAAAGTCAGATTCGTGACGTGGGTTGCGGAGGACGACGACGTCGCCGCGCTTCGGTTCACTGAAACGGTAGGAAATTTCATCGACGACTAAGTACTCGTTGTCGTAGAAGTTGGGTTCCATCGAGGCGCCCTTGACGTAGAACGGTTGGATTAGAAAGTAACGGACCGGGATAATAATGGCCAGCGAAATAACCACCACTTTCGCGACCTCGACGATGAACGAAGCGGCTGATTCAGAAAAACTGGGCACCACCGACCGCCGCCCAAGCGGCGGACCGGGACGAGACGGCGTCGTTCGATTGTTCGATTTGCTTGGTTCCATGAAAACTACTGCTGGTGGTTTTGGTTCCCTCGCCGAGTCTGGTCCGGGGAGACCTGATGAACCCGCCTGCCCAAGGGACTGGTGGTCGCACCTGGACTTGAACCAGGGACCTTACGGATGTGAACCGTACGCTCTAACCAACTGAGCTATGCGACCATGCCGGCTGGTTCGACAGTGCCCCTGCCTAGCGCTTTACCCAGCCCCACGGTGTTAACCCGTCGAGGAAGCGGAGAAGTAAATCCCGAAGGGCAACCACCCTGAGGCCACGGCAGTAAAGCCGTGGAGCTGGGTTCACTTATGATTGGCTAACCTTAGCGTAAAGTAGGAAAAGTGTATCACGATTTTTTAGGAAAATCAAATCTCAACCGTCAAATAAGGCCGCGGGCGAAAAAACAAATGATTGGAGTAGTTGACGGTTCTGACGACCAGCCGCTATACTGGCGAGGACGGCACGAAACACATGCCGATTCAGAGTTTGCACGCTCCCCAGGAACGACACCCTGAGCCGGCGTCGGCGCAGTTAACGCCACGGCGGAGGTCTTGGTTTTGGTGGAAAATTGGCGGCGCCGTCGTCCTCGTCCTGCTGGTCTTTATTGGCCTGGTCGGCTATCGCCTCCTGGCCGCGGTCAACACCACCGTCGACGGTAACCGGCGGGTGTCGGTTTTAGAACAGCTCGGCCACATCGTCGCCAAACGGGACGCCCAGCTTAAAGGTGAAGGCGAGGATCGCATCAACGTCCTGCTTCTCGGTATCGGCGGACCAGGCCACGAAGGTCCGCTCCTGACTGACACTATTATCGTCGCCAGCTTCAAACCTTCGTCCGGGCAGGTGACCTTGATTTCAATTCCGCGTGACCTGGCGGTCGAAATTCCCCGGTATGGCATCCGCAAAATCAACAACGCCAATGCCTTCGGCCAGGAGCTGAGCTACCCGGGTGGCGGTGAACAACTGACCGCTGATATCGTCGCCCGCGTGACCGGCCTAACGATGCACTACTTTGGACGAATCGACTTCGCCGGTTTTACCAAGATCGTCGATGACCTCGGCGGCGTGACGCTCACCGTGGAACGGAATTTTGCTGACCGCGAGTACCCGACTGAGGATTTCGGCTACCAAACCATCAGCTTCAGGGCCGGCCAGCAAATGATGGATGGTGACACCGCCCTCAAGTTCGTTCGGTCACGCCACGGCAGCAACGGCGAGGGCTCAGACTTCGCCCGCAGCCGCCGGCAGCAGCTCGTTCTGCAAGCGCTCCGGGAAGAAATCTTTTCACTCGGCACCATCATCAACCCGGTCAGAATCGGCAACATCCTCAGTTCACTCGGCATCCACACCCGGACGAATATGGAGATTTGGGAACTTTTGCGCCTCGCCAAGCTCTTACGCGAATCGCCGACGAACTCAGTTACCAGCCACGTCATCGACAGCAGCCCGAACGGACTACTCAATGTTGCGACCGGCCAGGATGGGGCCTTCTTGTTGGTTCCCCGAGACGGAACATTCGCCGCGGTTCGAGCCTTCTGCGCCAACATCTTTGTCGTCGCTCGCTACCGCGAGGAACAGGCCCGAATCTTGGTTCGAGACGGCAGCGGTCGAAACGGCACCGCAAAAACAGTCGCCACCAATCTTACCTCGCTCGGTTTTTCCAATGTGACGGTTGATCAGCACCGCTCGAATGAACGAATGGCGAACAGCCAGCTGATTGATTATACCAATGGCCGTAAACCGTACACACTCAGCGGTCTAGCCTCATACCTTGGCCTGGCTGGCACCGGCACTGGTTCGCCCCTACTCAACCCCGGTCTGGTACCAACCATTCTCAACGGCAACGACAACGTCAACCGAGCCGTCCTCCCGGCCCAACCGCCGGACACCGACATCCTGTTCGTCATTGGCACCGACTACCAGCCGGCCCTAACCGCCAAACGAACTTCGTCGACATGAATTCGCGTCTCGTCGTCGGCCTCGGCAATCCCGGGCAGCAGTATGAACGCACGCGGCACAACCTTGGCTGGCGGGTGGTCAACGCGGTTCGAGACCAGCTTGCCGGCGCGATCGACTGGCGCGGTGAGGGGAATTCGCAGGTCGCTCACACCGCTGGTCAGCCCCGCATCTTCTTGCTCAAGCCGCAAACGTTCATGAACGAAAGTGGTCAGCCGGTCGCTCGCTTCGTCAACTTCTACAAAATTCCTTTTGACCGTCTCTGGGTCATCCACGATGACGTCGACCTCCCCTTTGGAGAACTCCGACCCGCTCTTGACCGCGGCGCCGCCGGCCACCAGGGCGTCGAATCAGTCATTCAAGCACTCGGTTCAAAAGCCTTTCACCGGCTGCGCCTCGGCGTCGGCAGCAACCGCAACCATAACCTGGCGGCTGAGGACTATGTGCTGCAAAACTTCACGGCCGAGGAAGAGGCGGCCTTGGCCGGGCCAACCGGGATCATCAGCCAAGCGGCTGACCATATCCTGGCCGAACTTAAAGCAACTTCTTAACAAAAAAGTGGGCGCGCCGTGCGAACCAGTGATGCGCGCCCCGTCAGTCTGCCACATGGCTCATGCCGCCATGCCAGACTGGGGAATAGATCAGGGGAACCCGATACTTGCAGGAGTCGCCTTAGCCACAGCCCGCGGAGCCTACTCAGACGGCACTCTCCCAGCCGTGTCGGGCTCCCAACCAACAGGACCAGTAACTGTTAACGTGTGATCTTCTGTTCCAGTTGGTCAAACGTCAAATGTCACCAGTCAAACTTCTCTGCCACCCACGGATCTACTTACAAGCGTAAGATGTCTGCCGAAAACGACACACACCTTAACTTGTGGCTACTGGGAAAGCTTAGGAGGGGTCGCCCTCTGTTCGCCGCTTGCAAGTAGGACGGTGGGTACCAAAGATTGCCGCGAAACGAGCGCTTAAAGCCAAGATGACACCTTAGCAAAGACCGACAAGCCTGTCAAGCCCCGCCACCCTACCAGCCAGCAACCTTCTCAAAAAATGGCGCAATCGAGTAAACGAGTTACGAAAAATCCGCCCGCCCGGGCCATGAAAACCACCGATTTATTCGCCGATCGGTCACACCAGCCGGCCTTTTTAACTGCCGAGCTCAGTGGCCAGCGACGACTTACCGGCGTGGGACCGCTGGCAGCCAAAACTTTCCTGATCTCCCGCTGGCGGAACAACGATCGGCTGCGACAGCGAGTCTGGCTAACAGCTGACGACGCTGAGGCTGAGGTGGTCATCGAGCAGCTCCGTTTCTGGAGCGGCGGCGAGCTGCAGCCCCTGCTGCTGGACGGCCCGAACCTCCCCCGACTCCTGCGACGATTGGTCGTCGGCGCGCCGGTGCTGGTGGTGGCGAGCGTCAGCTCATTCGAGCGTTCAATTCTCCCGCGGCCGGCCTTTAGGGACTTAATCCTGACGCTGCGGGTCGGGGAAACCCGCCGGCCGGCCGAACTCAGTCAAGCATTGACTCGGGTTGGGTACTCATTCGAGACGGCGGTCGACGGCGAGGGGTCGTTCGCCCGCCGCGGTGGCATCGTCGACGTCTTCCCGGTTGACGCGGCTCGTCCAGTCCGTCTCGAATTCGAGGGAAATACACTGGTCACCATCTCACCGCTCAACGGTCCGAAGCCAATCACGGCCGTTACCGAGCTAACTGTCACACCGGCGACATTTCCGACCACTTCCGGCGCGACCCTGTTCTCGTATCTCAACGGCGAGCAGGTACTGTTCGTGCTGTCCGATCCTGACCAGCTGGCGACGGTGGCGCCGCGGTGGGAACAGTGGTCAACCGTCCTCGCTCCCTACCAGGCGATCATCTTCGAAACCTTCAGTGACGAAACTACCCAACAGCTCGATTTTCACCACGCCCCCTTCTACCACCGTGATTTTGAAGCCTTGGCTCAGGACCTGACGCACTACCGCAACGAGGGCTGGGATGTGGCGATCGCGACCGAACAATCGAACGAACTCAGTCAGCTGTTTGAGCACCTGCGCCTCGCGCCGCCGCCAACCGTGCCGGTCAAAAATGCAAACAACATACTGAGTGGTTTTAGCGCTCCCCGGTACAAGTTCCTGTTTTTGACCGACCAAGAGATTTTTGGTCGCCGAGAAACACGCGGCCAAGCGACCGGCAAACGTAAAGTCGACCTGGCCTTCTTAGCCGAGCTCAAAGCCGGCGATTACATCACCCACCTTGACCATGGCATCGGTCGTTTCTTGGGCATGACCAAGCAGCAGGTCGACGGCCACGAGCGCGAATACTTTACCCTTGAGTACGCCGGCGGCGATAAGCTATTCGTCCCGGTCGAAGCAGCTGACAAGGTTTCGAAGTACATCGGCGTGGCCAACCCCAAGCTCCACCGGTTGTCCGGCTCGAACTGGTACCAGCTCACCCGCAAAATCAAAGAAGAAACCATGGCCTTGGCCCAGGAACTGCTCAAACTCTACGCCAAACGGGCCACGGCCAAAGCCATTCCCTTCGGTGGAACAACGGACGAAGACCGGCAACTGGCCGTTTCTTTTCCCTACGAGGAAACCAAAGACCAGCGGGTGGCCATCGAGGAGGTCTTCAACGACTTAGCGAAAAACACGCCGATGGACCGGCTCGTCTGCGGTGATGTTGGCTTCGGTAAAACCGAGGTCGCCATCCGCGCCGCGGTTCGCACCGCGGTTCGCGGTGCCCAGGTGGCCATCCTGTCGCCAACGACCATCCTGACCCAGCAGCACTACGATACGTTTGTCAACCGCTTGCACGGCTTGTCGCTCAACGTTGAGTTGCTGTCGCGTTTCAAGAGCGAGAAAGAGCAGCGCGCGACCATCGCTCGGTTAGCCGCTGGTGGCGTTGACATCGTCGTCGGTACCCACCGCCTCCTCTCCAAAGACATTACCTTCAAGAACCTCGGTCTGATCATTATTGACGAAGAGCAGCGCTTTGGCGTCAAGGACAAAGAAAAACTCAAGGAGCTGCGGCAGCAAGCCCACGTCCTGACCTTAACCGCCACCCCGATCCCGCGGACGCTCAACCTGGCCCTGTCCGGTATTCGCGATGTCTCGATCATAGAAACGCCGCCCGAGGGCCGCTTGCCCATCGAGACCATTATTCAGCCGTATGCTGAGGACGTAATCAGCACCGCGATCCGCAAAGAAATTAGCCGTGGCGGCCAAATCTACTACGTCTACAACAACGTGGAAACTATCGAGCTGACGCTCCAGCGGTTACAAAAGTTAGTCCCTGAGGCGAGCTACGCCGTGGCCCACGGCCAAATGGACGAACACGAGTTGTCGAGGGTGATGGCTGACTTCGACACCGGTAAGATCCAAGTGCTGGTCTGCTCGACCATCATCGAGAACGGTCTCGACCTGCCGAACGTCAACACCTTGATCGTCGAGAATGCCGGTCGCTTCGGCCTGGCCCAACTCTACCAGCTCCGCGGCCGAATCGGCCGCGGTTCGCGGCAGGCCTACGCCTACTTTCTCTACCAGTCAACCAAGCTGACCGGCGGTCCGAAGAAACGACTCCAGGCCTTGCACGAGGCCCGCGACCTCGGCGCCGGTTTCCAGCTGGCCCTCCGCGACCTGGAAATCCGCGGCACCGGCAACATTCTCGGCAAGGAACAACACGGCCAGGTCGCCGCCATTGGTCTCAACCTCTATACCCGGCTACTGTCCCAAGCGATTGAAGAACTCAAGACTGGCATCAAGCAAGAAGCACTGCGCGATATCATCATCGACTTGCCGCTCGACATTGGTATCCCCAAGACGCTGGTGTCGGCTGAACCGAAGCGGCTCAAGCTCTACCAGGAGATGGCGAACGTCATCAGCATTGACGAGCTGCGCGAGTTTAAAAAGAAAACTTTTGGCGAAAAAGACATCCCGCAGTCCTTACACAACCTGTTCGATTTACTGGAAATCCGTTTGCTCGCTCAAAAAACGGCCATCACCAGCATCACCGTAACCAAGGCGACGGTCGAGGGTGTCACGAACCAGAAACTAGCGATTGAGTTTTTCGACATGATCACGCCGAAAATGATTGAACGGCTGATTACTAAAAATCCGAAGTGGGACTTCACCACCAAGCTGGTCAAGATCGATTTTGCCGAACTTGGGCCGCGGTGGTTGCCGCAACTCAAGGCCTATGTTAGGCTGTTCACGCGGGAACCAGATCGACTAAAAGCTGAGGAAACAACCGAAGTTGCCGCACCGGCAACGTAGCTAAAAGGTGGCGCCGTCACGTTCGAGAGCTCATCTCTCGACCTGACCCGTCGCCCTTTTTACTTCCGAAAAAGGAAAGCCGGCCATCACCTAGTATGATGTCCGGCTTGTCCCTCCAGGTAACGAGCCGTTCGGCTCAACTGTCCCCGAGCTTCAGCTCGGTCTGCCGGCTTGGCACGACGTAGCCGCAGGCAGCCGCGATCTCCAGGAACAGCCGAGGGCACTGACCGTTCCGGAGCTGGACGTACATCGCCAGCACGTCTGGTCGTCTGATCGTGGCCCGACTACGGCGCGGCGGCTTGCCCCAGACCATTCGCTCGGTCCGGTGTCCGATGATCGCCGGAACCGTGATGCGGCGCAGACCGGCGTCGTGACACATGGTCACGATGTAATGGGCCAGGTCACCCTTCGGCGCAAACGGACCGTGACAGTTGGGAAACGGTTGCCCCAACAATTTTGGACCTGTTGGATCTGGTAGGAACGTTGGATCCAGCTTGGCCGGATCAAGCGTTTCGACCTCTTGAACCAGCGCTCGCTGCGCCATGACCGAAACCCTCCCTAGGGTTGAGGTGGAGGTGATATTCCGAATGTAGTACGAACAAACAACCCAAACTAACAAACAAACGTACAGCTGTCAAGACCTCACGCGCGTATGAACAACGTCAAGTATTGGGCGACCTTCTCACAGCTCGGCCTCGGGTACCGCACGGTTAAACAACTCCTGACCGCGCTCGGTAGCTTAGAAGCGATCTGGCAGGCCGACCGTCAGCAGCTCCTGGCCGCGGGCGCCTCAGCGGCGTTAGCCGATAAACTCGAAGTCGGTCGGCAACGATTACGGTCCGGCCAGTACCATGAGCGGGTTGACGGTCGGTTCGAGATTGTTTCGATCGAAGATAGTCGTTACCCGACGCTGCTGCGCGAAATCCACAGTCCGCCGCTGGTTCTCTACGTCCGTGGCGACCTGACGGCGCTGGCCAACCGCTGTCTGACCGTCGTCGGCACGCGAATACCGTCGCCCTACGGCTTGCGAGCTACCCACACCATCACCCAGCCAATTGCGGCTGAAGGCGTAACCATTGTTTCCGGACTGGCCTTCGGCATTGACGCCGCCGCCCATCAAGCCGCGCTGGCTGCCAAAGGTACGACCGTGGCCGTCCTCGGCAGCGGCGTCGATCTAATCACGCCGTTCGGCAATGCTGACCTTGGTCGGCGTATACTCGAAGCGAGCGGCACCATCATCAGTGAGTACCCGCCGGGCACTAAGCCGGAGCGCCACCACTTTCCGCAGCGCAACCGAATCATTGCCGGCCTATCGCGGGCCACGGTCATTGTTGAGGCAGGCGTAAAATCAGGCGCCCTGTTGACGGCGCGGTTTGCGCTCGAGGAGAACCGCGATTTGTTCGCCGTTCCCGGGCCGATCGACGCCCCGACCTCGGCCGGCCCCAACAATCTGCTGAAACTCGGCGCCTCGCCGGTCACCGGCGCCGATGACCTGCGCGAGGTGCTGGGACTTGACAGGCATGCGCCGCTGCCCAACACTATCGAACTACGTGCGGACAACGCCGCCGAAGCAACGCTCCTCAGGCTCCTGGCTGAACCGCGACACATTGACGAACTCGTCGCCATCAGTACACTGGAAACCAGTGTCGTCAATGCGACACTCAGCCTGCTGGAAATGAAAGGACGCGTTCGACATCTCGGCGGTATGAACTATACCCGAGTCAGCTAACCGCAACGCAGGCTTAGGCCTGCGCTTGACCGCCAAGCCGCCAAACCGCTATGCCAAAAGATCTCATCATCGTCGAATCACCGACCAAGGCCAAAACCATCGCCCGCTTCCTGGCCGACGGCTACCGCATTGAATCAAGCTACGGCCACGTCCGCGATTTACCAAAGTCCAAGCTCGGCGTCGACGTCGAAGGCGATTTTACGCCGCAGTACGTCGTACCGACTGGCTCGCGCAAGGTCGTTACCGCCCTCAAGAAGGCGGCCACCGCCGCTCACCACGTCTACTTCGCTACCGACGAAGACCGCGAAGGTGAGGCGATTTCCTGGCACCTCGCCGAGTTGTTAGCGCAACCGGCTGACAAGCTCAAGCGGATTGCCTTCCACGAGATTACCGAGGAAGCGGTTCGAGAGGCACTGGCCCACCCGCGCCAGCTTGATCTCCGGATGGTTAACGCCCAGCAAGCCCGACGGATCCTCGACCGACTGGTCGGCTATGAACTCTCGCCGCTGCTCTGGAAAAAGGTCGCCAAAGGGTTGTCCGCGGGCCGCGTTCAGTCCGTGGCCGTGCGACTGATCGTCGAGCGCGAACGGGAAATCCAAGCCTTCAAGCCGCAAGAGTATTGGTCAGTTGAGGCGGCTTTCACCACCAAAGCCAATCAAGACTTCACTGCTAAGTTGGCCAAACGTAACGGTACTTCGCTCGACCGCCTCGCCATCAAATCAAAAGTCGAAGCTGATCAAATCCTCGCCGACCTCAATGAGGCCAGCTACCGCGTCGCTGACGTTCAGCGCAAAGAGGTCCGGAAGAACCCGCTGGCGCCGTACACCACCTCGACCCTGCAACAAGATGCTAACCGTAAGCTCGGCTTTTCCAGCAAGCAGACCATGCTGTTAGCACAACAGCTCTACGAAGGGGTCGAACTCGGGCCCCACGGACCGACCGGTCTGATCACCTACATGCGCACGGATTCGGTCAACCTAGCCGAGAAGTTCATTCGTGAGGCTGGTCAGTTGATCGGGCGAGACTTCGGTCAACCGTACCACGCCCCCCGCCGCTTCCAGACCAAAAGCAAGGGTGCCCAGGAAGCTCACGAGGCCATTCGGCCGACCAACCCGACGTTAACCGTCGAACAGGTCAAGCCGCACCTGGACGAACGGCAGCTCAAGCTCTACGACCTGATCTGGCGGCGGGCCGTCGCCTCGCAGATGAGTGCCGCGGTCATGGACGCGACCACTGTTGATGTGGTCAATGATCGTGGGCCGCATACCTACACCTTCCGGGCCACCGGCCAGGTCACGAAGTTTCCCGGCTACCTCAAAGTCGCCGCCGAGAACGTTAAAGAAACCGAGCTGCCAGCGGTGCACGCTGACGAAGCCGTCAGGCTCAAAGAACTTAAGCCGGAGCAGCACTTCACCGAGCCGCCGGCACGATATTCCGAAGCCGGGCTGGTCAAGAAGCTCGAGGAATACGGCATTGGTCGGCCGAGTACCTACGCCCCGACTATTGCCACCATCATCGAGCGCGGCTACGTCGAACGGGTCGAGAAACGCCTCAAGCCGACTGACATCGCCGCCATTGTCAACGACCTGCTGGTCGAGCACTTCCCGGAAATCGTTGACTACCAGTTCACTGCCAAAATGGAACAGGAGTTGGACGAGATCGCCGAAGGGGTAAAGGACTGGATCCCGGTCATTCGCCAGTTCTACGGCCCGTTCAAGCAGCACCTGACCACCAAGGAGGAAACCTTATCCAAGAAAGAGCTGACCGAGCAGGCGACCGAGTACATCTGCGAAAAGTCCGGCCACCCGATGGTCGTCAAGTACGGCCGCTACGGCAAGTTCCTGGCCTGCACCGGCTACCCGGAGTGCAAGAATACCAAAGAGCTCAACGACGACAACACGATCCGCGAGACCCCGGCGGTCGATGGTACGGGCGATACTTGTCCGCAGTGCGGGCAAGGTCAGCTGGTTATGAAGCGCGGCCGTTTCGGACCGTTCCTCGGCTGCAACCGCTACCCCGACTGCAAGTACATCAAGAACATCCAGAAGGGCACGGGTGTGGCCTGTCCGCAGTGCGGCAAGGGCGAGATTATTGAAAAACGCTCGCGCTACGGTAAAACCTTCTACTCCTGCAACCGCTACCCGGACTGCAAGTTCGCCCTGTGGAGCAAGCCGACCGGCGAGAAGTGTCCAGAGACCGGCGATCTGCTCGTCTACGGCGCGAAAGGCATGCTCCGCTGTTCGAGCAAGACGTGCAAGTACGTCAAGCAAGCTGAGCCAGAACCGCAACCAACGTCGTAAAACAAGTGACTTGTGACATGTAACAATTACTAAGGGCGTATACTCGTCACCAGTCACACGTCACAAGTTAAATGTTAGCTATCCTAACATGCTTCTCCGCTGGCTCCTCAACTCGCTGCTCATCCTGGTGCTACCGTACATTGTGCCAGGCATCTCAGTCGCCAACTTTTGGACCGCACTCTTAGTCGCGCTGGTCTTTGGCATTCTCAATGCCCTGGTCAAACCCATCCTCATCATCCTGACCTTGCCGGTCACCATTCTTTCGCTTGGTTTGTTCGTCTTCATCCTCAACGCCATTTTACTTTGGTTCACCAGCACCATTGTTAAGGGGTTCGAAATTCGAAATTTCTCGGCGGCTGTCTTGGCAGCGCTGGTGCTCTGGGTCGGCAGCATGCTGGTCAACCTGCTGACCAAACAGAAAACGCCGCGGACTTTCTAGTCCGTGGTCGCTGGTCAACTCCAGCGCAGGCTCCGAGCCTGCGCATTTTCGAACACCGACCAAAAAGAAAGCACCACCAGGTTGGCGAACCCAATGGTGCTCGCTTTTCTTATGGAACATCCTCCAAGAACATGTCTTTCAGTACGGCGCCATCGAACGGATCCTCGACGGCTCGTTGGCGGCCTGCTCCTTGACGTACTGCCTGAACAGCACCAGGTCGATGAGCAGCAGTCCGACCATGGAGAGGACGAACACGCTGTCAGGGTGACGCAGCCCACGCTGGAATACACGGGCCCCCTCCCGCATCTCGCGCAGCGCCTGACGCCTTGTCTCATTCCAGAACGGTTGTCGCATCTGTGTCACCTCCCTACTTGTGGTGCGAGTCCGGAGCGATGTGAATGCCCCAGACCACCGTGTTGACCACGCCCAGCCCGACGGCCAGCCGGTTCTGCCACTTCATCGAACCTACCCGTCGATCGAGATCGCTTCGCAAGGCGTCGAATCCACCGTGCAGCTGGGCCGCCGAACGCTGCGCTTCATCGGCTTTCGTTGACGCGGCCTCGGCGACCGCCAGCGTCGAATCGATCCGGCCAGACACGACCTTGAAATCGTGGTTCATCAATTCGCCAAGCTTATTGAGGTCAGCGGCTGCCATCATCACCGCACTGTCGAGCCGATCAGCCCGCACTTCGATGGCGTACTGCCGACTGGCCAGCTCGAGCATCTTGACGTTGACAGCCAGCACTCGCTGCCGCATCATCGCCTCAGCCGTGACCGCCGAGTCGGCCCGAGCCATTGCCTTGGCGGCCAGATCATGGGCCTGCTGGGCCGACGTAGCTGCCGCTTGCGCTTGCTGCTCGGCCTGCCGGCTCTTGTCGACCGCGTACGAGCTGATCCGAAATGCGAAGATCAACGCGATAACTGCCCCGACCAGCAGCACGGTCAGTGTCCAGAACCAACCGCGGTTCGAGCGCTTCTTCTCTTCCAGCCCTCTGCTGCTCTGTTCCTCCCAACGACGTGCCATGACTGCTTCCTCCTCTTCGAATTGTCCGCCCCCGCAGCAAAAACAGAGGGCACGAACAGCACCCTCCGTCCTCAAATCACAAGCGGCCGTATCTTGGCACAGCGACCACGCCGCGTCAAGCGCGCCCCGCGCCCTGCCCCTAAAGTGTCATTCCGAACTTGTTTCGGAATCTACGTAGTAACAAGCAAGACTCTGAAACGAGTTCAGAGTGACAGCCGGAGACGGCGGGCGCGGGGCGCGGCTATTGCTTCGGCAGACTTTCCAGTTTCTTCCCGACCTCGGTATTCGTCGGATCAAGCTGTTGGACCAGCGCAAACTCCCGCCGGGCCGTGGCCGTATCTTTTTCTTGCTCTGCCAGTAGGCCAAGCTGCCAGTGGGCTTGGGCCAATGAGGAATCGACAGCCACCGCGCTGCCAAAAGCTTCTTTGGCTTTGGCTGTATCTTTCCGCTCGACGTAGCGCAAGCCGAGTTCGTACCACAGCGCGGCTGACTGCGGGTTGGCCTGGGCCAGCTGCTCGAGGGTGGTGAAGGCGCGATCTTTTTCCCCGGCCAACTCATCGACGAGGACCAGGCCGAACACAGCATCGACGTAGGTCGGCACGACCCGTTGTGCTTCTTCAAGAGCGGCCCGCGCCTTGACGATCCGGCTGGTGACGTCGTTCTCATCGGCGCCTTCCTGACCTTTCCGCGCGGAAGCCGTCAGGTAGTACGCTTGACCGAGACTGACGAGCAGCTGGGGGTTGGTTGGTTCGAGCGCGACTGCTCGTTCGTAGGCACCGATGACCTGCTCGCCGGTGTTGCCGGTGACCGAGCCGAGGTTCTTGTACAGCTGCGCCACTGACTCGAGGACCGCGGGGTTGCGGGGATCACGGGCGACGGCCGTTTCCGCGTCGGCGGCAATGGCGTTGACCAGCGACTGGACGCGCGCTCGATCGGCCGGTTGTCCCGCCTGCAGGAGCAGCTGCAGTTCGACCAGCTCAGCCTGGGCTCGCAGCACGTAGGGTATCGGCGTGCTCGGATTCGCGTGCACGGTTCGATCGATCAGCCGGCGAACTGTGCTCAAGTCTTCGGCGCGCTGAATGGCCTGCGCAACTTTAACCAGGCCCCGGTCGGCCACTAACGCTCGACCGGACCAGACTAACGTTACCACGACGATGGTGAGGAAAACCAACGAGCTCATCATCGCTGCCAACCGCCCAATCGGGGGACGGATCACGACCATGGTAGTATTGGTCCGCACGGTAACCAGCAGCAAACCTAAGCAAATCCAAAAAAATCCGAACGTGACGAAGGTGGTCGGCGCGAACAAGAAGGCAGCGGTCAAACCGGTCCAGGCGCCGATCAAGGCGGCCGGCGCGGCCCAGGCCTCACGAAGCTTGCGGGCCAGCGATTCACTGGCGCTGACGACCCCCGCCAACGTCCGAACGACGACCGCTGCCACCGCCAGCAGGCCGAGGCTGCCGATGGTGGTCAGGAGCTGCAGCACTTCGTCCGACGATTTGACAAACCGCAGACCGCCGAGCAGATTGGCGTAAAACGACTCCGGCCGGAACGAGACGAAATCATAGTAGAACGTACCCGGGCCTGAGCCGATGATCGGGAACGTGGCCAGGGTCTTGGTGGTGATCGACCAACCCGTACCTGCATCGAGGCGTAAATCCGGCGTGACCGTGGTGCCGAGCAAACTGCTGGTGTTCAGCAGCAGGCCGAAGACGCCGATGGCCATGACGAACCCAACCGTCAGGAAGCGAACGCGCGGCAGCTGACGAATGCTGACGAAGGCGAGGCTGACCACCGCGCTGACGATCAGCGCGATCCAGCCGGCCGCCGCGTCAATGGCCAGCAGCACCAGGACGGCGCTGATAGCGGCCGCGCCGATCAGCAGCAGCCAGGCCAGGCCCCGCGGGCGGCGGACAAAAATAAGGCCGGCCGGCAAGAAAGCCCCAGCCAGCACCGCTAAGGTGGTGGCCGAGTTGCCGGTGATGAGAAATGCTCGACCGCGTAGTTCGGTCCAAGGAAACGGCGAAATACCGGCGAGCTGGAGCAAGCCGAGTAACGTTCCCAAGCCAATGGCCGTTAACGTGATGGACAATAGCGCTGGCAGGTCGCGATCTGAGTCGAACACTTGGACCGCCAGCCAGACAAAGACAATAAACGACAAGAGTGCTGGTAAGGCGTGGTGAACGTAGCCGGCGCTCCCCAACAGCGACGTTACGCGGTTGGTCGAAAAGATGGTCGACAATATCAGGACCAGCGCCAACCCTGCCAGCCACCACTGGCCCGGGACTGGTCGCACTCGTACTTCATCCCGTAGCATTAACGCCACCACGAACGTGAGAGCCGCGGCCGCCACCAACACCACAAACACCACGCCCTTCGGCAGCTCGACCGGATCGTTTAAACCAGGCACAAAGAACAGCGGGGTCAGGAACACGGCCAAGGCCAGGAGAAACCGAGTGGTTCCTTCTAACGCTCGCGGCAGGCGCGACTGGTTCTTGAATCGTAACACGCGTGAGTCGTGAATCGGGTACGTTAGGAACGGCGGAGACGTTCGAGCAGCGTCCGGAACTCTTCCGCCGAATAAAACTCTATGGTAATGGTACCAGCCTTACCGCGCCTGTCAATTCGCACGCGCGTTCCAAAAATATTACGGAGCTCATCTTCGGCCGCCACGAAATCAGGATTAGCTGGTCGTGATCGCTTGGTTTGCGCCACGCCCTTGGCCAGGGTGGCGCCGCCGCGGACGGTTAGGTTATGCTCGAGAATGTCTTTCAGCAGCTGGAGTTGTTCTTTCGAACTTGGTGCGCTGGCAATGACCTTAGCATGACCCTCGGTGATCTTGCCGTCGCTAATGGCCTGCTGGACTTCCGCTGGTAAATCCAGTAACCGCAGGGTGTTGGCCACCGTGACCCGCGACTTGCCGACGCGCTTGGCCACCTGGTCTTGGGTCAACCCGAACTCGTCGATCAGCTTCTGGTAAGCGTTAGCCCGTTCCATCGGGTTCAAGTCTTTCCGTTGAACATTCTCAACGATCGCCAATTCGAGCTGTTGTTGGGTGGTCGCATCTCGGACGACCACGGGCACTGTCTTTAATCCCAAAATCTGGGCTGAGCGCAACCGCCGCTCCCCGGCAATCAGCTGGTAGCCCGAAGCCTTTTTGGTGACGACCAGCGGCTGGACAATGCCGTGTTCGCGGATCGAGTTGATTAAATCTTCAAGCGCAGCGTGATCGATAGTCTTGCGCGGCTGATGCGGGTTGGTCACGATCTGCGCGGGAGAAACCTGCAGGACTCGTTCGCCCGCTTCCATGGTCCCCTGGCGGCGCGGTGCGGCACCGGGAATCAGTGAACCAAGTCCGCGGCCTAAGCTGCCGTTCATCCCGTTAGAAAGTTAGTCCGGTTAGAGGGTAGTGTATAAAATATCCGAAGATCAGCAAACTTGTGTGCTTGCTTGAGGCCCCATCTAACGGGATTGGCATGTAAAGTGTTCATAAGGATTTTTCTGGCAACGAGTAAATGGCGATCTTTCTAACGGGATCATCCCGTTAGAAATCCCCATGACAGTCCTTATCAATGACAAGTCCGTCTCGAGGTAGGGCGGAGGAATTTCTAACGGGGTTCATGCCGCCTCCTTGGTCAAGCGGATTTCATGCGCCAATCGCCGGTAGGCGCGGGCGCCGCTCGAGTCACGGCTGTGCTCAAAAATCGACCGGCCAAAGCTCGGCGCCTCGGCCAACTTGACGTTCCGCGGCACGACCGTCCGAAACACGCGGTGCGGGAAGTGCTGGTAGATTTCATGAAACACGGCTTGCGCCAGCTGGTTCTCGTCTTCGTACATCGTCATCACCAGCCCGAGCACTGACAGATTAGGTTTCAGGTTCTGCTTGACCAACTCGATCGTTTCGAGCAGCTGACTCAAGCCCTCGAGCGAATAGTACTCGCACTGTACTGGAATAAGTATCTCGTCAGAGGCAGTCAAGGCATTGATCGTCAGCAGTCCCAAGCTCGGTGGACAATCAATCAGCACGTAGTCATACCGCTCGGCCACTGGTCCCAAGGCGTCGGCTAATCGCCACTCGCGCCGCTCAACCGTCACCAGCTCGACCGTGGCGCCGGCCAAGTTGGGCGTCGACGGCAGCACGTGCACGCCCGGCCGCCCGGTGGCGCGAATGGTGTCAACCGTCGGCACTGAGCCGGCCAGCGCCTCGTAGACGCCGTGCGGAATCTGCCGGTAGTCAATGCCGAAACCGCTGGTGGCGTTGGCTTGCGGGTCGAGGTCGACGATCAGCACCTGGTGACCGTGATTGGCCAAGGCCGCGCCGACGTTAATGGCCGTGGTCGTTTTCCCGACGCCGCCTTTCTGGTTGACGATGGAGATTTTTCTGGCCATGGCAAAATTGATTACGCCAATAGTATACTGGAGCTAGCTGAAATCCTCAATGATTCATTGACTTTTTTCTGCCGGCTGCCTAGACTAAACCATTGCGCCGCGGTGGCGGAATTGGCAGACGCACAGGACTCAAAATCCTGCGATCGCAAGGTCATGAGAGTTCGATTCTCTCCCGCGGCACCAAACTTTCTAACACTATGAACACTGAAGAAAATCGGCCGTCTGAAAAAGAAATGAACGAATTCGGTCGGCGGTTCATGACTGATGACCAAAAGTTGATGAGTTCTGAAAGAGAACAAAATTACCATGAGTACCGAACAGAACAACTCCGTGCGATATGTGAAAAAGCTCTGATAGCGTTTTATGATGCCTTCGATGAATACCTTCAAATACACAAACCAGGACAAAAGACCGATCGGCACGGATTACATGAACAAAATATTGTTGG
The DNA here is from genome assembly GCA_016207275.1 of Candidatus Kerfeldbacteria bacterium. GTDB lineage: Bacteria > Patescibacteriota > Patescibacteriia > SBBC01 > SBBC01 > JACQPY01. Next base: position 118,597 of record JACQPY010000018.1, read on the forward strand.
GTTAGCGAAAGGTATTCCTTTACGACTAGGTGCGCCTGGCTGGGGGCAGGCGAAACTGATGATGCTTCAACCTCCGCTCGACAGCCAGGATTCTATTGATAACTATTCGTTTCACATGTTTCCTAATGGAAAGGAAGATGAAGAGATGAAAGCCTGGGAATCATTTTTGGCCACAAAGTTCCAGGAACGAGGATTAAAGTACACGCCATACACTTATTAATCCCCCTAACCTACTTCGATTGTCTCGTTTTGCCCCATGAAAACCACCACCATCAAACAAGGCTGTATGCTCCCCGGCACCCCGCACCAGGTGTACGAACTGCTGATGGACGAAAAGCAACACGCCAGTTTCTCCGGCGGCGAGGCTTCGATCAGCCAGAAGGTCGGGGGTGCTTTTTCAACGTTCGACGGCTGGGCCTCGGGCAAAAACGTTGAACTCATACCTGACAAAAAAATCGTCCAAACCTGGCGCGCCGATGATTGGCCGGCTGGCCACTACTCAACGATCACCATTAAGCTGCTCAAGGCGCCTCGAGCGAAGTCGAGAACGCCGTTGCGATCGATATCCGATACCGATGGTGATGATGAAGAAAGCTGGTACTCAATCCAACGCGGCCATCCGGCCAGTAGCTCCGGGTTAACCGGTATTGAGGTGCTTTTATTATCCTCAAAGTACTCTGGGACTTGTTCTTCCGTGTCAACCAAAATGGTAAAAAAACAAATCTCGGATATCGGACTGAGTTATGGTTTGGACGATCTCATGCTGACCGCCGGGATCCAGTGCCGGAACCGTGCCGCTGAAAAGTAGTAGCCCGTCGGCTGGGTCGCCTCGGTATATTCCATAGCGCGAAGATGTAGCCGGCCTGAGACCGGCGTTCACCACGCTAAACCGTAAATCCCCGATGTCTGCGTCCGGCATATGTGCAAACCCACTTCGGACTACCAGTTCGGCCAAAGGCGTCTCGAGCATGGTTTTCGCCGCAGCCAACATAGAGTGTGCGTCCAGCAAGCCGTAGGATTGGTAAACCTGACCATTTGAGCACTGGTCATCCTGGTAGCAGTCTTGTGCTGGTTCAAATCGACAACTCCGGTTGACGGTACATCGATCGGGCAAGTGCCGTCCGCTCGTGGAAACGATGTTTGATACCAGTTCGGGTGAAAAATTCGGCGCGAGCGCGACGGACGGAACGTCCACGATGACGGAGGCCGAACTGGGCCGCCACCACCAGGATGTCCTGGCCCGGCTGTGCACGAACGAGCGCTGGCTCCAGGGCCTCGACGGCAACCACATGGTCGGTATGTCGGCGCTCGGCGCGCTGCGATCGGTCGTCAACCAAAACCTGACCTACGACGCGGTGCTGCGCTACTACTACACTGGCGTATCGCTCATTAGGGCGTACGAGTGAACCAAACAGCCAGGAAACTGCTTTACGAATCAACACCGTTGGTTGTTTAAGTAAAAGGCCCGGCTCAGAACTCCTTGTTCCGAACCGGGCAGTGATTCTTGCTGCGCTGCTTCATGCAGCACATGCTTGTTACACGAACAGTCCTGGGTGATCGTCTCCGAACAACGAACTGCTGCTGAGCTGGCAGACGCTAGGCAGCGGACGCCGTCAGGATGTCGGCGACAGGTTGGTGATCGAGAGTCCTCACTCCGATGCCGCGCGAGGAAACTGATAAACTTGTGGGCCGGGCATTTCTGCTCATGGGTTCCGGTAGCGATGACCTTCAGACGGCCCCGGCTAACGAACGATCGCCAATCGCGCGACGGCAGTCCTCCCAGCCTGCCGGGCACGCACGAAGTAGATGCCTGGCGGCACCTCCCCGATAGCGGCCTGCATGCGCGTCTGCCCGGCGGCGACCACGTCATCGAGCAGCACGCGCCGGCGCCGACCTGAAAGGTCGAACAGTACGAGTTCGGCCGGCCCGGACGTTGGCCAACAGACATCCAGCGTCAGGTCGCCACGCACCGGATTCTGCACCGGTGCCAGCCAGAGTCGGGCGGCCGATGAGGCTGGGTCGCCCACCCCGGTCGGAGCCGGACTCAGCGTCAACAGGCTGCCTCCGGCCAGGTAGACCGGCACGGCCGGAACCGTGATCAGGTTGAGGCTGTCAGGTACGACGTACCCCGTCTGCACGATGACGTTGTCGTTTGCACGGCGCACTTCGTAAGCGTACACGCCGCCAGGGGTGATGGTGAACTGCTGCACGCGACGGGGCGTTACGTCAACAGTCAGAGATTCCGGGGCAGACAGGGGGCCCTGGCGGGTCGTGAGGTTGCGCAGGGTGAGATGAACCTGCCACTGGCTCGGAGTATCGGTCAGCAGCGTATCCCACTCCACGAAACCATTGATCACGCCGACCGTATCGCCGGAAGCCATCGTGCCATCACCCGGGTCGTGATTCGCAGTGCAGTTGGAGATGGCTGGGAAGGTTCTATCACCCCGAAAACGGTACAGGTAGGCAAGTTGCATCATCGGTAACCAGGCTGAGGAGGCAGATGTGGAATGCTCCCGCTCGTCCCAGAACAGGATCCCGCCGTGACGATGACGATTCATGGCCTCATAGAAGGGCGGTTTCTCCGCCCAGCCGATGATCCCGTCCCGGCGACCGCTGAACGCGACGATCGGCGCAACCTGGTCCGGTTCACGCCAGGCCGCCAGAGACACACCGCTCAACCAATCGTACACGGGACGACCGTCGGATCCCGACAGATCGCTGGCCAGCGTTCCCCACAGCCGGTCGCAAACTACTCGCTGACTCATCCCCAGATTAAACGTACAGACGTAAGGCCACTCCGAATAGGTGTTTGGATCGAACTCGTGGGCAAAGTCGACGCGCGGCACGTTGGCGAAGCTGGCGGCGACGAGGTCGGGACGCCAGAATGCAAACATCGCGGAACCGGTCCCCCCCATTGAGCTCCCCATGGCGTACACCCGGGTGCGGTCGACGGGAAAGTTGTCGAGCGCCCACTCCGTCGTGAAAGCAACCCGCTGGAGGGTGAAATCGTGGACGGTGCCGGCGGTCGGCGGTACCCCACCGCTCATCTCCGTATTGTAATCCTGATGGTAGCCGAACCACCAGGTGTTCCTATCAGCGGTGTTCCGAGTGAAGTCGTCAAGCGCTAGGCCCCATTCGCCGGGCATGTCGGTCCCTACGGAGGACTGCGTGAAGTTTCCGTCCCGCCGATGGAATAGCAGGGCCAGCGCGTGCCAGCTGCCAGTGCCGCCGCTTCTCTGCCAAATGCCGCAGTCGTAGGCCAGCCCGTAGACGTTCGCCATCGCCGGGAAATCGGGTGTGGCCACGGGACTGGTCCAGAGCGTGAAGACCTGCAGCTGTGTGCTGCCCGTGGTGGCAGTCACAGTTCTCTGGTACACCAGTCTCGGCCGGGACGGGATCTCGGAGACCGGCATGGTCATCGAGTTCTGTCCGGGCGTCAGACTTTGATCTTGGGCTTGTTGGAAAGCCTGGGCCGTAACCGCGTAGTACCGGCTACCGCCGATCCCGGGCGTAACCACGAACAGCCCCCGGGTGGAATCGAGGAGCGTAGCCAGCGAGTCGATGGCGTAGCCGAAGATGACACCATAAATCCGACTCAGCCGCCGGTCGCACCAGGTGGAATCGCCGACCGAGCCGACGAGTGTGGCCGCGTCGAGATCGCTGGTGCTGACGATCGGGGTGGGGGCCGTATACAGCCGATAGGTCCACCCCTGACCGGCCGGGCTCGTCCAGGTGATGAAGGTCTGTCCATGACGGTGCTCCGCGCCCAGGCCGGTCACCTGGTCAGCGGACAGTAGGCTGGGAACCAACAACAACGTAAACAACAGGGACACGATGCGCATCTGACTGCTCCTCCTCTGATTGGTGGCCCCGCACGTTTGCGACGTGCGAGGTTATTCGGTTGTCAAGCTGCTTTCCGGTGCTCTCCGGCGAGGGACGAACTACACTCTAGGGCCGGAGGACGGCATCATCAGCTGACCCTTCGGATTTCCGGGGAAAGCTGGACGCCGTTCATGCTGCCAAACCCTAATGCAGGTCGGGGCAGGATGTCAAGCCGCGCCCAGCCGGTGATGCTCACGGCTCAAATGGCCCGTGCGACATCCGCCAGGCTGACCGCGGTGAGTCGACCACGACTAACCAAGCCGACACTGTCAACGACAACAAAGCATGAATTCTAATCTGAAGTGCAACAAGGCCTCGTAGGTGGATAGAATAGCTAGGCGTTCCACCACCTGAGCATTCATATTCCCACTACGATGGCCTACACCCACCTTACCAAAGACCAGCAGTACAAGATACAGTCCTGGCAAGAACTCGGAATGCCGCAGATCGAAATGGCCGATCGGCTGAACAAACACCGTTCCACGATTAGCCGCGAGCTGGCCCGCAACAGCTATCCGAATGGCCGCTACGCAGCTGGTCATGCGTATGCGTTGCAGCGGCAACGGAGAAAAGCCGGGAAACGAACGACCAAGAAGCTGCTCCGTGATCCGGCCTTGTGGCGAGCGGTGCTGCGGGGGCTCAAGGAGAAAGATTCACCAGAGCAGATAGCCGGCCAGCGCCAGCGAGACCGGAAGCGTCGCGTGGCCCATGAAACGATCTACCGGTTCCTGTATACCGAACGACCATGGTTGGTTGGTCTGCTCCGTCAGAAAAAGGGAAAATACCGGAGGCGGCACGGAACAAAGGCCAGAGAAAAACATCGAGAATTAGCCAAGAAAACATGGATTACCGAACGACCAGCGATCATCAATGAGCGTCAGGAGATGGGCCACTGGGAAGGTGATACCATCATTGGAAAAGAAAAAATCGTGGGGATTGCCACCCACGTGGAATGGGTGAGCGGCTACGGGTTTGCCGACAAGCTTGACCGAGTCACGGCCGAGGCAATGCATGCAGTCACGGTCCGACGATTCGCGATGCTCCCACCGGACAAACGTCTGAGTGAAGCGGATGACAATGGACGAGAGTTTTCTGCCCATGAGGAAACGGCCGAAGCGCTGAACATGGTCAGGTACTTTGCCCTGCCGTATCACTCCTGGGAACGGGGAAGCAATGAAAACTGGAATGGCCTTCTGCGGCAGTTCTTTCCCAAGGGTACTTCTTTTGCTACCATCACCCAACGAGACGTTGACGAGGCAGTACGAAACCTCAATCACCGTCCCAGGAAACGACTGAACTATCTCACACCGTACGAGGTCTTCGTACAGGGGAAGATCCCCTAGCACCTGTTGCACTTTGAGCTAGAATTCAGGTTACTTTTTTACAAACCTTAGTTAGAAGTAATTGCTAATTTTTTAAATTGACCTGTAATGTCGTTAGTATATACTCGATTACCGAGTAGGGACTGCAGATCCCGCGAGCCGATCGAGACTTCCTAGAAGTGAGGCGCTGCTGTCATTGCTGCTTCGCATACGTGGTGGCGCTGTGGTATGGTGGAATCGCAGAATCAGTCCCCTTCGACTCCCTCTCGACTCACTTTGTTCGCTCGAGGTCGCTCAGGGTCCGGTGCTGGGCAAGCTGGCAGACTTCTTTGCACAACGTGGGCGGGTGGTGGAACTGGCATACACGTACGACTCAAAATCGTATGCCGAAAGGCATGAGGGTTCGACTCCCTCCCCGCCCACTAATCGGTTCGATTCCCTGCCCCGTACTTGCGCAGCGTATAGTACGGGGCGACCGGCGGCACCACTTGTGCGGGGTTCCCGTAAGGGATTAAGGGTTCGACCTGCCCCGAGCAGCGTCGAGAGGCTCCCTTCTCTGGCACCAGGAAGGTCCGGGACTCCGGCCCTCCAGAGGCGGGCAGGCCGGGCGCGCCCGCCGGCCGAAGCTTGCCACGAAGCTCCGCTCACGTGAACGCCCCGGGAGAGCACTCTCCCAGGGCAGTTGTTATTTCGCGGGCGGTGCGCAACCAGGACTCGCAAAATAGCAAAAGAAATGATAGGCTTGCTGTATGAGGCACGGAATCCATAACCGAATCCAACGGTGGATTTCGGCCGGCATCGTGGCTGGCGCGGCAACTTGGCTTGGCTGGATTTTTGTCTCAGCCCAAACCGTCTGCAACTTCACTATTACCTACCTCCCGATCTCCATCAGTAGCCAAGGAAGTACCTACTGCCTGGCAAGCACCATCACCGGTTCCGGTCAAATCAGCGTCCTCGCCGACGATATCACGCTGGACGGACAAAACCGCGCCAGCGTGGTGCCAGCCAACATCGTCAGCGGGAACGGTAAGAACCGGCTAACCATCAAGGACTTGAAGATCAGCGGGGGTATTTCTCTGAATGAAGGCAACACCCACCAAATTATCAATACCACGACGGACGGTGTCACTCTTTATAACGTCAAAAACAATAACATTGTACGGAGCAACACGATCAACGGCGCCTTCCAAATCTACGGCTTTTTCACCGGCCCCGGTCCATTATTCTCAGACAATAACGTCATCGAAAATAACACCCTAACCTTCAACGGACTTCGCAGCGATGACAGCGGCCAACAGGCTCGCTTCTTTCGTCTCAGTTACGTCCGTTATTCCGATATACGGAACAATACGGTCACGCTGACGAACAGCCAGGGCATTAACCTCATACTCTACGACGTTCACTACAGCACCTTTGAGAATAATACGTTCACGATGACCTTTTGCCCCGGCTGCGGCGGCATGGGAACGAACATTCGCGATCGATCATCCTATAATACGTTCACCGGCAACACCTTTGATTCCGGGAACGGCGGCATCCAGATCAACCTCGGTTGTTGCGGCAGTCCGCTGCCGAACAACAACGTCTTCCGCAACAACAAAAGCTTTGCGCGCGCCACGGCGCTCTACCTCCACTCGAGCGGTCCGAATAACCAGTTTGACCATAATCTTTTTTACGCCACGACTCAGGAGGCAGTGAATTTCTCGGGCATCGGCGGAGATTCCGGCAGTGGCAGCGCCATCTTCACGAACAACACCGTGGTCGCCGACAGCGGGGTCGCTCTTCGCAACGATAAGGCGGCGGCCAGTACACAGCAGGTCACGCTGAAAAACAACATCCTCTATAGCCGAGATAATTACGCCTTCAGCACCAATACCGGCGGCGTGACGTATACGAGTAACTACAACGATTTTTACCGAACCGACGGCGGGTCACTCATCTCCTACGGCGCCGTGGCTCGAACGCTGAGCAGTTACCGACAAGCGTCGGGACAGGACGCCAACTCGATCTCGGCCAATCCCTTGTTCGTCAATTACGCCACCAAGGACTTCCGCTTAAACACTGGTAGTCCCTGCCTCGGCGCTGGCGAGAACGGCGTTGACATCGGCGCTTTTACCTCCGCGGGGCTCGGCTGCAGCGAAAACTGGCAGTGCGGCGACTGGAGTACCTGTACGAATAGCCAGCAGACCCGGACCTGCACCGACCAGAACAGCTGCGGCACCACGAATAGCCGGCCGCCGTTAACCCAGTCCTGCGACAGCACTGCACCCACGGTCAGC
>JACQPY010000019.1 GCA_016207275.1 Candidatus Kerfeldbacteria bacterium
AAGTAGTTCAAAATCACCCTTGGTTGTAAAGACTTCTTTCTCGGCTTCAATGAGTTTCTTGATATCTTGGTCCGTCAACATACTACAGCCACCCTAGTCTAATCATCGCGAAGTGTCAAACAAGGTGTACTTTTTCATCCTGAAATATTTTGAAGGCGATTCGAACGCCCCCTAAAATCCGGCCAGCGGAACCGATTACAGCAGCGTTTCCTCTTTTGAGATAATCCCTCGTTTTACCAAAGAATCGCTAAGGCGATCATGACGCGCCTTTAGAATCACTTGTTCGTCATGCCAACTTTCAGTCCGCTTCAAATACTCATCAATCGAAGATTGAAGGTTTGAAAACCTATTATTTTGACCGTCGAACTTGTCCTCAAGACTATCGAACTTGTTTTCTAGACCATCGAACTTTTCTTCTAAACCATCAAACTTGCCTTCAAAGCGACGAAAATCAGACCGAAGTTCTCGGACTTCCACTTTGAGTCCACCAATGGATGCTGCTAATTCCTTCATGGTTAGACGTTTGGACACGGTGTACTCCTTTCAAGCCACCGTTTGTCTAAAAGCAGACTATCAAACCACGGACTAGTCGTCAATCGGTAACGCACCTTGGTGCCCTCAAGAGTCCCGCACCATTCCCCTTCGACTTGCTCCACTCGCTCAGGGTCAGATGCGAGATCTCCGCGGAGTTTACCCCGTTCTAATAACGGGGCTCCGAGAATCGAACCGCTATCTTAGGATCCGTCCAGCACCAGTTGGTGCCCCCCAGAGGAATCGAACCTCTATCACGAGATCCGGAATCTCGCGTTCTATCCGTTGAACTAGGGAGGCTGGCACCAACTGGTGCTGGATATCCGTTGTCCCGCGAAGCGGGATCCCGCCTACCTTTTACAATTAAGTAATTGTGGCGGGAAACTATGAGGGCATGTGGTGCGGGACGCTCACTTCGTCTGCAACGCGCGTTCAATCTTAGCAATATCCTCGGGCTTCGTCAGGTCCAGCCAGCGATCTTCTAGCTCAAATACGTTCACTGGTTCGCTTCCAGCCACCACGTTGACGGCATCAGTCAGCTCATACTCTCCCCGCGGCGACAGCCCGATTGACTCAATCGCCTCAAAAATCTTCGGCGTAAACAAGTAGATGCTGGCGTTGACCAGGTCACCGACAAACGTGGTGGGTTTTTCCACGATTCGATCGAGTAAGCCGTCTTCCGTCAGCTTCAATATGCCAAACCCTTGCCAGGCCGCCGTCTTATAGCCGCCGACCCAGATACTATCCGAATCAATAGTCATTTTCCGTAAATCGTTGGCGCCGTAGAGATTGTCGCCGGCAATGACCGCAAATACTCGGTCGCCAACCAGGCTCTTCACCGTCTCAACGGCCGCCGCGGTGCCGTAGCGGTGGTGCAGCTGCTGTTGCTCGACCAAGCGGATGCCGGGCATCTGCTCGTACGGCGCAAAAGCGTGATTCTTGTGCCCGGTCACAATAATCGTTTCCCGAAAACCGGCGGTTCGCAGGCGGTCGAGCGTGTGGTCTAAAAACGGACGTCCGAGCACAGGCAGCAAGTGTTTCGGTCGATCGGCCGTCAACTCGCCCATCCGGGTACCGCGACCGGCGGCCATAATAACGACGGTCTCAGTCATCGGCCGACTAGTTTCTTGGCCGTCCGGTACGCCCAAAACCAGCGGCGTTGATAAATGTAGTTGAAGGCACCGGGATAGACATGGATAGTGCCGCCAAAGCCTTTCTTGAACCGAGTAACGCCGGCCCAACGATGATCGAGATCGTCCGCCGGGGCGATGCCGTAGAAATCGTACACCGTGCGGCCGGCCTGCTTGACGCGTTGGATGATACGCCACTGCATCACGTGCGAAGCCATCAGCTCGTGGCGCTCGCTAGCCGAAGCGCCGTGCAGGTAGCTGGCGGTCGTGCCGAATCGAGCAACCAGGGCGCTAGCCAGCGGTTTGTTTTGATGACTAGCCACCGCTACTTCGATCGCCTGGCCGAGCGACGTCACCATCGTTCGATAATACGAGTCCGGAAAAATCCCAATCCCCTGCCGGTTAGCCGTCTGGTGCAGCAGTCCCAAAAACGTATCAACCTCAGCCGCCGACCGGCCGAAGTTGACGGTCACCCCGTGCCGTTCGGCTAGCCGGATATTGTAGCGCGTCTTGGGGTGCATTTCGGCGAGCAGCTGCTCCTCGGACTTGGTTAGATCGAGCAGCAGGGTTTGCTCCGGATGCATTCCTGTGCCACGAACAAACCCAAGATCGGCTGGCGGCTTGACGTTCGGCTCAACTTTCAGAAACATCGTATCAACTCGCCGAACTCGGTCGAGCTCGTCGAGAAGCACCTGCCAAACTTGACGCTGCTCGTGGTCGTTCAAGCGAGCGTCAAGTACCGGTCCGCGCGGTGCCAGCCAGAAAGATTTTTGCAGTCGTGTGGAGTGCGGCACAACTAAGGCCGCCGCGACCATCATGCCATTCTTGGTCACGGCCAACCGTAGGATTGGCCTGCCAGCAGCCTGCTGAAACTCGCCCCAGACCCAACTTTGCAGCACTTCGTTCGGTTGCGTCGCGGAACGGACGAATGAATCCCAAGCCGCCGGATCGGTCGGGCGGCTAACCGCCACCGTGCTCACGGCTTCTTGCTCAAGGCTTTCAGCGCCGAGCGAAGTCGTTCGCGGACGTCGATGATGTCGCGGCCAACCTGCCGCAGTGCCTCGGCGGCCTCGCGGCGACTGTAGCCAAGTCGCTCCAGGGCATCCAGGACCTCATCCTCGGCTGGCGCCGTTCGCTGCGCCAGCGTGCCGGACAGCTCCAGGATAATCCGTTCAGCCGTCTTTTTGCCAATGCCAGCGGCGCGAGTCAACGGCCCCGGATCGCCGTCAATAATCGCCTGCCGCAGCTGGGTGGCCGGCGTACCGCTGAGAACCGCCAAGGCCGACTTAGGACCGACGCCCGCCACCTTAATCAGCGACAAAAACAAACCCAATTCGTCGGCCGTGGCAAAACCGTACAGTTCCAGGGTGTCGCCGAACAAATGCAGGTGAGTGAACAAGTCGACTGTCTCGCCGTCGGCCCGACCGAGCAACGCCGCCCCGACAAAAACCCGATAACCGACGCCGTTAACGTCAATTACCAGCGCCCGACTATCTCGGGTTTGAATGGTTCCGTGGAGCGACGCGATCATACAGTACCTAAGTCCATCCGGCCCACGGTCAGAAGGAGGTGACGCGAATACCCTTTAGAAATCTGATGCTGAAAATATACGTCGGGTACGGGACAGTTAGCCGAGCGAACTTCCCGTTAACGGGATTACGGGTAAAGACCCGTAGCCCCGGCAACCCTTCGGAGAAAGTCGCGGTCACCACTTCATCCTTGCCATCAAGGTCAACGTCAACCCCGGCCAGGTCAGCCCCGCCCCGGAAGCGACTGCTGCCGGCTAAGAACTTACCAAGTCGCTTGGTCGAATGGTTAACGTAGGTGAAGACCCGAACGTCGGTTACGCCGGGCGCCGGCGCCGTCACCAGCTCAGCGTTACCGTCGCCGTTGACGTCGCTGACGGCCGCTTCAATTCCGCCGTTGAACTTTTTGTCGTAGGCCGAAAAAGCGTGGCGCTTGACCATCCGATTTTTACTCAGGTCGTACTCGTAAATTTCAACGGTTGACCCCCGGCCTTTGGTCGCCGGTGCGACCACCACCTCAGCTAAGCCGTTCCGGTCGATGTCACCAACGGCCAGGTTCACCCCACCTCGGAAACGCGAACCATGGGCCGTAAACTCTGCCAGTCGTCGGAAACGCTTGTTCGACTGATCGTAAGTAAAGACCCGGACCAGCGACGAAAAACTTTGCGCCGGCGCCGTCACCAAATCAGCCGTGCCGTTACCATCCACATCGGCCACGCCCACATTCACGCCAGTCTTAAGCTTACTGGTGTACGGGTAGAAACGCAGCTGGGCGCGACCGCTAAGGTTGAACATTGAGACCTGCGGCGCGCTGCCGAGGCCAGTGCCCGTCAGCACCTCTGGCGTACCGTCATGGTCAACGTCGCCGCCAGCAATCGATAGGCCGCCCCGGTAGCTCTGTCGATAAGCTAAGAAGTCACCAACTTTTTTGCCGGTCACAGCATTATAGACTTTTACTTGAGGACGGCCGCTACGGGCCGGCACTGTTGCCAGGTAGGTCGGCGTGGGGTTTTCCGGCAGCGGCCCGCCGGACGAGCAGTCGAGGCTCGTGGCCGGCTTGTTGGTCGCGGTGCCGCAGCGCTCGAGGTCGGTACAGGCCCGCGTTCGGGTCCCGTCGACGCAGTCGGTCCACTCCGAGCACGACCACCGTTCAGTGCAGCTCGTCGGTTTTGGTTCCGGCGTGGTGCACGCCTGCTCCTCAATCGGCCGGTTAAAATTCGAGTTACACGATGGAACAGCGGTGTCGACACAAGATCGGGTCTGCAGGCCGTCGCGACAGACCGACCACTCAGTGCACGACCAGTCGGGTAGACACGACTTTAGCTCGGTCCGCTTCGAGGCCACGTTAGAGAGCGCTGATTCATTGCCGGCTTCATCCTTCGATTTTAGGGCGAAATAGTAGGTCGCCCCGGGATTAAGTCCGGTCGCGATCGTCGACTGGGTGGTGCCGGCCGGCAGCGGCGTCGGCACGTTAGCGACTGCGGTGGCAGAGCTCCAGGTAGCCTCGGTAATCGATTCGGTGGCGTAACGGAGGGTGTAGCTGGCCGCCGTGCCGGTCAAGCCGTCGTCGCCCGGCGCGGTCCAAACCAAGGCCACGCTGTTGGTCGGGTCGGGAGCCGCCGTCACCTCGATCTCGCCAGGAAAAGCCAGCTGCAGGACGATGCCGCCGATAATGCTGACCAAGGCGATCGCCGAAATGAGGTAAATGCCAACTGAGATCGCGTGGGCGATTTTGGTCGATGATCGAACTTCCACCTCGACGTTGGTCAGCTTCTTCGGCCCGTTCATGCCCTTTTATTCTAGTGGTTTTGCCGCGGCACCGTCAACCCCGTTAGAGAATCGACTGACACGCTTCACGAATCCAAAAAAACCGCAAAAGATTCTTCGTGCGGATCTCTAACGGGGTCAACCTCTCTCCAGACTTACCGTCGTGGTGTACTCCGTACCACAACCGCGCATACGAGGATCCAAATTTTTCGGTTATCACATCATAGACTGACAGTTGTGGTACGGGGTACACTCAGACCGTATGCCTGCCTTCAAACTCCACTCCCCCTTCAATCCAACCGGCGACCAGCCGCAAGCGATTGCCAGGCTGATTGAAGGACTGAAGCGCGGCAACACCGCTCAGACATTGCTCGGCGTCACCGGTTCAGGCAAAACGTTCACCATGGCGAACGTGGTGGCGGCGGTCAATCGACCGACCCTGGTCATCAGCCACAACAAAACCCTGGCCGCTCAGCTGGCCAGTGAGTTCAAAGAGTTTTTTCCAGAAAACGCCGTTCACTACTTTGTCTCCTACTACGACTACTACCAACCCGAAGCCTACATCCCCCGGACCGACACCTACATCGAGAAGGAAACCAACATCAACGAGGAGATTGACCGATTGCGTAACGCCGCCACCCGCGACCTGCTGACGCGGCCGGACGTGCTAATCGTCGCCTCGGTGTCCTGCATTTACGGCTTAGGTAATCCAACGGAGTACCAGAAGACCGCGCTGACTCTGACGGTTGGTCAACGCACCAAACGGCAATCGATCCTGATCAAGCTTAACCGCTTACTCTACCTCCGTAACGACGTTGACTTTCACCGCAGCACCTACCGCGTCCGCGGCGATACCCTCGACATCTACCCGGCCTATGAAGAACGCGGCGTACGAATTTCCTTCTTCGGCGACAACATCGAGGGTATCACTATCTTTGATCCAATCACCGGCCAAGAACTGGAAACGCTCAAGTCAATCGAGATTTTCCCGGGCCGGCACTTCGTCACCCCAACCGAACGCCTACCGCATATCGCGGCCGCCATCCGGGCCGAGCTCGCCGAACAGTTGGCTGAACTCAAACACCACGGTAAACTTCTCGAGGGGCAACGCCTCGAGCAGCGCACCAACTTCGATTTAGAAATGATCGAGACGGTCGGCTACTGCAACGGTATTGAAAACTACTCGCGCTTCTTTGACGGCCGCCAGCCTGGTCAGCCGCCGTCCACGCTGCTCGACTATTTCCCCAAAAACTTCTTGCTCTTCATCGACGAATCACACATGAGCTTGCCGCAGATCCGCGGCATGTACGAGGGTGACCGCTCGCGCAAGCAAGTCTTGGTGGGGTACGGCTTCCGTTTACCATCGGCCCTGGACAACCGGCCGCTACGGTTCGATGAATTCAAGCAGCGGATTGGACAGCGGATCTACGTCTCGGCCACGCCTGAGGAAGCCGAGATTCGCGAGTCGACACCGGTGGTCGAGCAGTTTGTTCGTCCAACCGGTCTGCTCGATCCGACGATCGAGGTGTTACCCACCAAAGGACAAGTTGATCACCTCCTCGAGGCGATTAAGCAACGCGTTAAGCAAAAGCAGCGTGTACTCATTACGACGTTGACCAAGCGCATGGCCGAAGAGTTGACCGACTACCTCAAAGAGCTGGGTATTAAAGTCCAGTACCTCCACGCCGACGTCGAAACGTTCGCTCGCCTAGAAATTCTCCGCGATTTGCGTCTCGGCGTCTACGATGTGGTGGTCGGCATCAACCTGTTGCGCGAGGGGCTCGACCTGCCCGAAGTCTCGCTGGTGGCGATTCTCGACGCAGACAAAGAAGGGTATCTTCGTTCCAAAACTGCCCTCCTCCAAACCATGGGTCGAGCCGCTCGCCACGTTGATGGTCACGTAATCATGTACGCTGATACCATCACCGGCTCAATGAAAAATGCCATCGCTGAGGTTGAACGTCGGCGCAAAATTCAACAAGTTTACAATCAGCAGCATCACGTTACGCCAACGAGCATTGCCAAGGCCGTCCGCCAAGACCGCTTAGCCGGTTTGAAGTTGGTTGAAGAACAAACACCGAAGCTGTTGATTGATGAAATCCCGGCCATGGAAATCAATCATGTCATCGCCGATCTCACCAATCAAATGAAACTGGCCAGTCAAAACCTTGAATTTGAAAAAGCCGCCATTCTCCGCGATCAGATCGCGGCGCTCAAGCAGCGTCAATCAATCAAGCCGGCCGGCCGGAAACGATCGACCCGGCGCCCCTTGCCGCGACCGTTCGGCAAACGTAAGAGAGCCTAGAAAATGTTAACCCCGCCTTTCTGTCTTTCTTTGACGTACTCGGCGGGGAGAATATTGATCGATCTACTTTCTATCCTTCTTCTGTTTCTTGCTCCTCTGAGGAAGCTTCAAGGAATTGTAACTGCTCGTTGTTCAGCTTCCGACCACGTCGCCAGTCCCTCAAACCGCTGGCGAGAATCGTCATTGTATGTTCCGGACTGTGACCGAAACCAGACCAATCCTCGAAGTCATCGATAACAACAGCCGCACCGGCCTTCCGCCGCAAAAAGGCTGCGTAGAGACTACCCGAGGTAATGTTCAGGAGATACCCTGGGTGGGTGGTTGCACGAACAACCACGATCAATGGACGTACACGACCTGCCCGTCGTCTGACCTCCCGAAGAAGTGCTGGCCTAACCGCCTCGGTTGCTCCCCTGGCTGCTACTTCTGCAAACTTTTCCTGATCGAGGTTGATAAATATAACCCTAGGCTTCGAGATCGACTTGCCCATGATCCCTCCAAAGAAAAAAGGCGATGACATGTTGTGAATGAACGACGAATAAACACCTAACATATTCAGTAAAAAGTGTCAAGTTTCTCGTCACTTTAATGTCTCAAACTATACCAAACTTGTTTCAAACAGAAACTCTATGGTTCAATGACGGTAATGAAGAAAACACGAATTCTTCGTCTCCTCCGCCAATTCGGTTTTACCCCAGCCCAAGCTCGGTTGTACCTGGCCGGGGTTATGCTCGGTCCAGCGCTGATGGCCGTGCTGTCGAAAGAGGCGGGCCTCCCCAGAAGCACCGCCTACTACCTTATGTCCGAGCTCAAGCGACGGGGGTTCTTTACGTCACGCATGATCGGTCGCCGAACGTACTACGCAGCCGCGTCCGGACAGCGGTTGCTGCTCATGACGAAACGTCGCGAACTCCTCATCCGTCGCATGCTACCAATTCTTCACACGATCCAACAGAACCGATTTGGACGTTCATGAAACGCGCCGGTCGTAAAACGGTCCTGGTTTTCGGCACCTTTGACCTCCTCCATGCCGGCCATCGGTCGTTTCTGAAACAAGCCAAGCGGTTCGGCAAAAACCTCATCGTCGCCGTTGGACGCGATCAGGTTGTTGCCAAGCTCAAGCGCCAAAAGCTAATTCAATCCGAACGGCAACGGCTCAAAGCTATTGCTTCTCTACCGTACGTGCACCGCGCAATCCTGGCCAGCAAAAACCCGTGGCATCGTTTCTCCTTCATCAAGAAGCTCAAGCCCGATATTATCGCCCTCGGCTACGACCAAATGCACTACACCACTAACCTCGCTAGCCAGCTCCGGCGTCGTGGCATCGTCTGTCGCGTCGTTCGCCTTAAACCGTATCGGCCACGGCGTTTCAAGAGTTCGCTCCTTCGAAAAAACCTTGCATCAGAAAAAAAATAGTGCTAACGTTTCCTAACTCCTAATTCCCTAATACCTAACACCTAGTTCCCAATGCCCATCAAACACGCCGCCGCCAAGGCCTTACGACAGAACAAGAAACACCGCGTCCGTAATCTCGCGCTGATTGCTGGCCTGAGGAAAGCCGTTAAGGCGGTTCGTCGTGCCGCCACCGCCAGGGAAAAAGCTAAGGCTGGCGAATTCTTACAAAAGGCCATACCGATCATTGACCGCGCCCGGCAGAAGGGCACCATCAAAGCCAATACGGCCGCTCGGCTTAAATCGCGGCTTCACCGCGCCGTTCGCCGCCTAACCTAACTCCGCCAGCAGGGATGAACTCAGCTCGCTTGATAAACCAAACGACCCTGAGCCCTGTCGAATGGGTCGCGGCTTCACCGAATCGTTACAAAACTCGACTCGGCGTAGCGCAGACCGAAAGCACAAACAGTTCGAGCAGCGCCCGGGGATTGGCCTGGGTGTTTTTGAGCTTAAAGTCGATTTCGACCAACTGGTCGTGGGCCGCAATCAGTTCGCGCTGCGAGAACGTCCGCACCTGCTGCAACGCTTTCTTTACGACAAACGGATGGAGCTTCAACCGACTAGCGATCGTCGCCGGGTTTGGTTCGTGCTGGACGATGTCGCCGACACTCAGCAAAATCCGCACTTGTCGCGCCAGCATCGTCAGCAAGTAGAGCTCGTTGGCGCCGCTGCGGAGCTGCTGCTCGAGCAAGGCGCTCGCCCGCTGGGTATCCTTGCGGCTGAGCGCGTCAGTGAAGGCAAAGATGTCGGCTTCCAGCGGCTCGCCGACGCTGGCCGCCACGTCAGCGGCGGTGATAGTCCGGCCATGGGCCAAGTACCGCAGCTTCTCCAGCTCGTTGGCCGCGGACCAAAGATTGCTTCCGACCGTGCCGGCCAACCGTTCAGCGGCCGCTCGCTCGATGCTCGAACCCAGCGCTTTGGCTCGCCGAATAATCCAACGCTCAACCTCGACCGGTTCGAGTGGGTCAAAAACCTCGTGGTTCTTGACGCCGCGAAGGACGGCGGCTAACGCGCTCGGCTCAGCGTCCTTGCGTTTCCGGGTCGGCGCTTCTTGATCCGTCCAAAAAACAACAATCGTCTCCTCGGGGATCTGCTTCTCTCGAACGTACTGCGCCACGGCCTCCTGTGTTTTTTTGTCGGCGTCGTACGGCCGATCAACTACCACGAACCGCCGTGAGCTCAGAAAACCTTGGCTGGCGACTGCCGCTTGGAAGGTCTCAAGCTTCAAGCCATCGCCCTCCAGGTGCACAACGTTGATGCCCGACGGGTCGTACTTTTTAATAAAAGCTTGGCGAAGCGTTTTGAGGCGCTCGCGCGACCGGAATGTATCTTCACCGGAAAGGTAAATAATCATGGGATTGATCCCGTTAGAAAGTCCGCCTTAAAAAGCTAATACGCGGTGTCAATCTCGTTCCTGTTAAAGCAAACTTTCTAACGGGATTGACAGCTTGGCTCGACAGTGCTAGGGTCCAACGTTATCGTACCAATACTGCAAACGAAATACAAACACCAACCAACGGAGGGTTCTTCCTATGTCCTTTCCCATCTGCGGCATCTGCGGCGTGGAACTCGGGCCAGATGTCTCGTGCCCGCACGTCGAAGCTTTCTTCGGACCCCGTCCGAAACTTACCCGGCGCGAACAGCTCGGGGCTTCGCGCATGACCGGCGCCGACTGGGCGCGGATGTTCCCGGCGGGAGTCGCGCTCCACTGGAAGCGCACGACCACGGGAATGACTTGTGTCGACCTTGATTCGGTCCTCCCCTAAGTCACGAACTTACCCCCACGAGGAGGTACCAATGGATTTCTGTCCCCGCTGCCGGGCGGATCAACCGCTGTTCGGTATCGGCTGGTGCCTGGAGTGCGGCTTGACCCTCATCCCGGTCTGGGGCGGGTTTAACCCCATCAGCCCCTTCGCCGGTATCACCGTCCAGGCCCCCAAGCTCTTCGACCTTCCGGATGGATTCTACAATGAAGACTTCCCCGACTACTGGCCGGAAGACGGAAATCCTTCGCCGGGGCTGACGGTCACTGCCGAGGAGATCGACACGCTCATTCGCGAATCGCTCTCTCCACGGCACTGAGCAAAACTGCTCGTCCACCTCTACCGCCGACCGGCATTCTCACGAGTGTCGGTCGGTTTCTAATGCGTACGTTTCCGAATCATCTGTCGGCCGAGCAAAGCGAGGCCGATTGTAAACAATCTGTCGTCTCCGAAGTGGCGAGGATCAGGGTGTCCGCAGGACGGGACCCTAGCCGAGCCACAAGGGACGACACCTCGCAAGGGAAAGGGAGGGTGTCGGAAGGGAAAACCGTTCAGGTTTTCCCTCCGAGAGGCTTTGTCTCCCCCCAACTCCGACCCGCCTCAACGTTCACCTCAAACGGCACCTTCAGCTTGTAGACGCCCTCCATCGCCTCCTGCACGGCCCGCGCCACTTTGGGCACATCCTTATCCGGCACTTCAAACACCAGCTCGTCGTGTACTTGGAGGACCATCTTTGATTCCGGCGACAGCTTCGGCAGCAGCTGATCAAGCTTAATCATCGCCATTTTCATGAAGTCAGCTTGCGTCCCCTGGATCGGCATGTTAATCGCCATCCGTTCGGCGGCCGCACGGATCATCGGGTTCGACGACTGCAGCTCAGGCAGGTAGCGCCGACGGCCGAACAGCGTCTCGGCGTACCCCCGCGATCGCGCCAGTTCAATCGCCTCTTCGAGCCAGTCGTGCAGCTCGTGGTAGACGCTGAAGTACTGCTCAATGAAAGCCTGCGCTTTCTCCCGCGGAATCCCCTGCCGCTGCGCCAATCCAGACGGCCCCATGCCGTAGAGAACGCCGAAGTTCACTTCCTTTGCCGTGCTGCGAATTTCTTTAGTCACCTGATTCAGGGGAATGCCGTGAATCTCGGCGGCGGTCCGGGCGTGAATGTCCTCTTTTTTTCGAAACGACTCGATCATCTTCTTGACCTCGGCGATCGAAGCGGCAATCCGCAGCTCGAACTGTGAGTAGTCGGCGGCCATGATTCGAAAACCGCGCTCGGCAATGAAGGCCTTGCGAATCTCCGCGCCGAGCTCGGTCCGAATCGGAATGTTCTGCAGGTTCGGATCAGATGATGACAGTCGACCAGTGGCCGCCACTGTTTGGTTAAAGGTGGTGTGCACCCGACCATCTACCGTGCTGACCAGTTCTGGTAAAGCGTCAAGGTAGGTTGACTTGAGCTTTGCGAGCTCGCGATACTCCATGATTTTCGGAATAATCGGATGCGCGCCCTGGAGCTTTTCCAACTGGTCGGCCGCCGTGGAAACGCCGGTCTTGGTCTTACCCAATCCCTTGGCCGACAACTTTAGCTTGTCGAACAGGATTTCTTTCAGTTGCTGCGGCGAGCCAACGTTGAACTCGATTCCGGCCATTGTATAGATGGCTTTTTCAATTGTTTCCAGCTTTCGCCCTAAGCGGCGACTCATCTCCTTTAGGAACGCCACGTCAACTTTTACGCCGGCTTGCTCCATCCGGCCGAGCACCGGCACCAGCGGCATTTCAATAGTGCGGAACAGGTCGTCCAGCTGCTGCTCCTTCAACCGCTTCGACAGCTTGACGTACAGACGTTCGGTGTAGTCGGCGTCCTCGGCGGAGTACCACGACAGCTTCGGCACGGGCACGCTCTCCATCGGCAGTTGGTGCTTGCTGCGCGGGCCGATCAGCGCCTCGATCGGCATCATTTCGTAGCCGAACTCCTCGAACGCCAGCTGCTTGAGCCCGTGCGCTCGACTGCCGGGGTTCAGCAGGTACGAGGCGACCATCGAGTCAAAGGCGATCCCGCCGAGCTCGATGCCGGCGGTCTGCAACACGCGGTAGTCGAATTTAAGATTGTGGCCGTGCTTCTTGACCGAAGTTCGTTCGAGGATCGGCCGCAGCTGCTCGAGCCAGTCACCCTGCAACGAAACGAAGTAGGCCCGGCCGGCTTGCCAAGAGAAGCTGATGCCGAGCAGTTTGGCCAGCAATGGATCGAGGCTGGTCGTTTCAGTATCGAGCGTCAACGACTCCTGCGCCTTCAACGCTTTCAAAAACCGAGCCAGGGCGGTTTGGTCAGCGATCAGCTCGTAGTCATGGCCGGGTTTTTTTGGCGGTGGCGCTGGCGCGGTCAGGTCGAGCTGCTGCACCACCGGCCGCGGACTGCCATCCTCGTTCTCCGGTAGCTTCGACAGCAGCGACGTGAACTCTAAATCCTGAAAGAGCTTAGCCACCTGTTGCCGATCGTAGCGTTGGCGCCCGGCCTGACTGAGGGTGAACTTGATCGGCACCGCTCGAACAATGGTGGCCAACCGCTTCGACAAGAAGGCATTCTGCTTGTCAGCCAGCAGCCGCTGACGCAAACCGGGTTTCAGTTTTTTGGCTTTGGGTGTTTCTTTCGCCAAAGCTTCGTAGAGTTTTTCGACCGTCCCGAATTCCTGCAGCAGCTCAGCCGCGGTTTTTTCGCCGACGCCTTTGACGCCGGGAATGTTGTCAGACGGGTCGCCCCGCAAGGCCTTAAAGTCAACCAGCTGCTCCGGTGTAATTCCGAATCGTTCTTTGACCGCGGCCGGATTGAGGGTGACTGTCTCTCCCAAGCCTTTCCTCAAGGTGTAGACGCTGGTTTCGTCATCAACCAGCTGCAGCGTGTCCATGTCGCCGGTGACGATGACCTTCTCCACTCCCGTAGCCTGTTTGGTGATCGTGCCGATCAGGTCATCGGCTTCGTAGCCGGCCTTTTCCAGCGCCGGAATGTTGAAGCTGTCGACCAGCTGCTTGACCACGGGGATTTGGTCGTACAATTCTTGCGGCGCCTTGACCCTCGTGGCTTTGTATTCGGCATACTCTTTTTCCCGAAAGGTCTTTTCCCGACGGTCAAAACAGACGACCACGTGCGTCGGCTTGAGCTCGCGGAACATCTTCAAGAGCACGGTCGTAAAGCCGTAGACGGCGTTGACTAGCTGGCCCTTCTTGGTCGTCAACGGCGGCAGCGCGTGAAAGGACCGGTGGATCAGAGCATTGCCATCGACAATGACGAGACGTTGTTTTGCACGAGGCATGCGTGCATTGTAGCACGCAGGTTAGTAGTTGAAAGTTGAAGGTTACCAGTAGCTGTCAACGGCGCTTGGTGCGCAACAGTGAGGCCTCAAGCCGGTAAAGCATTTTTGAACACTCTTCGTACTCTTGAGTAAGCGACGTACATGTTGAGAGTTCGAGGTAACCCTTCTTTAACGCAACGTGTAGGTGATGTCTCGTTTCTCTTATTTCCCCCTGGGCGCGACTTATTCCTTCGGCGTAAATGTTAGTGTGCTTGTTTGCGAAACATTCGGCCAAATTGGCAGCGGCAGAATTTGACGAACGGCGCAATTGCGATCCGAGCTCATAAAGTTCAAACTTAGGGAACAGCATTGTTAACTTGTGAACATCAAGGACAAGGTTAAAAAGCTTTTGATACACTTTCAGGTCTTCCAACCTCATAACTTTCAACTGGTAACTGATAATTGGTAACTGTCAACTCACAACTACCTCTACTTCACGCCTCTCTTCCACCACCCCACGCCGGCGCCCCCGACGACCGCCGCCGCTACCAACAGGTACATCCACCACGTTGGGCTGGCCTTTTTAGCAACGTTCACCGGCGAAGCCGAGGTGGTGTGGAGAATTGGTTCAACCACCCGAATATCATCTTTCATGCGCGGCAGTAAACGCAGACCGCTCGAGGTCCGACTCAGAATTCCAGAAACTCCCACTCGGTCGCCAGAACGCATCGCCGGGCGCTTGAACCCGGTTGACGCTCGCACGTAGACGGCCAGTTCGCCGCTGCCGTCATCAACGGTAAATCGGCTGCCGGACAGCGTCGTGACCTCGCCGGTTACCCGAACCAGCGAACCGACCCGCTCGTCAAGATCAGCCGCCTGGACATCGACGATCGCTGGCTCCTGTCGTTCGCCGCGGAGCACGACATCAACCGCACGTTCCACCAGTACGTACGGCTCGCTGTACTTCGTTCGACGTTTGCCAGTGATCTTGACCACATCGCCAATGGAGAGCTTCGGCAGCGGTTCATTCGAACGGATGGCAATGCCGCCGCGGCCGTCGCTGACGTAGAAAACCCCGTCCCCGAGCATACTCGGCGGAACCGTCACCCAGCCCTCGACCGTCGCCACGGTCGAAGAATCTGCAGTCTGTGCCTCAGCAATCGTCCGCACGGTCGCCGCTCCCTTGACCGTTCCCTTCTTGGTCGCGCTTTTCTTCGATCGGGAAGGGTTTTTGAGCGGCGGACGAACGGTGAATTCACGGGTGGCGCTGTCTTCCAAGCCGGTCGCATCACGAACGGTAAGCTGGACGACAACCGGTCCTTCCTCGCTGAACCGATGCTTGGCCGTTCGTCCGGTTCCGTGTTCGCCGTCGCCGAAGTCCCAAGCGAATGACCGAACGTCGCCGTCGACGTCAGTGCTATCCGAGGCGTCGAAGGTTACCGGCTCGCCAACGCGGCGAATCTTGCTAACGCTGAACTTCGCTTCCGGCGGGTGGTTTGGCTTGACGATTTCATTCGCGCTGCCGGGCGTCGGTTTCGTCGTCCATTGCCAGGTACTTCCATCCCAGGCGTACGTCGAGTTTTCTTCAACGTCGCTGTAGTGCACCTCATGAACGACCGTACCAGCGGCGTTCTTCAATCGCACCGTATCACCATCGTTGTTGAGGGCGATCTTGCTCTGCTCCCTTTTCAGCACCACAAACGATCCGTTCGTGATCTTCGTTCCGCCCGGAAACTTGTACGTCGTTCCGCTTTCATCACTAACGCTCCAACCGCTAAGATCAACATCGCCGCCGCTGGCGACGAATTCAATAAACTCACCGTCATCCGCGCCATCCGGATTCGGGAACAATTCATTGATGGTTAACGAACTGGTGCTCGGCGTCGGGTTGTTCAAGGGCGGAGGTGAATCGGGTACCGGCGGCGGCGAAACGGTGACGGTGAAATTCACGCTGGTACTCCCCGTTCCGTCGTCAACGGCTAACGTCCCCACGTACGAGCCCGCCGAGAGGTACACGTGCGTCGGCGCCACCGCCTGGCTGGTCGCGCCATCGCCAAAAGCCCACCAAAACTGAAGGGTATCGCCATCGGGATCGTGCGCATCCGAACCGTCGAAAGTCACGGTCACACCAACCGCCGCCTGCTGATCGCTGACAATCGGTACAACCGGCGGCACGTTGTCGTTCTGGCTGCGCGGCGTTCCCAGCACGATTGAACCGCTCTTCAAATTAACGGCTATAGTGGAAGTGTGCCACGATTCTTTTTTCGTACCGTCTCCCGGAAGGCCGTTCCGCGCCATTGAGCCGTATGTTTCGCCGCTGACGTATTTCCCGGCCAGCGGCGTTCCACTTCCATCGTCAGCAATATCTACCAACACACCACTCGCATCATATAGTTTCACTTCCAAACCTGAGTTCAACAACGACACGGCGGTATCAACGACGTCGGGTTCCACTGCTAGATGCGTGCTCGTCGAACTGGCGGCGAAATTCGAAATCAAGAAAAAACCGCGCGGCTCGATTGACCTGCCGCTGGGAATCGTCAGTATTGCCACTTCTTGACCGGACGACTTCCGGGTCAATTTCCATCCGCTCAAATCAACGGTGGTTTCACTCAGATTTCTAAACTCAATCCACTCATCGGCTGCCGAGGCTGGCGAGCCCATCCACAAGAGCTCGTTGATGACGACGCTCGGTATTTGACCGTCAACCCGCACGCCAAGACCGACCGGGAGTACCAGCGCCACTACCGTTACCAGCAGCACTCCCCTCCTTCCAAAGTTCTTCAGAAGAGGAAATAAGGAGGGGTGCCGCGAAGCGCGAAGCGGCTTACGTGGGGTGAATCCCCTCCTTTCAGGCGAAACAAACAAGGAGGGGTGCCCGGAGGGTGGGGTGGTAACAAACATAACCGGTGGCCTTTCTGCCACCGTTTTTGTCTGTTGTCAGTATAATACCTAAAATTCACCTGTCAAGAATATGTACAGGGACACCGAGAAACAGTGTCCCTGCCTGACCAGCTTATCGTTTCTTTGTGTCGAACTGCCAGTCCGGACCCCGCCTGGCAGCTTTTAAACGTCGAGCGGATTCTTCCTCGCTGGCGTCGTGGCCCGCGCCTTCCCTTACTCTCCCCATACTCATTTGCCTTCGGCGACCGGCCTGGCTCAAAACTTGCCTCATCAACCGCTCAGCTGGTCTCATGGAACAACCCTCCCCGAAAAAGTGGCCGACGCGACCCGAGCCTAGCAAACCCTTTGCATTGGAGTCAATGCCTGGATCGCCGATTAAAACGGAATATGGTACGAATCAGTGTATGTGCCGTCCGTAAGCACTCTTGAAAAATCCGTCCGCAGTTCATTTGGCAAGGTGGCGCAGGTACCCGTTGGCTCGACGCCAGGCACGCACTGGGCGACCACGCTTCCGGCGGCGTCGTAGTAGACTGTGGAAATCCCGTCGAAGGCTAAGTAGAACCGTTCCGCTGTAGCCGTCGACAGACCAGAACTGATGACTGACACGTCTTCAACTTGTGCGTTCAGCGTACTGACCAGGCCGAGGTCAACCATGCGCACGCCCGCGCCATCGTTACGCGGCTCGTAGCCGTTGCTCACTTCCTCGCCGTCGCTGAAACCGTCGCTGTCCGAGTCATCCTCGGTGGGCTTTGTACCATACAGCGCTTCCAGTTCGTCGGCCAAACCGTCTTCATCGGCATCCTTCGGACTGCGGCTGCCCAGGACGGTGCGGCCTGGCTGGCTCGTCTCCGCCGTGGCAGCCGCGCTATCCGCAACCGCCACGTGGCTGGACTGATCAACCGGCCGGCTGTACCACCACCAACCCCAGCCCAGCGCGGCGACGGCCAAAACAGTCAACGCCGTCCACGCCCATGGCCGGGTTTTGCGCGGCTGCCGCCGAGGCACTGCCTGCGCCGGGGGTAACGGAACCTCATGCAGTTTGTCGAGAAACATACGACTACATTCTAGCGCAGCGTGCCAAGCTTTGACAGGTGCGCTATTATCACACACAATGGGACGTTCGGGGGCGGGTGGCGGAATTGGTATACGCGCATGCCTTAGGAGCATGTTCCGAAAGGATTGAGAGTTCGAGTCTCTCCCCGCCCACCCTTAGTACGGGACGGGAGCAATCCCATGGGGGTTCGAGTCCGACCGACGGCACCACTTGGGCGGGATGCTCGCAAGGGATTGCCCCGCTGAGCGAGGTCCGTGGCACCAGTCAGAACATCTATGAACCCACGAGTTGTGCTCACCATCGCCATCGCGCTGATCGTCGCCGGAGCCGCGTCGTTGATGTTCGCGCGACATCAAACCAATGAGGCGTCTGTTGTATCAACTGCGAACAACACAAACCGCGCTGTCAACACTAACAGCGGTCTTGTTCCCCGGACGCTCCCGCAAAAACCGGCCCACGCGACGGTACCGCCCGGCAATGATCCGCACGTTATTAGTGTGAAATTCATGGATGACCTCGATATCAAAATTAGTCCGAACGGATACCCCGTCGGCCGCACAGACACAGTACTGCAATCAACCGAAGCTGCCTCGCTTATGGAATTAATAAAGAAGGCCGGAGGAAAATGGCTCCCTGCATCGTCAACACTCGAGCAGGAAGGAAAGATCGACGACCTCCGCGCAGAAGCGGAAAAGTCAGGACACGCGATCGCCGACCTCAATAACTACTTCACGCTCATCATGCCCGACAGGGAAGAAACGACGAAATGGATGGACCTCCTGAACGCGCTCCCCGAGGTCGAGATCGCAACACCGGCCGTATTGACACAAACTGCGCCGGCGAAAAAATAAACTGACACACGACAGTAAGAATGGACCTCGGTCAATTCGACTAGATCCTCTTCGTATTGGCTCCCCTCCTCAGATGAGGAGGGGTGTCCGGTCGAATGACCGGACGGGGTGGTCTTAGTACACTACCCCTCTCCGATAATTCCGTATTGCCTTCTCGCTCGGTACATACATTGGGCGCGGCAATTGATCAAGCGGAAACCATTCCCACCTCGTGATCTTTTCCGGTTCCATCACCTTCGCCTCGCCTTGAAAATCTGTGCAGAGAAATCCGATTGTCACGTAGTGCGCGTCGTACACGATGTCGTCGCCGACCCGCGCGATCGTTATTGCACCGAGCGATATCCCCGTCTCTTCCAAAACTTCGCGCCGCACGCACTGCTCAAGCGTCTCTCCAAAATGCAGCTTCCCGCCCGGCATGGTCCAGGTTCCTTCGCCGTGCAGCTCGCTCCCCGCTTTCTTGTAATCGGGGTTGCGAAAACCAAGCAGGACCTTCCCATGCCGAAGCTCGTGGCTTTCGCCACTGAACTTCCGCTCAACAACCAAAACAACCCCGAGCCTTCACTGACTAGGGTCGTACTTTAATACCACAACTGTTCATAACAAAACGCCTCCACCCCAAGGGTCGTTTGACGCCACGTGGCTTAAGTATATCATTAAGGAAGCGGGGGGTACAAAACTCAACAAAAATCAATCGTTTAGCTAGATTTCAATAAGTCACTAAGGGAGGTTTCCCATGATCGACCTACAAGCAGCGACCCAGGCTCTGACCGCCTCGTTCCAGACGCTGTGGTTCAATTTCATAACCGCCGTGCCGACGTTCGTCGTCGCGCTCGTCGTCTTCTCACTCGGGCTCCTCGTCGCCGGGGCGCTCGGCAGCATCGCCACGAAGCTCATCAGGCTGACAAAACTCGATGCGCTGGTGGAGAAAGCCGGTGCCATCATCAAGCTGCAGACGCTGGGCGTGACATTCAACTTCTCCCGCACCGTTGGCTGGATCGTGCAGTGGTTCTTCGTGGTGGTCGTCCTGATTGCGGTGGCTGACATCCTCAACCTGACACAGGTGACGGACTTCCTTAAGAGCGTGGCCCTCTACCTCCCGAACGTCGTGGTGGCTGTTGTCATCCTGACCCTCGGTCTGATCCTCGGAAAGTTTGTCCATGACGTCGTCGAGCGGGGAATGAAGTCCTCGAACATGCCGGCCGCCGCCGGCAGCGTCGCCACCCTCGCGCAATGGGCGGTGGTGGTCTTCGCCATCATGGCCAGCCTGGCCCAACTCGGTATCGCGGCGCGGCTGATTGAGATTCTCTTCGCCGGACTGACGCTCGGCGTCGGCCTGGCCTTTGGCCTGGCCTTTGGGCTCGGCGGCAAGGAGAAAGCCAAGGCGTGGCTGGAAAAAATGTCGGGACGCCAATAGCAAGAAGTAGAACCTTCTATTCCACTCTCGATTCACCGAACGACCCCGGGTCTTCACTGATTCGGGGGTCGTGTCTTTTTTATCTAAATCAGTAAATCTTTCCCGCCAAAAAATTATCAATCACTCTTTTACTCGCAGAAAACAACGGCTGTGGCAAATGTTCTGGGTCGAACCATCGCCACTCCGTAATCTTTTCCGGTTCCATCACTCTCGGCTCTCCACGAAACTCTCGACAAACAAAACCAATGGTCACGTAGTGCGCGTCGTAGACAATATCATCGGCCACGCTTACAATTTGCAGCGGTCCGAGTGTCAGTCCCGTCTCTTCCAGCGTCTCACGCCGCGCGCACTCATCGAGCGTCTCTCCGAAGTGAATTTTGCCGCCAGGCAGCGTCCATGTCCCTTCGCCATGCAAAGCACTGCCGGCTTCCTTTGCGTCGGGATGGCGTCTGCCGAGGAGAATCTTTCCATCCTTTTCCAGGATCACCCCAACTCCGATTCCAGCGCTCTTGTTTTGTGCATTCTCCATGGTCTTCCCCAGCAGTCAAATGTCAAAAGTCAATTGTCAAATGTTCACTCATACCTCAACGCTCCCGTCGTTTCCTGCGGTCCAGTACACGGCCAGCTATCATCTATTGTGATTTTTCCCGATCCAATCCTCAATAATCTCGCGCAGCAGCTCGGACTGAGACATGTGCCGGCGCCTGCTCTCACGATTGAGGATGTCCTTCACGCGCGTCGTCGCGATGAAGTTGAATTTTTCGAGACGATCGGTCCGCGCATCCGCGAGCTCCCGCCGCAGCTCGGACTCGAGCTCCTTGCCGTCCGCATAATAAATGAAGCGGACGTTCGACACGCGCATTCCCTTAAGGAACGAATGGTTCGACTTTCGTTCGAGCTCTTTCCGCATACAGAGAAACACGGGCTTTTTGCACTGGATCGCATACGATATCTGCAGTCCTAGGCCGGTTGATCCGGAGGAGCTCTCGGCAACAACGATATCCGCTTCGCGGATCGCGCGAAGCGACCTTCGATGGATCTCGTCGGGCAATCTCCCCTCGCCAATATCGAACCAACGATACGGCACGGCAAATCCGCACCGTCGTTCAACGAGATCGATAAGCCGAACGTAGCCGCCGGGGTTAACGTGAAACGCTTTGCTCGAAAACGTCACAAACGCTTTTCCTGCTGACGTTTTTTGCCGTCGGTGCGCCACGCTTCCGGTATACCATAGCACCGGACGGGTACACAATGGCGCGCTGCGTTGATCGTCTGCTACAATGATTCCATTATCTACTAGATACCGTAACCCACATGTCGACGAACATCGCTGACCATGAGGTCGAACTTCGCGCCATTCTGACGAACGCACAACGTCACCGAGTCGTTCGCGCGCTCCGGTCGATCGGGGCGACACAACGCGGCGTCGAAGCACTGACCGACGTATATTTCTGCCCGCGTTCCGTCCGATCATTCAAGGCGATCGAGATGGACGAGATCGGTTCGTTCAGTCTGCGCTTACGCACAAGACGCGCGGGAGGAATCTCGACGAGCAACCTCAACATAAAAGTCATTACCCGCCGCGGCGACCACCACGCATGGGAAGAACATGAAAGCGGGGTTGGCTCATTCGACGAGATGAAGCACATTCTCACAACCGTCGGTTTCAAACCGTTCTTTACGATGAAAAAACAGCGGCGGACGTACGTACGGGGCCGGTTCACTGCGGTCGTCGAGGATATCGCCGGATTCGGTCCGATCATCGAGGTCGAAGTGCTGACGTCGAAACGTGATGCGCCTCGTGCGAAACTCCGTATCCATGCCTTCCTTGAGTCGATCGGCGTACAGGCATCCCAAATCGTACCGAAAAGCGTCACCAACCTGCTGATGCACAAGATGACAAAATTCTAGACACCGCGCGTCCGCTTAGAGAACGGCGAGAGCGCGCGGTTGATCCGTCCTGCTTCCAGTCCGATAAATCGTGATGCCCTTGAGCCCAAGTTCGTATGCGCTGCGATAAATGTCCGCCACGTCTGCAGCCGTCGCGTTCGTCGGCATATTAATCGTCTTCGAGATCGATTCGTCAACGGCGTGCTGCATGGATGCTACGGCCAATAAATGCCCTTTCGGGGAAATTTCAAGCGCGGTTCGATAGACCTTCCGTAGAACCGCCGGCAGATCCGTCAGGGCGCCAATCCTCCCGGTAGAGGCGATCGCGCGGAGCAGCCGCGGTTTCAGCAATCCGAGCATCCTCAAGTCTTTTCGAAGAGACGCGTTAATGCCTATTTCAGGGTCAAAGAGCGTGAACAGGGGTTCGACGCCGGTCGATGCGTCAATGATAGGCCCGCTGCGACCGGTTGGCGGCAACGCGACGGTCGTTACATTGCGCAGCGTTCCCGTCGTGCGTATGGCCGATGAAAGTTCTTTCCATGCAGCCGACGTGACGAGTGAAGTGGAATACGGGGCATACTTCTGCTCAAGGTACCCGGGGGTATTGAAGTAACGGTTGCCTGAACGAAGACGCATCGCGCCGCACGAACCGCGTTGCCGTCCCAGATCGTACGAGGCGCGTTTCGATGCAAAGTTGATGAACATGACGAGTTCCGATGAAACCTCTCGCGCACGGTCGCTGTCGTACGGAATGCGCAGGCGCACAAGAAGGTCAGCGAGGCCGCAGAGTCCGACGCCGATCTTCCGCTTCATGCGCATCACCTTCCGTGACCCGGAATTCTGGTAGCGCGCGATGCTGATATCGAGGGCATTGTCGAGCACCCTTGTCATCAACATCGTTGCGCACTCGATTCCTGTGTAGTCCACCCAGGGTACCCCGTACGGATCATCGCGCACGAACTGCCCGACGTTGAGATACCCGAATTGGCATGTTTCGCCCGGGAGCAGCCCGACCTCTGCGCACGGGGCTGTACTGACGTACGCGCCGACGGCGGGCGTCGGGTTATCCTTATTCATGCGGTCAAGGAAGATGAGTCCTGGGTCGCCGCCTTCCTGGGCGCGCCGCGTGATGCGATGGAACACCTCGCGCGCATCGAGCCGCCGTCCATCATGGAGCCCGTAGGAAGTTCCTCGCGCCACGGCGTGCATGAATCCGTCCGTCGCGTCCACCGAGATGTTGAACTTCCAGATCTCACCGTTGGACTCTACACCGGCTTTTGCATCGATGAAGTCGAGAATCCGCGGATGGTGGACCGATAACGTCGCCATGTTACCGACCGGACGGTCCTCGATACCGCTCGCGACCCCTTGCACCGCGACATGGTTGAGGAATCGGAGCATTGAAACGGGATCGTCGGTGTCGTCAAGGTTGAAACCCGTGCCCATGCCGTCGGCATGGTAACGGTCGATCGTCTTTTTGACCGCGCGAAGGTCGCCTCGAAGGTTGACGGGGGGCACCGAACACGCCGACAGCGGCTTTCCGAGATGGCGGCCGGCGTTGTTGAGGATCGGCGTGCTCATCACGACCTTTTTCGCATCAAGAAGGTGCCCGAGCTCATCGGCAAGCACACGCCGTTCCCGGACGCCGGTGCCGAACCGGCTCTCGACATCCGTCAACGCCGCGACAACCCGGTCGACCATATCCCGCGGCGTTTCGTGCGACGCAAGAATGCGCCCGTCGCGCATGATTCGACGCGCGTTACGGGAAGGAGTGAAAGACGAATGGTAGCGTTCTTTCGAGAATCGAAGGTGTTGCATTTGGCTTTATGTGGCGCCATGGCGCCATAAGTACTTTTACACAGCATATACGGGTGTAGTTGTTATGTCAACAAGGCGCAAAAGCGGCATCCCCCACTTGCCAACAATAGCCGTTTTCAGGTAAGGTTTTGCCGAAACTGAGGAGGGCGTTTCAACTGCTCTCTCACACTGACCGACGACAACCGACAAGCGCAAAGGAGAACGCCGTGACGGATTCAACGCAGGTTACGCCAGGGGGGCCGTATGTCTTCCTCGCCGGGCTCCCGGGATCGGGAAAGGGAGAACTCGTAACCGTGGCATCCCGCCTCGGCTACCGGATCGTCTCGATGCGGGACATCGTCTATGCTGAGGCGACCCGGAAAGGAATTCCGCACGACGAGTCCGCACAGCTCATGTCGCTCGAGGAGCGGAAGCTCCACGGCTACGGCGTCTGGGCGGAACGCACGTTGCCGACGCTGACGGATGCGCCGACGGTCATCGATGGTATCCGCGGCATCACCGAGTTCGACGTATTCCGCCGCGCGCTCGGCGACCGTCTCGTGGTCATCGCCATTACGGCACCCTTCGAGCTCCGTTTCGAACGGATCAGGCGCCGCGGCAGGGCCGACGACTTCTCCGTACCGGACGACCTGCGTCGAAGAGACCGGCGCGAGCTCGGGTTCGGCGTCGCCGAGATGATCAAGGTTGCGAACTACACGATCGCGAACGAAGATGCGCTCGCTGATTTCCTCACAGAAGGAGAGCGTGTACTCCACAAACTCCTTAAGCGCCGGGGAGCGTGAACGTCGCGTACAATGTGGAGGATGGGCGTCCGGCAGAGTTTGTCGGGCGCCTTCACCTTTTTCTTAAGACAACATGGTAGCGCGGCTGCCCCGAATCAATGAACTTGATTTTTAAACAGGGGTGGTGTAAGGTGCCATGAACTTTAAACAACCGAAAAACCAACATCCGTGAGCTCGTTCCGAGTTCGTAACGAAGGGAGGCCCGGCAGTGGGCTACATGTTCTTGAAGAAGGACTTGGACGCCCTTCGGGGCAAGGTGACCGAGCTGGAAGGCAAGGTACGCAAGGCCGGGAGGGACATGGCCGGCAGCATTGCCGACGATCCGAACGTGTGGCATGACAACCCGGCCTATGACGAGGCGCAGCGCGAGCAGGGCATGTGGAACGGCGAGCTGGAGCGGTATCGGAAGATGCTCCGAGAATCGCAGGAGGTCCCCGTCGAGGCCGCGCCCGACACGGTCGGCATCGGACGAACCGCAATCGTCATGAACATGACGGAGAGCGGCAAGCTTTACAAGTACCTGATCGGAAGCTTCATGGTCCTTGTCCCGACCGAAGGACTCGCATCGGACGTCCAGGAGGTATCCTACGGCTCGCCGATCGGAAGAATCCTGATGGGCGCGAAGGGCGGCGACTTCAGGAAGGGCGTGGTCACCGGCAAGGAAGTGACGTTCTTCATCGCAAGGGCCGAATAGGCCAAGGCGGACCCGAAAACAAGGCGCGCGGGACCGGTCATAGACCGAATCCCGCGCTCCGTCCTGCACGCGTCAGACGAAGCGGAACTTTTCGATAAGCAGGTCTGCCTGTTCCCGAAGCCACATGCGACGCGATTCTTGATCTTCAATGCGATGGTTTTCGAACGGTAGAACCGTCACCTCGCCAGTACGCGGAAGTTCAAGAACCTGCGATTCGGCCGACTGTTCAGCGACGATCCTACGACGCACGTCCTCGACCGACGTTGGGTCGTATTTGCTATGGTACAGTCGTTCCGCGAGGTTGCCCCACGCATCCTCCGCCGGTACCCGCATCAGTATCCGGTTTCCCGCCCATCGGCGGTGCGTCAGCGTCCCGTCACGCAAATAGCCGAGTCGCCGTTCGACGTCGGCTTCGTTACCGTGCTCAATGGCAAACCGGAGCAGGTCGATTTCCGAACGGTCGACAACCACAATCTTCCCGCTGTCGAGTGCCGGCACAACCTCTTCGCCATAGGATCGATTCACGGTCGCTGCAAACATCCCGTCGATCTGGCGCGGCGATAGCGTTTCATTCCGCATCAGGTCGCCAAGGCGTTCTTGCTGCGTCCCGCCGATGAAATTGTTGACGTTTACGAGCGATATGCGGTCCGAGCCGAACTTCGCGCCGAGACGATCAGCAAGCGTGTGCGAAAACGTCGTTTTTCCAGCACCATCGACGCCGTCGATCGTAACGAGTCGCGGTTCCGCGGCAAGCAGCGGACGCTCACGCTCAATTCGATGTTTCCGTTCGATGAAATCACCCAGCGATCCGTGACGTTCTGGCATAACGATAGAGATCTAATAGACGGGGCTTAAGACAAACGGTACTCAGTAACAATCGCCCGACATCCTGGTCTATCATCCCTCAACGCCCCTGCCCCGTACCCGAGAAGCAAGGCGACGAGTGGTGCGGGTCAACCCCGTTAGACGGTGGCGCGAAGCATGGATTTTCGTTGGTTATGGCAACAGA
Organism: Candidatus Kerfeldbacteria bacterium; assembly: GCA_016207275.1. GTDB lineage: Bacteria > Patescibacteriota > Patescibacteriia > SBBC01 > SBBC01 > JACQPY01. The sequence goes on from JACQPY010000019.1 coordinate 26,172, forward strand.
TTTTTTTCTTGGATCCGTCTAACGGGGTCAATCGGATCTTTCCGCGCGGCGCGGATGGCCGGTAGCAGTCCAAAGATAATGCCAACTCTCATAGCTGGTTTACTCATCGAAACGCCAAAATGAAGAAGGCGATGATGGCGAGCGTGACGCCGATGTACGCATTCAGGGTTAGCACTTCTTTCAGGACGAGCCAGCCGAGAACGTTGGAAGCGACTATCGAACCAGCTCCAAAGATTGCTACTGTCCGACCCACCTCGACCTGAGATAGAACGTACAGTTGTCCGAACGTTGCCACAATACGAATCAATGTATACGCTAAGAACCAGCCGCTCAGGAAAGCATCCAGCGTAAATCCAGTTTTTACCATGTTCAATCTACCGAGCAGGTCAGAAACTGTAAACAGCAGTTGCGAACCGATCAGAACCAGAATCGGGGCGGACACGCTACTCATACCTCAAAGCTTCTATGGGATCTTTCCGAGCCGCCCGAATCGCCGGCAAGAGTCCAAAGACTACACCGACCCCGAGTGAAAAGCTCGTCGCAATCACAACCGAGTTCAAGTTTACCACAATCGGCAATCCGGCCTTCGCTTCGGTGAAAATTCCAGCCACGGTCACGAGCCCGACGCCGATCGCCCCGCCGATCAACGAAATCACCGCTGACTCAGTCAAAAACTGGACCATGATGTTGCCGCGCGTCGCACCGAGTGCCTTGCGCAAGCCGATTTCCTTCGTCCGTTCGGACACGGCTACCAGCATGATGTTCATGATGCCGATGCCGCCGACGATCAGTGAAATCGAAGCTAAGCCAACAATGGCCGTGGTTAGAATACCAAGAACCTGATCGATTGTTTTCAGCAGGTCGTCTTGGGTGAAAACCGTAAAATCCTCGGTTTGGTCGTGCCGATTGAGCATCAACTCTCGTAGCTCCTCGGCCACAACTTTGACGTCGGCCGTTTCCTCCGTTTGGAAGATAATCCGGAAAATTTGGGTGTTGGGAAAATCGGCCTTAGCCGTCTCGAAGGGAAACAAAATCAAATTTTCGAATGACGGCGCGCCAAAGCTTAACGCCTGTGCCGGTGACTCCATCACGCCAACGACCTCGTACGACTGGCGGCCGAACTTAATCTTCTGTCCGACAATCCGGCCGGCGTCAACGCCCGGAAATAAGACTTTTCGGGCGCCTTTGTCAATCGTCACCGCTCGTCGTTTTTCAGTCTGATCGTCCTGGTTCAGCTTGCGCCCGGCCACTAACTCGGCGTTGTAAGCCAGCTCATAGTAGCTCGGTTCGACCGCGGCGTTCAGCGCCGCCGGAAAGCTCCGTTCGCCGACTGACGGCAGGCCGGCCAGCAGCGAGACCACCGAGCCGTCAGTAATATCGGGCAGGGCGCGGATAGCTTGGTAGTCGCCTTCGGTCAGCGTCGAGGCACCGACGGTAGCGGCCGGGTTGAATCCGCCGTTTTCCGTATCGAATTTTCCCGGCAGGATGAAGAGAATGTTCGAACCGAGGTCGGTGATCTGCTTAGCCACCGCATCCTTAACGCCCTGCCCCAACCCGATCAAGGCGATAATCTGCGCCACGCCGATGATGACCCCGAGCATGGTCAGGAATGACCGGACTTTCTTCGACCAGATCGATCTCAACGCGATCAGGAATGCTTGGCTGAACATTTTAGACGATTCTCCCGTCCTTCAGCCGGATGATCCGGTTTGCCGCCGATGCGAGTTCTTCGCTGTGCGTCACCATCAGCAGCGTCGTGCCCTGACGATTCAAGTCGGCCAAAATCTTAATGACCTCTTCCCCCGACTTTGAATCAAGATTGCCGGTCGGCTCGTCGGCCAGCACGACTTTCGGGTTATTCGTTAACGCCCGCGCAATCGCCACGCGTTGCTTCTCGCCGCCCGAAAGTTTACTCGGGCGATACCTGAGTCGGTGGCCAAGGCCGACTTTTTCGAGTAGTTCTTTAGCACGCCCCTTCCTATCGTAGGAGGGGTGCTCCGAGCTTCGTCGAGGAGCGGGGAGGTACATCCCGGGTAACGCCACGTTGCTGATGACGTCAGCATTCGGCAGCAGGTTGAAGTTCTGAAAAATAAAACCAATGAACTCGCTGCGCAGTCTAGCCTGTTCACGGTCGGACATTTTCAACGACACGGGCTTGCCTTCCAGCACGTACGTCCCGCTGGTCGCTCGATCAAGCAGGCCGATGATGTTCATCAGGGTCGACTTGCCCGAACCCGACGGTCCCATGATGGCTACGAACTCACCAGGTTCGATTGATAGGCTGACGTCATCGAGCGCCTTAAATTCACCCTCTCCGACCTCGAAGGTTTTGGTGATGTGCTGGAGTTCAATCAAAGGCATGCGGCTTTAGTTTACCATGACCACTGCTTAAGGCCGCTAAAATGGCCTTGACACCCCGCCAAAACCCTTCTATACTGTCTGTTGCAATCGATTTTTTGTGGAAATCCCTTTGAAAATCGATTTAACCCTAACCTTAGCAAAATTCCCTATGACCACCCTTACCACTAACCAAAACATCGGCGGCTAGCCACGATTTTAGCGTGCGCAGACCGCCGTACGGCGGTTTTTTGTTCTCGCCAACCTTAAAACCTCAAACGACCAAAGGCGGGAACAACCTCGAGCGAAGCGCAGCGGAGTCGAGAGGTCCCCGCTGCTACAGTCCAAGCTCTCTAACAACGTGATCATTTGAAGCCCAACGCAGTTCCGGTTTTCCAAAACGGAATCACGCTGTGCTTCAAAAAAATTGCGCCGATCTAGACCTGTCCGGCAGTTAACCAGTCCGACTCTTGGACGCTCGGGTCCTAGGCCCATCGGTCGGGCGTAGGTCAAAGACGGCGCACCCCTCTCGGGGACTTCTGAGGAATGTGTTGGCGCGGGGGTACGACCACGCCGATGCTCTGATCGCAAGGTCTGGACACTGAGAAGTCCCCATCCATTTGTCTTCGCTCCGCTGTAGGGGGCGCCGGTACACACTCTGCAGAACACTAGCTAGGGGATGTGAAGTTTTGCAGACCACGTTCGTGTACGGCGCCCCGTCTCCGAGGGGAAAAACACTAAAGATTGATCGTTTAATCATTATGGGCGCCTCTGGCAATAATTCCGACCTCGGATCCGTCAGTCCGCCGAGGAAGGCATGCGCTGCCCGCTGGCCCACCACTCACCCTGAACCTGAGCGCAAGCGAATGGTTCGGGGCTGCTCCGGGACGGAGCGTTCGTGAGCCTTGCGGAGCCACGACGTTTCTCAGCTAGATCCTGGGACCGTCTAAGCGCCGTCACGACGCTCCGTTCTCGGGGCAATCCCCTCCTGAATCCAGGAGGGGTGGCGCGAAAGCGCCGGGGTGGTCATCTCACCTTGCTAAGGGGAGATGTCACGAAGTGACAGAGAGGTAAATGGGGGCGCCCGTCGCCACCGGCTCCAATCGGTGTGAGAGCGCCAGTCCCTCGAGGACGTCAGCTCCGCCGGCGGTCTCCGCCCCCACCACTGCTCTTTTCTCTCAACACCACTGAATGGCGCATGACCGAGAATTCATGCTTCTACCAGTGTTGTTGATCCCGAACGTTGACAACTGAATAGCATAGGTTGAGCATCAAACTAGTGTACCGAAGCTTCATGCGTCGGTACACAATCGTCCATTCCGTAATCGTGTCCCGATTCCTCATCCGTCGCCGAGGAGGCTGAGCGTCGAACTTGCTTCGCGCTAGGCCGACGACAGCGACACCATGAAGGGAAAGGGGGAGCTGGGAAGGCCCCGCACCGAGCGCTTCGCTCTGGTGCGCGGGCACCCGAACTCCATCTTCGCGATTACGGTTGAACAACATAAGGGCGTACGGTGGATGCCTCGACATCGCGCGGCGATGAAGGACGTAGGAGCCTGCGATAAGCCTCGGGGAGGTGGCAACCGACCTGTGATCCGGGGATGTCCGAATGGGGAAACCTTCTGCCCGGAAGGGGCAGAGCCGGCGGCTGAACACATAGGCCGTCTGGAGCGCACCTGGCGAATTGAAACATCTTAGTAGCCAGAGGAAAAGAAAATAACGCCTCCGCTATAGCTACGGCGTACCAGCGTTCTTGCAATAATGCAGGAACTCGTGTGCCGGAGCTTTAGCGGAGGCACATTCCCGTAGTAGTGGCGAGCGAACCGGGAAGAGCCAAAACCTCTAGAGCTTTCTCCTGCAAAGGGGAATAGGGTCCAAGCCCATATGCTGTAGGGGCGTTGCGAGAAGTAACGTCTAAAGCTTGTCCCCGTGCAAACGGGGACCCAGCAGGTCTGTCATCCTGAAACTGTTTCAGGATCTGACAGGACCCCGCATCAAGTGCGGGGTCACCCTGCGGGTGACTTTAGGAGTAGAGCGCATGTTCGACCGCTCCCCCTGCCTCCCCCTCTCCTTACATAAGGAGAGGGGGACGGGGGGTGAGGTCAGACCAGCTCGTAGCCGAACGGCCTGGAACGGCCGGCCATAGACGGTGATAGCCCGGTAGGCGAAACGAGCCCTCAAAAGCTTTACTGGTTACTTTCCTCGAGTAGCACGAGACCCGTGAAATCTTGTGTGAAACTGGGAGGACTAGACTTCCAAGGCTAAATACGCGCGACGTTCGATAGTGAACAAGTACCGTGAGGGAAAGGTGAAAAGCACCCCGGTGAGGGGAATGAAATAGTATCTGAAACCGTATCGCCTACAAGCAGTGGGAGCCTGTGCTTCGCACAGTAGTTATCAGTTGTAAATTGTAAGATTGAAACAACTCATCTCTTACAACTTTAATCTTTAATCTGACAACTACCGCGCGGAGCGCGGGTGACCGCGTGCCTATTGAAGAATGAACCAACGACTTCGATCCGTGTCGTTCGGCTAATCCCGCGAGGGAGGAGCCAAAGTGAAAGCGAGCCCGAATAGGGCGACCGCCCAGCACCATTTGAATCCTTCTGGATTCAAATGGTGCTGGGCAGATGGCACGGACGAGACCCGAAGCCGGGTGAGCTACCCATGGCCAGGATGAAGCGCAGGTAACACTGCGTGGAGGTCCGAACCCATACGTCGTGCAACGCGTTGGGATGAGCTGTGGGTAGGGGAGAAATTCCAATCGAACTCGGCGATAGCTGGTTCTCCTCGAAATAGCTGTTGGGCTAGCCTCGTAAACCTTGTGACCGGAGGTAGAGCACTGAATGGGACTGGATGGCGCGAGCCTACCTGTTCCAACCAAACTCCGAATGCCGGTCCTCGAATTACGGGAGTCAGACTGTGAGGTCTAAGCTTCACCAGTCAAAAGGGAAAGAGCCCTGATCCTCAGCTAAGGCCCCTAAATTACCGCTCAGTGTAAAGGAAGTGGAGTGACTCAAACAACCAGGAGGTTGGCTTAGAAGCAGCCATCCTTTAAAGAAAGCGTAATAGCTCACTGGTCAAGTTGCTCTGCGCCGACAATGTATCGGGACTTAAGCGGTGTGCCGAAGCTAGGAGCTGCGCGTTGCGCAGCAGTTGTCAGTTACAGGTTAACAGTTGTCAGCACACACTGATAACTAACAACGTACAACTGGTAACTACTGCGCAGCGCGCGGCGGTAGAGGAGCGTTCGGTATGCGCCGAAGTCCCGCCGGAAGGCGGGGTGGAGCGTACCGAAGTGCGAATGTTGGTATAAGTAGCAAAAATCCCGATGAAAACTCGGGACACCGAAAACCCAAGGTTTCCTGGGCAACGCAAATCGTCCCAGGGTGAGTCGGTCCTAAGGCGAGGCTGAAAAGCGTAGCTAATGGACAGCTGGTTAACATTCCAGCACTACCGTGTGGTTATCGGTCTGGTGCGCATTGTTTCGGATCGAGCGCGTTTTGGTTATACGCGTCCCTGTACCACTCACTTCGCTTCGCTGCGTTCGGGTACAGGGCAAGGGATTTTAGTAAAGAACCCTTGCCCCATACACGAGCGGAGTGGAACGGAGCGAGTGGTATGGGGGCCGGCAAAGCCGCAAGGCCGCGCCAATTCGATCTCCCGCAGTGCCGAGAAAAGCCAGACTGTTACGTCGCGCGGTAACCGTACCGGAAACCGACACAGGTGGGTAGGCAGGTAATCTGCCAAGGTGGACGAGAGAACCATCGCTAAGGAACTCGGCAAAACAGTAGCCGTACCCTCGGTATATGGCTTACCCTCGCGCAAGCGAGGGTCGAAGTTAATGACGTCAAGCGACTGTTTACCAAAAACTTAGGTCCCTGCGAAACCGTAAGGTGATGTATAGGGGCTGATGCCTGGCCAGTGTCAGAACGTTAAGGGGAGAGGT
>JACQPY010000020.1 GCA_016207275.1 Candidatus Kerfeldbacteria bacterium
CTGATGACAACCCATAAGATTCAGCGCGTCCCGGTGATGCGCGGGGAAAAGCTTGCCGGCATCGTCAGCCGCTCCGACATCGTCGGCGCGGTGGCCTCGGGCAAGCACATCGCGCTGCACACCCCGATGTATGATTTGTAGCCCCGCCGGGCAGATCCTCCACCCGGACAGTCCCTCTGCCGCCGAGACCCAAGAACTCACTGCGAGACGAGATTCCCACCATTTGGACTAGGCAATCATTTCCTTCCCAGTTTTGGGAAGCCGCGCTCCTCGACTGCCGCTCATGCGCCATAAATGGCGCGAATTCCCCTGGCATTAGACTTGCTTATACCACCCATTAGCCGATTATTTTGCAGCGGCCGTGAAGAGACCGATGAGGTCGTTTCTAGAAAGGCACTGTCGCAATGTCTCGCCTCCTTTCGAGTCTCCGAGTTCGCTTACTGTTGCTCGTCCTCGTCGCCGCCGTGCCGGGGATGGGACTCCTATTCCACGAAGGTGTCGAACAGTGGCGACTGGCGAGCGAGGCATCAAAGCACCAGGCCTTGGACCATGCGCGGGAGATCAGCAGGGAGTACGAGCGCCTGATTCAGAGCGGTCATTATCTCTTGCAAGCCCTGGTTGGGCTGACATCAATTCACTCGCACAACAGCAAGCAATGCAACGTTATCCTTTCCAAATTGGTGAAAGCTCACCCGGCATTCACGAACCTTGGGGCCGCTACGCCCGATGGCGAGGTATTTTGCAGCGCTACTCCCCTTACGCAACCTGTGAACTTTGCAGACCGGCTCTACTTTCAACAGGTCCTTCGAACCCGTGACTCTGTCGTCAGCCTACATCCGCAAGGTCCCATTTCCGGCGGACCCAAATTCCACATCGCCTATCCCGCCGTTGACAAATCCGGCGTCGTGCAAGCGGTGGTATTCGTCGGATTGAGCCCGAACTGGCTCAACAAGCTGGTAGCCGGATTGCTGCTGCCCGAAGACTCTGCGGTTACGCTTAGGGACGGTGACGGCATGATCTTCGCGCGATACCCTGACCCGGAGAAGTGGACCGGCAAGTCTGCGATGGACGCGCCAATTTTCAGGGCCATCCTGTCCGACCACGGTGACGGCGCCACGGAAGCCGCGGGAGTGGACGGCGTAAGGCGGCTATACGGCTTTACCAAGCTACGGGGTCTGGCCCAGGACCGGGAACTCTACGTCACCGCAGGGATCCCTGAAGAAATTGCGTTTGCCAAGGTCAGAGAACGCTTGTACCGCGACCTTACTCTGGCGAGCATCGTCATAGCGTTATCGCTTCTGGTGGTTTGGTTCGGCGCCGGGCAGTTTATAACGCATCCGGTGAACCACCTGCTCACAGCGACGAAGCGGCTCGCGGCCGGGGATCTGGATGCCCGCACCGGGCTGGCCCCCGGCGCAGGCGAGCTGAACCAACTGGCCCGATCCTTTGATCAGATGGCCGACTCGCTGGAGCAGCAGATCAGCGAGCGTAGGCGGGCGGAGGAGGGGGTGCATCGCAATCTGCAGCGCATCCAGGCCCTGCGCGAGATTGATCGCGCCATCAGCTCAAGCCTGGATCTGACTACTATCCTGGAAGTCCTGTTGGAAAAGATAGAGCTCGCCCTGCCCGGCTCCGCGACCACCGTCCGGTTGTTAGACAAGGCCGCGGGAGCGCTGGAGCCGGTCGCCTGCCGCAATCTTGACCAGGCGGAATGGAAGTCAGGGGGAGCTATTCCCTTGGCTCAAACAATACATCGAGTGGACGCCCCTCGGGTCATTGATAATGTCCAAACAGACCCGCAGACGCGGAACCCAGATTTTTCCCGAAAGCACCGCCTGGTATCCTGTCTCAGAATCCCATTGGCCGCTGATAACAATTTTCTTGGAGAGATTTCCTTCTATACGAGAGAAGAACACGAATTCGTTCGCGAAGAAATCGACTTTCTGACCACCCTGGCGGGCCAGGCCGCCATAGCGATCCAGAACTCCCAGCTCTATGAACGGACCAAGCGGCAGGCTCAAGAGCTGGCCAAAGTAATGGCGGCTATGGACCAGGCAAACAGGATAAAGGATGAATTTCTAAGCGTCATGTCGCACGAGCTGCGGACGCCGCTGAACGTGGTCTTGGGTTATACGGCGATGCTCCGAGACGGGATGCTGGGCGAGATTCCGCCGAACCAGAAGGAGGTCCTTGGCAAGGTGATGCACCGGGCTAACGATCTATTAACCCTGATCCGCGACGTCTTGCAAGCGACCCAGATTGAATCCCGAGCTGTCAAAGTGCAGCGTGTCTTCGTCAATCCAGCGGATTTTTTCGACAAGCTCAGGGCGGCGTACCAGCAGCCTTCGGATAAGGAGCTCATTCTGGTCTGGGATCTTCCGCGCGATCTTCCTCCCATGGTCACGGACGGCGAGAAGCTCAAGCAGATCCTGGAGAACCTTATTCATAACGCCATCAAATTCACGGAGAAGGGCAGCGTGACCATCTCCGCCCGCGCTAGCCAACAGAAAGAACAACTTCCCACGCCTCACGCCTCCGGCCTTACACCTCGTCCCGTCGTGGAGTTCAAGGTGGCGGACACGGGGATCGGGGTGCCGAAGGAGTTGTTGTCTGTTATCTTCGATAAGTTTACGCAGGCCGACAGCTCCGAAACCAGGATTTACGGCGGCGTCGGGCTCGGACTCTATATTGTAAAGAAGTTCACCGAGATGCTGGGAGGAAGCGTTGAGGTGGAGAGCGAGGTCGGCAAAGGCTCGACGTTTACCGTCACGATACCGGTTGCAAATTAGCGGTCAGCAGTCAGCTTAGCTATTCACCTGCTTGACAACCCTGGACCGAGCGATGTTTAATTCCTGCGTATAACCATCCCGTCAAGTAAAAACTCAAAACCGGCC
>JACQPY010000021.1 GCA_016207275.1 Candidatus Kerfeldbacteria bacterium
CACACCCAAGGCTGACGCCACGGTAAACCCGCCCGAGCCCATCTTCCCGCCCACGAGGACATTGAATCCCTGGCGGCCTCCCTGAATCGCCGGCACCAAGGCGATATCCTGTGATTCGTTATGGGTACAGTTCTGCAGGCAGCCCGTAACGGTGACGTTCATCTTTCGCGGGAGGTTGGCGAATTCCGGGTTGCCCTCCGGTCCGACGCACTGCCGATCCAACGCCATCACGACCGGCGAGGCATCGAAGAACTCGTGGGGCGTCACTCCGGCAAGCGGACAGCCATTGAAGTTGCGGAGGTTATCCATCCCCGTCTGCAGGCTGCGAAGATTCACACCGCGCAGCCGCTCAAAAATCTCCGGGACGCTGTCGAGCGTATAGCCCCGCAATTCCACTTGCTGCCGGGTCGTGATATCAAGGATGTTATTGCCCAGGCGCCGAGACAGATCCGCGATCGCCCGGAGCTGTTCACTGGCCGCAAACCCGTTGGGCATGCGGATGCGCATCATGAATTGGCCTGGCGTGGGCTTGCGGAAGAAAATCCCCAACCACTTCAGAAGGTCTTTGTCTGCCGGCGTCAGTGCCTGCCAGCCCTCCTGAATGAGGCGCGGCAGATCCTCACGAATGCGCAACGGCTCTCCGCCCTTGGTGGCCTTGTACTCTTCGACCGGATTACTTCCCTCACGCATACGCAATCTCCTGGGCTGCTGCGGGCTGGCAGGACTTGCCGACAACGACTTCGAGCACTCCCTCTGGCCGCAGCGCGTCACACCCTCGGTCCTCCGTCCGAATGCGCATGGCTTGTTCAATCGGCAGGACAAAGATCTTGCCATCGCCCAGCTGTCCCGTGCGATTGACCTCTAGGATGGCGTGGATCAGTGGTTCGACTTGGCGGTCTTCCACAACCCATGAGATCATCCGCTTGGGCAGATACCGCATACCTGTTCCGCCGGCGGCTCCTCTGCGGGGGAGATACCGCAACCCCCGCTCGCGGCCACGGCCAAGGACTCGCTGTTGAGTGAAGGCGTGCAGCCGCAGGCGTTGGATGCGCAGCTTCGTCTGGCTCCAGCGTTCGGGTCGGATGATCGCCACCACCTCCTTCAGCCGAATCTCTTGGTGGGGCGGAGGGCTGCTCCACAACCTGAGCATCCCTGGCATGTTCGATGGCGAAGCACTCATCTCCTGTCGGATAGCCAGGTGCAGCTTCTCGTCATCGTGGGGTCCATTGCGCTGCCCACTCATGTCACCTTCCTCCCAATGCTGAATCGTAGAAAACACAAACGGCGTTCCCTCACCTTGCAGGGAACGCCGTTGTTCCACGCCACTGGTAGCTTCACCGCTGCCAGTCTCAAGTACGCTTATTGGTTGACTTCTTTCGTCCTCTGCCTACACTCAAGACGATCGTGTCCGTCGGCGAGAGGTCAAGTAGAGAAACAGAAAAGGCGCTCGCTTTTCGCGAACGCCATTGTTCACACGATTCCTCGTCGAATCGTAAGAAAATATTATACAGCCCAGAATATTCTTGTCAAGATTTTTCTTTGAGTTCGTGTGCGAGGACGATGGCCTCAGCGATCTGGCGCATCGACCTGCGCTTCTCCATGCTCTGCTGCTGGAGTAACCGGAAGGCCTGCGCCTCCGTCAGGCCCGCTTCCGCCATCACGAGGCCTTTGGCTTGCTCGATCACTTTGCGGGTCTCGAGCGCCTCGCGGGCACTGACCGCTTCATCGATGAGCCGCGTGCGCTCGATCGCCGCGGCCGCTTGATTCGCAATCGTGGACAGCACCCGGATCTCATCATCGCTGAACGCATGCTCCTGCGACGTGTAGGAGTTGATCACCCCAATCGGGCGCTCCTCCACCAGCATGGGCACCGAGAGCAAGGAGCGCAACCCCTCGCGCTGGGCAATCTCTGGAAACATGTAGCCGTTGTTCGTCGTCACGTCCAAGACGCTGATGGGCTGTCGTTCCTTGACCGCCTGGCCACTCACGCTCTGACCCACCGTGATCGGCGGCTTGTTCCGATAGGCCGGGCTCAAGGCTTGCGTCGCCTTGATCACTAAGACCTGTTTGGCCTCATCGAGCAACATCAGGGAGCAGATCTTGGACCCCATGAGCTCTGCCGTCACGGTGACGATGAGCTGAAGGATCTCATCGAGGTAGCGCTCCGAGACGACCGCCTCGCTCACCCGGGCCAGGGTCTCGAGTTCCCGACGACGCTGTCGGGCAGCCTGATAGAGCCTCGCGTTGGCAATCGCTCCACCAACCAATTTCCCGATCGTTTCCACCAACGCCACCGTTTCAGCCTTATGGCGGTGCGGTTCTCGATGCTGCACATTGATCACCCCCACGAGCCGATCGCGAGTCGCGATGGGGACTGAGAGGAACGCCTCGTAGCGGTCCTCGGGCAGTTGCTGAAACATTTTGAAGCGGGGATCATCGTAGGCTTTTCGGCCGATGGCGACAGGACGGCGTTCCTTTGCCACCCAGCCCGTCAGACCTTCGCCGACACGGAGGGTAATCCTGCCAATATTCTGAGGATGTGTGGGTTTTGAGGCCTGAAGGACCAGGTTCTGCCCTGACTCATCGAGGAGATAGAGCAGGCAGGCATCGGCTGCGGTCACCTGCGAGACCAGTTCAAGGATCTGCTGTGGGACAGCCTGGAGGTCGAGGGTGCTGTTAACCGCCTCGATGATCTGCCGCAGGACCCGGAATTCCTCGGTCCGCTCGCACAAGACCTGTTGGAGCTGACGGATCGAGACACCCATCTGTCGGCACCTTGTGTATTGTCCGATTCCACAAACTCATTCGAGTATAGGGCATTGCTTTGTAATAAGTAGACCTCATGGAGGTTACGGCTACGTTACGCCGAGGTTAATTCGGCGTAACGTGCCCTCTTGGAAGGGACGGCAGACATCGAAGCGGTCCCTGTTATCGGGCATCCTTTGCTGAAGTTGTCTGCCTTGCCAAAAGAGAGCACGCAGAGCGGACGCGCATCGAATCTGGCGCTACAGTGTGGATAGGTATCGATTCTTCAGTAATCCACACCAGGCTGGGCCTTGATACCTGCTTGATAAGGATGCTTAATCTGGCGCATCTCGGTGACGAGATCGGCCGCCTCGATCAGTTCAGGCGGGGCGTCGCGGCCGGTGATGACGACGTGCGTGCGACGGGGTTTTCGCTTGAGACCACTGAGCACCTCTTCAACCGACAGAAAATTGTACTTGAGCACGTAATTCAACTCATCGAAGATGACGACCTGGTAGCGCTCATCGGTCAGTAACTCGAGACACTTTGCCCACGCCGTCCGTGCACTAGCCACATCCTGGTCATAGTTCTTCGTGATCCATGTGAAGCCGTCACCGAGGGAGAAGAAATCGATACGTCCGGTCAACTCCTTGGCCATAGCCGCTTCCCCAGTTTTCCACTTACCTTTGATGAATTGGACCATGGCCACTCGGTATCGGCGGCCTAGGGCACGAAAGACCAGCCCAAGCGCAGCAGTCGTCTTACCTTTGCCGGCTCCCGTATAGACGATCATCAGCCCATTAGGTCTGGCAATGGCGGTCTCCTCGTGCTGTCTTGGGGCTCGATCTTCAGGAACCCAGGCCATCCTTAGCACAGCGCTTTGGCGTGAGCGGCCGGCGGTGGGGGAAACACATCAGGATGGAACAGCGCGGCCATGAGCTTCAGTCCCTGCACCAGCCGAGGGCCGGGACGATGGAACAACGCGCCTTCCACGGCAAACACTCGGCCAGCCTTCATCGCACTCAGTGATAGCCACCCAGGAAGCTTGGCCAGCAGAGGGAATTCTTTCACGGTCCGTTCGATGGAAAAGGAAC
>JACQPY010000002.1 GCA_016207275.1 Candidatus Kerfeldbacteria bacterium
CGAGGAAGGTCAGCCGGAGGAGCCGCGTGATGTAGCACCTCCCTGTCCCCCAGCGCCGGGTCATGCCGCCGACATCCAGTCCGCCTCCGGACCCGAACTTCTCCTTCAGGGCGTGCGCCTTGACGATGAGCCGGACCAGGCTGCGGTCGGCCTTCCCCGCATGGCGAATCTCTCCTTCCACCAGCATCCTCATCTCCATCCCGGTCCGCCTGAGGCGGGCGGGAACGGTCAGGGTCAGGAGCGCCTCACGCGACGAGTCCACATCCGTCGGGGGCGGACCCCCGGGCTCACCCCGAAGGAAGCCCACCAACCGGGCGGGAGAGATCAGAATGTCCACCCTCTCTGGTTGGATGTCGATGCGGGAGATGGAGGCCAGAACCAAAGCCCTGACCTTGGAGCGTTCGAGATGGGGCCACTCCTTCATCAGGGGGGTAGCCGCATCCAGCAATCGCTTCTGGTCGAAGGCGTCCAGCACGAAGGGTCCGACCGCGTCGATGAGTTCCTTGTCGTTCGCCAGGAGAGCCTGCAGTCTCCCCAGGACGATATGCTCGATGTCCCCCGCGGGGATCCGCCGGCCTCCCCTGGCCGCCGACTTGGGGTTCAGGACCAGAGTGCGCGAAACGTAGTAGCGGTACCGCTTGCCCTTCTTCACCGCGTGGGTGGGGGTCATCCGCTCCCCCAGGTCATCGTGGAGCATCCCCCCAAGCAGGCTCGGATCCTTCGCTCCGGCCCCTCTCTCCCGGCTCACCCGGTTGGCCTTCAGTGTCCTCTGCACCTTCTCCCACAACTCCGGGTCGATGATCGCCTCGTGCTCCCCGGGATAGGCCTGACCCTTGTGGACCACCTCCCCGAGGTAGACCCGGTTCTGGAGCATGAGGTAAAGGGCACCCCGGGCGAGTGGTTTGCCACCCCATACCCGGCCGCTCTGGCTCTTCCGGGTCTTGCTCAGGATCCCCTCCGCGTCGAGCGCCTCCTTGAGCCGGTGGACCGACCCAAGCTCGGCGTACTTGCGGAAGATGTGCCGGACGGTCTGGACCTCCTGGGCCTGGACCACGAGCCTGCGGTCCATAACCTCATAGCCCAGCGGAGGGTATCCTCCCATCCACATACCCTTCTTCTTGGAGGCTGCGATCTTGTCCCGGATGCGCTCCCCGGTGACCTCGCGCTCGAACTGGGCGAAGGAGAGGAGGACGTTGAGGGTCAGCCGCCCCATCGAGGTCGTGGTGTTGAACTGCTGGGTGACCGAGACGAAGGAGGCCCCGTGGGCGTCCAGTACCTCCACGATCTTGGCGAAGTCCGCGAGGGAGCGGGTGAGGCGGTCCACCTTGTAGACGACTACCACGTCCACCTTCCCGGCCTTCATGTCGGCGAGAAGGCGCTGGAGGGCGGGGCGCTCCAGGGTGCCCCCCGAGAAGCCCCCGTCGTCGTACCGAGCGGGCACGGCCTCCCAGCCCTCGTGGCGCTGGCTCTTGACGTATGCCTCGCAGGCCTCGCGTTGCGCGTCGAGGGAGTTGAAGTCCTGTTCGAGACCTTCCTCGGAGGATTTCCGGGTGTAGATTGCGCACCTGACCCGTCCGGTCTTCGACTTTATCCCGGCGGGCTTCATGAGGCTTCTCCCGCCGGCTGATGAGTCACACGGATCTCACCTCTCAAACCAAAGAACCGGTGGCCCGACCATCGCGACCCGGTGATCTCCCGGGCGATGCGGGAGAGGGAGCGGTAGCGCTGTCCCTTGAATTCGAAGCCTTCCTCCAGGGCCACCACGGTGTAGGTCTCGCCATGCCACTCCCGGACGAGCTTGGCCCCCGCCTTCAGGGAACGTCCGGCAGAGGCAGGAATCTCCCCCTCGGCCTCCAGGGCTTGGGCGAGGGCGCGGAGCCTGCGTCTCGTGGCCTTGTCCAGGCCGCCGTATTCCTGCTCCTGGATGCTGTAGGCGAGGGCCCGCATCATGAGGTCACGGCTGATCCGATCGGGCGGGTCGGCGCGGTGAACCCGCTGCCACTCCTTTCTCAGTTCGTCTCGGGATATCCTGGACAGCTTGGCGATCTCTTTCGCGGCGTCGGTCATCGCGTCCTCCTCGTCCTTTTCTTGGGCCAGAGGAGGGGCTGGAAGCCCCTGGTTCGCCCGCCACATGGACGCTTCCTTGGGGGAGGGGAGTCAAGGGGGG
Organism: Candidatus Kerfeldbacteria bacterium; assembly: GCA_016207275.1. Classification (GTDB taxonomy): domain Bacteria; phylum Patescibacteriota; class Patescibacteriia; order SBBC01; family SBBC01; genus JACQPY01. Next base: position 2,168 of record JACQPY010000002.1, read on the forward strand.
TACCGGCGGAGCGGTACGACGGGCCGTCGTCTTGAGCGGTACCAGCCGCCGGGCGGCCTGTTCGCGCCACCTCGGAGAGGGAGGCGTACTTCTCTCCTCCGTACTCGAAGCCGTCCTCCAGCACCCGCACCTGATGGACCACGCCCTCCCACTCCTGGGCGAGGACGGTGCCCGCTTTGAGGTCCAGTATGAGGTGGAGGGGATGATCGGGGTCGCGCTCGAAGGCGCGGGCGAGCCTGCGGAGCCTTTGGGTGATCTCCGGGGATAGGCCGCCGAGCGCCCCCTCCTGAATCCGGAAGGAGAGCATACGGCGGAGGAGGTCGGGGCTACGCCAGGCGGGAGGATCCTCCCCGAGGCGGAGCTTCCATTCCGCCCGGAGGGTTTACAGGCTGAAGCCTTCGAGACGGCCGATTTCCTGCTCAAGAGTTTGGGTCATGTCCAGGGCCTCCTTTACTGGACATGGACGCTTGCATGGCGGAGGGGAGTCAAGGGGGCATGAGCAGAAGGTGCGGCGAAAAAAGATTAGGATTTCAGGGGTTTCTTGCCCAGAGAATTTAGGACCAGAGCCTAGTTTCCCAGGAATCAATACAGTGCGAGGGAGGCACTATCCTTGCCCTTTCCTCCAGCCACAACTCTCTATACTATTAATTGTTTCAATTAGCGAAAGAATCACGGCGCGGAAATGGGGAGGAATTATGGCACTGCCGGCCGTCCGTTCGAAGCAAGGACTTGATCAGCGGCATTATCTTTCACCATCCGAACTCGAATTCTAGGAGGGCCTCGTGCCACGTCCATACCGCGATGTCGAGCCGAAAGCATTCCCGGCCCGCCGAGCCGGGTGGCCACCGAGGTTCAAACTTTCCGACGTGGACGAGTAAATGCTAAATGCCGCCGGTAATGGGGACCGCCGGAGGTCAGGACAAACGCAAGGAAACATAATGACTAGGCTCAATCGAAAGTCAAAGCTCCGTGAGAGCCGAATCCCGCAGGACGGGGAAGATGCCCACGCCAGAAGCCCCCTGGGGATTCAGCATCGCTCGAACATAACATTGGCGAGACTCCAAGATGAGTCGCGTGCTGACCAGGACGCCTGGTCCAATGGGATCGGAGCCCAAGGGTTTCTGGCTAAGAGATCATCAACATTAAAAGTTGTCGAGTTATTCGCGGGTGCGGGAGGTATGGGCCTCGGCTTCATGCTCGCCGGACGCGCTCGCAGGCGGTTTCGGCTCATTTTCTCCGGGGAAATTCACCCCATCTATGTGGAGACACTGCGGCGAAACCACCTGGTCTTCTCTCGCATGCGAAAGGGCGAAGGCCATAATGCACCGGAGGAAATTCGCGCCTTCGACCTAGCTAAGAACAAGACCCTTGAGCTTGTCACTTCACTAGTGCGCGAGGCGGGCGGCGTCGACATATTAATCGGCGGCCCACCCTGCCAGGGGTTCTCCAGCGCCAACCGCAACTCGTGGTCAAGCGACAATCCGAACAACCGGCTAGTGAGCGTCTTCTTGAAGTACGTCAGCAGAATGAAGCCACCCGTTTTCCTTATGGAGAACGTGCAGGGCATTGTCTGGACTTCGAGGAACGGAAACGGGAACGCATTGAGCGTTGCAGAGCATGCTCTAAAGAGGATGAAGGCTCTCGGCTACCTGGTGTTTCCGAAGTTATTGGATGCGGTGTGGTACGGAGTTCCTCAGTACCGCACACGATTCTTCCTTCTTGGCATTCGCAAGGACATTGGCTACAGCGAAGAGGACTTCGGTAGCTGGGGACCCTTCCCGGCCCCGACGCACGGGCCAAGCGTAAATCGCCCCTTTGTTACGGTTCGAGAGGCAATTGGCGATCTTCCCATAATAGGGAACGGGCACAGCCAGGACAGGATGGACTACCGTGCGCCAGCTGAAAAAATGATTGCCGAGTATCTAAAGTTCATGCGCAAGGGTGCTCGAAGAGGGAGCATCTTGGACCATGTCACATCCCGTCATGCAAACTACGTCATCAAACGGTACCGGAGAATCCCAGAGGGAGGAAACTGGTGGGACATCGCCGACATGATGAACAACTATTCGCAGCTAGATAGGACGCACAGCAACATCTATAAGCGCCTGTGGTGGAATGAGCCGTCGATCACGATCGGTCACTATAGAAAGAGCATGCTAATTCATCCGAGCCAGCACCGCGGGTTGTCGCTTCGGGAGGGATGCAGGCTTCAGTCTTTTCCAGACTGGTTCCGCTTCGCAGGCGCCTTGAGCGGCAGATCGGGAGGCCTGATGCACAAGCAGCAGCAACTCGCCAATGCGGTGTGCCCGCTTTTATCGAAGGCTATTGCCGAGTTTCTGTTGGAGCTCTGACATGGGCCGGATCATCGCACAACTCATGATGGCCCTACGCTCCGTGTTGTCGCGGTTCGGATTTGCTTCTGCGGGATCATCGATGCCTGAGAAGGATCCGCTAGACGTTCGTAAATCCGCGATTCTGTTAAGCGACGGCAATTTCCGTGAAACGCCGGAGCCTTACTTGGTCGAGTCGGAGTCAGCTCATACGCTTCGGGATTCCAAGAGCGAAGAACCTGCAAGGCTCATTGAGGTTCAGAGTGATAGGAGCATTAAAGAAAGGGAAACAGATTCTGAAGCGGTCGAAATGGAGGCGGCGGAAGTATCGGTGCGGCGAAGGCAACCGATGCAAAACGAAGATTCCCCCACCAAATGTGAGCCACTCTTTAAAGGAGCCTATAAGGAAGGGTTTGGCTCGGTCACCTCAATCCGTGACAGTCGTGCTCAAGAAGAAAAGACGGCACATGTTACTGACGGTGAGATGGAGCAGGCCCCAACGCGCCATCAGCTGCAGATGGGAGACATTGAGTCGCCGGATGGGGAGCCGACGAGAAGCGAGGAGAAGAATGACGTATTGGCGGAACGGGATTCTGCTGGGAGCGCGGAAGGTACGAGATGTTTCAGCCCCCACGGCGAGACCAGTCATGAAGCGTCCGCGTCACCCACAGATAGCGGGACGTTGGATGGGCGTGAGGATGAGAACGGCTCAGTATGCCCTGAAGATATAGGTGCAGGCGACGGCGTTGCAGACACCAAGCATGTAGAAGAGGAGGCCCATCAAAATGAGGTGCCCCCTCGCTCGAATTTTCTTCTGGCTCCCGATACCCAATCCGAGCAATTAACCGACATTTCCTCCACAAACGTATGTGAGCAGGGTGCAACAGGATCCGAATTTTCTTCCGCGAGCCCCGTAAGTGTGCCCAACGAGTACACGCGCGGACGAGAGGACTTGCCAGAGGATCAAACGGCCGCTTCAGCAGGTGTGCAGGTGCCGGACTCGGGAGGTGTGGGTTGCCCGCCGGTTGAGGAAGGGGCACAGAACTCAACAGAAGAATACGTGCAGACGGCCGTCGATGACACAAGAGTTCCATCCCCGCGCCGGCCAACGCCGGCAGAGGATGCTCGTGAGTATACAGCGGAGGTCTGGGACGTTTCCGAGGTTGATTGTGAGTATGCGCGCTGGAACAACGCTGTTGTCGAGCACCTTCTGCTTGCGCGCCCCCCCTCGGACGAAGCTTATTTGTGTATTAATCCTCGCATCCTGGCAAGAGTATTCGAAGAGGCCGGCTTTGGCTCATTGATCCCTGAAGAGGCGGAGCGGCAGTTCTCAACGGCGGTTGCGAGAGTTTATCGGGGACGCCTCCTTGGGCACAGCGGCCGTCTCCGCGTACTGCGTCGTTGCAGCGGCGGTGCCCCTCCCGACTGCGTAGCCTTCCTCGCCGCTTCAGTCCTCGCCGCATTCCGCATGCAGTCCGACGAGGAGTTGTCGGGAAACGCCTACTACAGGCGGTTGGCGGACCTCCTAGGTTGTGAGACTCAGGGAGTGCATCCGGTTGGATTCGATCCTGTGGTGTTCGAGTCGCTTTGGGTGTTCCTGTGCAACTGGCTCCGCGAGGTGCATAAGCGGCGGCTTGCAATGCCGAAAGGCGACGTTGGATTCAGGCGGTTCGTTGCATTGCCGCTGGCACACGTACCGCTTCGGTCTTTGGACATTGAGAAACTTCCGGCATTTTTTTCGTGGGCGCGATATCAGCCTGGAAGCCGGGTCCGGCATGACCGCCTGCTCGCTGATCTGAAGCAGTGGCAGCAGTCCAGGAATATGCTTACGCCAACAGGGGCGAAAGCTCTTTCCGACGACCGCTCTCCCGCAGTTTTGGCACAAGTCAGTGCGGAATTGGATTCATGGGATGGTAGCTTCGTCGAATCGACCGGCAGGCGCACCGCACTGGTTGAAATTCAGTTCGACGTCGTCCAGAGGATCCCGGTGTTCTCCTATTTGCCTCGGCGGCCGCCAGGATTCCCTGGAGTCTTCGACGGCGGAGAACGCGTGTTCGAGGCGTCTGATGAAGGGTGGTACGACCCCGCGGAGATCCGTCCAGAAGATGGAGAACTACTGGAAAGCGGCTTTGAGTGGTTTTCACATTCAAACTGTGTCCATTTCACGTTGAAGCGCCCCGGCGCGGTCGTTGTCCCCTTTACGCCGTCGCCAGTCTGCAGCGGCTTTCTATCGAGCCGCCGCCTGCTGCGGGGAGTCAGGTGCTCCATTCTATGCCGAAACAATGTCGTCCCAGCTGTGAAGGAGTATCTGAGCGAAGTCGTGCAAACCGCGCTGAGTCCGGTATCGCATCCATCACTTCCGAATGGCTGGTCGATGTTTCGGAATTTCTCAGCGTGCGTTCACATCGAACCGCCTCCCGGCCTTGAGGCACTGGAAGTTGACCCAAATGTCGAATTGATCGTTATGGGAGGCCTGCGGATTGGGCGCCGCTGGTCATGGCTCAATGGAGCTCCGCCGCGCATCCTCGTGTCCGGCGTAGAGGCGCAGGATGGAATAAAGATTAACGGTGCCCCGATGGGAGTAATTGCGAGCGGTGAGGTGCTCACCGATGAAGTTTTCGCAGGCACAGGCGAATACCTCATTGAGGCAGGAAGTGTGCGGAGGAGAATTGAAATTGCACGGCCGCGGATGGCGGTACGGCGAGCGATCGAAGAGCGTGAACCAATTGATGGCCGCGGTCGAAAGTTGGCCTTGCCCCGTGGCTCCTGGACCATAATTGGTTGCTCACCGGGCCAAGTCTGCCACTCTCGAGGAGAATTTTTCCGGGGTACCATTGCGTCATGCCCATTCCACCCCAGCTGGGCCGTCCAAGTGGGTGCGGGCCCCGGGGCAGTCGTCGCGGCCTTTACGTCTCCAAGGCCACCGCAAACGGTCGGCCTCCATGAGCTAACCGGGCGGACTCGAAAAATGCTCGATCGGTGGACCAGCACCATCTACGAGGCGCACATCCGCCGCCCGCGCTTTATTGGCCTGAACGGGGCGGTCCCTGACGCAAGCGTCGTTGACGTGTGGAGGCAGTACACCGCTTTGGCAAAGGAAATCAAGCGGAGGCTGAAGAGGCCACAATGAACTGCGACCTGCTGCTGACATGGATGACCCACGTGGGTGAGGGGTCGTGGATGAACTTCCGAAAGGCGGCCGAGGAGATTTCAGGTGGAGGCTGTGACTCCCTAGACCTGTGCCGAAAACTTAGGATCGGGCTGTCGGATCTCGGCTTCGCCAATTTCTTCATCGACGGCACCCAGCAGTGGAGAATGCTGCCGCCGGTGCTAGGAGGCTTTGCCGCTCATGAGGATGCCGCCGTCTTGTATGGAAGCCGCACCCCGCCTCTTGTCGAGGAACTGAGGAATGCGGCTGAAGCGCTCGGAGGCAAGTTCGAGGCGGAAGCTCTTCAGGACTGCCCGACATCATTCCGCGTGGTTGGTGAGAGGCAGGTAATTGCCGCAATCTCCGACCGAATCGGAGTGGCTTATGAACCTGATAATGTGAGGCGGATTGCGGAGGGCGTCCGTCCCATCCCATGCGTACTGGATGCCGCGGTCGAGGAGCCGGCACCGTTGAATTGGAAGGTCCGGTCCTTCGACCTCGACACATTCATGTGGGCCGATGGCCTACTGCCGAATGCAGCGTGCGAGTTTACCCCCACCCACGGCCCGTCTAGGTACTACATCCGCCGAAAGAGGGGGAAGCTGTTGAGGATGCCAAAGCGTGAGGCGCTCTATGCCGCCGCCATGTTGAAAGGGGTTCGTCTGATTGATTACGAGCCGGATGCCATGAAATTAAGTGTGCCGTCGTCCGCACCCATGCCGGAATTGTATGCCAGGGCCGCTTGTCTTTGTGCATGTCGCCCCGCGGAGATTCTTAACAGGCGATTCGTCTACAGTGATGTAACGCCCGAAGTGGCTGCTCTTCTGATGGTCGCTGCCGGGCAACCTCACCCCGGGGTCGCCGTGCTGGCCAAGGGAGCGAGTTAGAGCGATGAAGGACCCCTTTCAGGTGTTTGAAGAGATTCAGCTTGCATACCAGCGGTATCTCGACAGCCCGTTCCGGTTGCGGTATGACGCTCTTCGGGAGGAACGACGCCGCCTGCTGTTTCAAGACCGTCAGCTCTTCCGCGTGCCCCTGATCGAGCCGATTCCTCCATACGAGAGCTCTGGACTGACTGTCGCCCAGGCGTGCGCCCGCCTGGGCGTCCCCGACCTGGCTGCGGACTTCATCACTCGCGGGCTCTTCCGGCCTGAAATCCCCCTTCATGAGCACCAATTCGATGCGTGGCGGCACTCTCGCGCCGGGCGCGCGGTCGTCGTAACGACAGGAACAGGCTCCGGGAAGACCGAATGCTATCTTCTGCCGCTCTTCGCTTATCTGGTCGCGGACCTGATGCACGGTTGGGGTATTCAAGGACCGCCGCCCGCCAGGCACTTGTGGTGGAGGCATCCACATCAAACCCGCATCTCGCAACGCGGGCACGAGGCCGCGAATAGGCAGAGCGCCGTGCGCGCGTTGATGTTGTATCCCCTGAACGCCCTTATCGAGGACCAGCTGAGCCGCATCCGGCGGGCATGCGACAATGAACGGGCGAGGCAGTGGTTCAGAGGGCCCTTTGCCGGGAATCATTTCTGGTTCGGTCGATACAACGCCGTCGCACCCGTTTCCGGGACAGAAGAGAGCCCCAACAGGAGGGCAGAGCTCAAGAAACGGCTGCTTGAGATGGACATCAATTGGGGGCGTGCACTTGCATCTGCAGCCGCCAGAGGATCGGATGACATTCTCCACTACTTTCAGAACCCAGAGGGATCAGAGATGTGGTCGCGGTGGGATATGCAGAGCCATCCACCCGATATTCTGATCACGAACTACAGCATGCTGAACATCATGCTGATGCGTGGGCTCGAAGGCAGCATTTTCGACCGAACGAGGGCATGGCTGGAAGCGGACCGCAGCAATCATGTCTTCCACCTGATTGTGGACGAACTCCACACTTATCGGGGCACGCCGGGAACCGAGGTCGGTTACCTGCTCCGGGCGCTCCTGTATCGGATCGGCCTCGATCCAGATTCGCCGCAGCTGAGGATCATTGCAACGAGCGCGTCGATCGAAAATGACGCAAAGAGCCGCAGCTACTTGGAACAGTTCTTCGGGCGTGATGGAGGCTCATTTGAGATCCTCTCAGGGCAGCAGCGCAGGTTTCCAGCCCCGCCTTCAGGGATGGCACCTTATGCGTCAGCGTTCGCTTCCCTCAACAACAATCTGGATTCGATTCCACTGGATCAGGCGGCGAGGAACTTTGCGTCTGCGGTTGGGGCCGATACGTGCGGCGAGCCGGGTAAGGTTATCGCACGTGCCTACGAGCGGATTTGCGGCCTGGAGCCGGTACGGTCAGCCTGCGAGCAGGAGCCGCTTACCCTGGAGCGTCTTGCATCCGCGGTGTTCGGTGGTTCTTCAGACGCCGAGAAGGCTGCAGCGCGCGGACTGGTCCGCGGCCTGATTCACGCCCGCATTCCAGGCGCAGAGCCGGGGAACATGGTTGCTCCGCTGCCTCTTCGCATCCATTACTTCTTCCATAACGCGGGGAGAATCTGGGCATGCACAAACCCAGGTTGCTCTGGCCGCACAGGAAGGACGCCGGAAGGCGCTGATGTCCCGCCGGTCGGCCGGTTGTTCACGGACCCGATACCCCGCTGCGACTCCTGCGGGGCGCGTGTTCTTGAGTTACTGTACTGCCAGCCGTGCGGAGAGGTGTTCCTCGGAGGATACAAGAAACTGGACCCCAACTCCCCCAATGCATGGTTTTTGTCTCCCGACTATCCGTACCTGGATCAGGTCCCTGACCGCTCGGCCTCGCTCGACAGGAAGTTCGGAGAGTACCTCGTCTTCTGGCCCGCGAACGGCAGGATGATCTACCGATCAACGTATGCTGGGCCGCAGTGGAGGTGGATGAACGGTGACCACAGATGGCAACCTGCCGCCTTCCACTCGGCACACGGCCGCCTGACTTACGAAGTGAGGTCCAGGGCCGCGCAGCCACAGGAATCGGTCGGCTTTGCCTTCAACTGCACCGATGACGAAGCAAACGCCTTTCCCACAAAATGCCCGCACTGCGGGGACGACTGGGCGAGGCGGCGGATTGAGTCTCCCATCCGCGATCTGGGTTCCGGCTTCCAGCGCGTCATGCAGCTCCTGAGCGACGGTATGATGCGGCAGATCCCCGACGTCAGGAGGCGGAAGCTCGTCCTCTTTTCTGACAGCCGCCAGGATGCTGCAAAGCTGTCCACCGGCATCAAGCATTCGCACTATTTAGACAACGTCAGGCAGATAGCCTTCGGCCGTCTCGTCCAGCAGATTGAGAACTCCGAATCCGAATACGCCCGATCCATGGAGGCGTACCAGCAATCTTGTGAGCTACTGCAGCTTGTCCGGAAGCAGAATGGGCAATCCCTTGAACCGGATGAACAGCGCCGCCTTCAGGAGCTCATCCGGACGCTTGAGCCGTCAAGCGTCGGCCAAATCATGCAGCTTGCCGGGTCTGGAGGGGCGCCGCAACCTCCCCCGCCGCCGACGGATTTTGGCAGTACGTCTTTCAATGCCCTTCTGGATTGTGTACGGGAATCGCTTCTCAGAATCGGGATGAATCCGGGTGGACCGCTTCCAGGCGTCAGGGAATATCAGTCCCAAACTACAACGATCTTTTGGACGGACATCTTCGACTGGGGCACGGAGCCACACAGGTATCGGCAGGGGCTTCAGCCGGTTGAGCAGGAATTGCGGGACAGAATCGAGGCTGAGTTGCTGCGCTCCGTCATCGACGACGTGCTCTTCGCGGGTGGAAGCCGCGACTTCGAGTCGCTGAGGCTTGGGCTCCTCTGGATTAATGACTCGGGCCCTGCCACAGTGCAGGAGTGCGCGGCGGCTTCGATAATCAGAATCCTGGCAAAGAGGTTCCGCTGGACCCCGGCGTCGGAAGGAAGACCTCAGGCGCCCGAAGACATCCGCCGATACATTCAGGCCGTCGCCGATCTCAATGGAATTGATGCGGCCACGGTGCAGGCGGACATCTTGGCTTTGTTGGGCGATACTGTTGATCAGTGGCTGGTCGTTCCTCGATACCTCTATGTGCTAACCCCCTCCCCCGGGACCGACGGGTGCATCGACGTTTTCTCCTGTCTTCGCTGCGGCGCGGTCCACCTCCACGCGTCCGGCGGTATTTGTACGGTCTGCCGGAACCGGCTTCCGAATGCACCGCACCGCCACCCCACAGCCGCAGACGCAAGCGAGATGGACTTCTATGAGTATCTGGCTCGATGTGACGACGAGCCGTTCCGCCTCAACTGCGAGGAACTCACCGGCCAAACGGACCGAGACAATCGGATCGACCGCCAAAGATGGTTCCAGGAGATCTTCCTTGATCGAGAGCTTGAGAAGGCCTACGGAGTGGACCTCCTCAGCGTCACCACGACCATGGAGGCGGGTGTAGACATCGGATCGCTGCAGATGATCGGTTTGGCGAATATGCCCCCCATCCGCTTCAACTACCAACAGAGGGTCGGACGCGCCGGACGTCGGGGTCTCGGAATGTCAGCGGCATTGACCCTATGCCGGGGCCGTAGCCACGACGACTACTATTTTGAGCGGCCTCATCTAATTACAGCCGAACCGCCACCCCGACCGTATGTGGACGTTACTCGGCCTGAGATCGCCCAGAGGGTGGTCAACAAGGAAGTTCTTCGGTGGGCTTTCGACGGAATCGATATCCCGTACTCCGGGGACAATGTACATGGCGAACTGGGGATTGTCGGACAGTGGGCTTTGCATCGGCAGGCAGTCCATGATTGGGTCGCTGCGAACATCCCTGCGATCCGAGACGCCGCAAAGCATATCCTTCGGCGGACCGCAATGGACGGTGCGGAAGGCGTTGAACGCATCGTAAGCTACGTAACAACAGACCTGCTCAATCGCATTGATGACGTCGTCAGGGATAGCGGGGCTCATCATGCACTCAGCGAGCGCCTGGCGTCCCACGGTGTACTCCCGATGTTCGGCTTCCCGACGCGCACGCGGTTCCTGTACCACAAGCGGCCACTCCGCTGGCCTCCTCAGTACGGGATCATCGACCGCGAACTCGATATTGCCATCAGTCAGTTTGCTCCCGGCGCCCAGTCGATCAAGGACGACAAGCTTCATACGGCCGTCGGAGTGGTTGAATTCGTCCCAGATATGGGCAGCGTCGTCGAGGTGGCGAATCCACTCGGAGAATCGGAAACGGTGGGAGTGTGCCGTCAATGCCAGGCCCTGGTTCCGCAGCCTGCGCCGTCGGGGACGTGCCCATTTTGTTCGGCGGCGCGCGGACCGGACGGCTATCGGCTGGCGGAATTAATAGAACCTCCTGGATTCAGCACTTGGTGGGCAATCTCCGACCGCGCCGAGTTTCGAGGGGGCTTTGAATTCACGCCGAGAGCGTTGAGGGCCCGCATGGGAGCCGGACTGAACACCTACAGGCCTCACAGAAACTTCAATATCGATGCCGGCTCAGCTAGAATCTATCGCATCAACGACAACGATGGGAGCGAGTTTGAATTCCGAAAGCTGGACCACCGCCACTTCTGGATGGTTGAGGAGGCGTTTGATAGTGCTCTTCGGGATCTTCCTGCCGCAGAACAGCGACGGATTCAAAGGCCGTCGTTCGATTCGACGCCTCCGGTTCGGCGCGCCCTGGCCGCCATATCCAATACGGATGTGATGGCCGCCGGGGTCAACGTAGTCCCGGTAGGGCTCTGCCTCAATCCGTCCAAGCCGGAGGCGAAGGCGGCGTGGTATTCCTTCGGATTCCTAGTCCGGCGGGCCGCCGCAGTGAGCCTTGATGTGAATGAGTCGGAGCTCGATCTCGGCATCCAGCCTATTCCTGATCTCTCCACCCCGTTCGCTCCTCCAACTGCCCGCATCTTCATCTCCGACAGTCTGGAGAACGGAGCTGGATACAGCACGTTCCTCGGAGATCCTCTTCGCTTCGAAGAGTTGCTTCGATTTGTCCTAGGGCAGGCGCGCCCCTCCTGGACTCGGAGCACGCCGCCTCACTCGTTTCATCGACCGATCGTGACGCCGCCGCACAGCCAAGACTGTGTCGGTTCCTGCCACCGCTGTCTTCGGGAATTCGGAAACATGGCCTATCACCCCATACTCGACTGGCGGTTGGGGCTCGACATGGCGCAGCTTGCCCTTGACCCCGATGCCCACATCGACCTCACCGCAAGCCATTGGTCCGATCTTGTCGCCCGCATTGCTCCGCCCTATTTTGCGGGCCTTAATCTGGAGGCGAGGAGTTTCGACGTGCTACCGGGAGGGATTGATGCCTTCAACAATGAAACGATCATCCTGATCCATCCGCTTTGGGATACGGACGCGTCCAACTTCCGCCCTGAGGTTGCCGCCGCCGTTGAAGACGCACAAGGTCAGGGGTTCAGGGTGACTCTGCGGTCGGTATTCCATGCTGTTCGATTTCCGTATGAGTGAGGAGCCGATGAAGGTATGTTCGTCCCAGAGCCGCCAGATCTAGCCCAGCTCGAGCGCATTACGCCGAGCATCTATGAGGCGAGCATGAATTGCCTGGCCAAGGCGGCATGGTCCGCTTTTGGGGATGGCAGCGCTTTGCCGCAGCACCTCGGAGCGATCCTCGGAACGGCCTTCCATACGGTCGTGGCGGCTGCACATAAAGGGGAGCTCATGGTGGAAGGCATCGGCGACCGTTCTCCGGCGAGGGAGCTGTTCGACAAGACAGCACAGGAGCTTCACCAGGTCGCCCATCCCCTGGTCAAGCTGAAGTTCCGCTCTGCTGGTCGCCTGCCCTTCTACAACCTGCACCGTGAACGGTCTGCGCGTATAGCAACCCCCGTCGCTGCTTCTCGACACGCATCCTCCGCTTCTGCCGTTGGAGCAGCGAGATCAAGTGCACTTTCGACAAGAACGGAGTCTCGACTGTGTTCGAAGGATGGACGGATTGTAGGCCGCGCCGACTGCATTGATGGCCGATCCGGTATGGTTATCGACTACAAGACCGGGCACGCGTCCGAAGTCGATGCTGATGCGAGTGCCGTGTCGGACTCCGAGGTACGCCAACTCCGTCTATATGCATACCTAGCTGCTGAAAACGAAATTGCCGTTGACAAGGGCGTGATTGTGCGCGGCGACGGGCGGCGCTGCGAAGTTGCAATTGCGCCTGCCGAAGCTGAGGCCGAGGCGGACCGTGCTAGAGAGCAGCTTTTCAGACTCAATGCGGCGGCCGCCGAGGGAGATTCCTTCCATGATCTTACTTCCCCGTCGCCCAGGAACTGCTCGTTCTGCCCGTGCATACCATTCTGCGGGCCCTTTTGGGCCGCGGCAAAGCCTGAATGGACTACAGTCTGCGGATCAAACATTGAAGGAGACATTGTCGATGTGGGGAGCCGGGATATTCAAGGCAGCTCCCTCACGACCCTCATTCTGTCGAGACGGGCGGGGACGCTGTCCGCAGAGAGAGTATCAGTCGAACAGATTCCCAGTGAATGGTTGAGGATGAACGGCTGGGCTCTCCCCTGCGTCGGAGATGCCGTCCGCGTCGTTCACGGTCGCCAGGTACAGATGGACGAGAACACGGCGGTCGTCCGAGTCGACAAAGCCATGACCGCCGTTTGGAGGGTTCGAAGGGGCAATACCGACGGCGGAAAGAAGCGAGTTGGGGAAAAGCATGGTGGACAACCTCACACCCGAACAGCGTAGCTTTACGATGTCCCGAATCCGAAGCAGGGACACAAAGCCAGAGCTGGCGATTCGAAGGCTGATGCATGCCCGCGGACTGCGCTTTCGCACGCATAAGAATGGGCTTCTAGGACGGCCTGACCTTGTGTTCGCGCGTGCAAAAGTCGTGGTGTTCGTTGACGGAGACTTCTGGCACGGCTGGCGATTCCCTTGCTGGGAGCACAAGCTCGGCCCCTATTGGAAGAAGAAGATCGAGGGAAACCGTCGCAGGGATCAACGAACCTTCCGGAGACTGCGAGCGGCCGGGTGGTTTGTCATCCGCATATGGGAGCATGACGTCGAGCGGGACGCCGCATTCTGCGGGGATCGCATCGAAGAGGTTCTCAAAAAACGTCTTGACGGTCGTTTGAATAGACAGCGATGACCTACTGGTTATTCAAGATTTCAGACCAAGACAGTTATCCGGACCGTCCCGGTTCGGAGTATGTCTACAACAATACTCATTCGGTACGTGTGGCCGGAGGCGACGAGTTCATTTATCTTAAGAAAAGGAGGACCCAATATGGTTTGGCTGGCGCTGGGCGCGTGTCCAGAGTGACCGAGCGGTCGACCGATGGTCGTGAACGGCGAACTCCGAAAGTCAGCAGACTCTTTACGGCTCACTTGTCAGACGTTGTGTGGTTTCCGAGGCTGTTCGACCTTTCTGCACGCACCAAAGCTGGAAGACGTAATCGAGTGCTGATGGGACTTCCCGGAGATCTAAACAGCATCGGCTGGTCAATCTCGATGCCTCGAATAGAACGCGATCTGTTCGTCCACCTCCTCGATGCCGCTTTAGATTCTAGTTTCCAGGTGAGAACCCCGGCCGCCCAGATGAATGAAGCAGATTGGCGGGTGGATGATGCATGGTCCCTAGTGAAGCGTCGTAGCCGTATGCGTGCGTTCCGCGCAATAGTTCTATCGCGCCACGAGCACACCTGCGTCGTTTGTGGAACTCAGCTTCGGTCGGTACTCGATGCTGCTCATATCCGAAGCTACTCTTCCGATAAAAGCCAGAGGGCAAATCCCGCGAATGGGATATGTCTATGCTCCTATTGTCATGCAGCCTATGATTTTGGCGATATCACCATCCTACCCGATGGAGGGCTGAAGTGCTCTGGAGATGTTCATGACGAGATCGCTCTCAAGCATTTTACAGCCGTCTCCCCGCAAGACCGTCGGCGTTGGCTCCTAGGTATCGAGAATCAATTTCTTTTAGACCACCTCACAGAGAGCCCAATTAAGCGGCTCGAGACCGGGAAGTCCGACAAAGGCTTGAGGAACTAGGATATCGCGTGGTTGCAATTGTCCATGGCCGCTCAGTATTCGCACAGGTTGAAGAAGAGGGGGGCGCATTCTCTCTTGCATGAGGAAATTGTTTCGGAGGCTCATCGCTGGAACCGGGCTCTCGCCGGCGGCTCGCGGCTCGAGGCGGACATTGACAAGGCAGGGAAGGGGAAGACTTTTGAAGTGGCCGGCTTCGGCATGCATTCCAGCCCATGAAGGGAGGGACTTGGAAAAGGCGTAGCGTGAGAATGAACCACAATTCCAGGAACGGGCGGCAGGACCATATCGCATCTCTGCCAATTACGTTAAAGGTGGGGATCCATGGAAGGGCACGAATGGCTCTTTGCGCTTGATGAGGAATTCACGACGAAGCATGGGCAACGCCTCCCTCGCGCATTCCGCACCCATGCCGGCCAGGCGCATGACATTTCGAGCATCGTCCAGATGAAAGAGCCCGTGCGGCACGCTCGGATTGATGCGGTGGACATTCGACTCGCCGGCGAGGATCTTCGCGGTCCCCCATGAGGCGAATGACTGTCCCTGCAGCAATAGGTCTATCGCGGTAGGAGCGAAATGCCCAATCCCCCCATCTGGCTTGGGGATGAACACCTCATCGGTGCAGCCGAGGCTCAGGACTCGCAAGTCCGTTCGGTCCCATCCGAGCACACCCACCGCTTCAACGACCGCCATGCCGGTGGGATTGTTGGCCCAGATGCCGCCGTCGATCAGTCGGCTTCCGCTCGGCAGCTCGTGCGCGGGGAAATATGTCGGTGCCGCGGCGGTGGATAGCGCCACATCGGCCGCTCTTCTCTTCCAGTCGACTTCTAGGCGCTCGTGATGGGAGGTCTTGAAGATGTACACCGTTCGGCGGTCCGCGTCATAGGCGGGGATGAGCAAACGCGTCAGGCTGTCCCCCAGGAGGCGATCCCTCAAGACGCCGCTCAGGGCACGATGAATCACGGCGTCGCTGTACTTCGGCTTGACCAGACGGCGCGCTGACCTCCAGACTCTGCCACAGGAGTCCTTCGCCTTGTCCGCGATCCGTCGAACTATTCCCGCGTTCTCCCCCGATCGTCTCGGCGAGCCAAAGATCGTCGGTCCATACTCGGCGTAGAAGGAAAGGACATCCGCAGCCGGGATGCCGAGACCGAGACCCAGCGCGATGATGCCCCCCGTGGACGTCCCGGCGATCAGGTCGAAGTGGTCGACGATCCGTTCGTTCGTGATCTCCTCGACCCGTGTCAGGAATCCGATTGGAAGCGCGCCCTTGATGCC
>JACQPY010000003.1 GCA_016207275.1 Candidatus Kerfeldbacteria bacterium
GAAGAAAGATGCCAGCAGTGCAATTACTGCTCCTATTCCGGGCCGCCGGCGCCGTCTCTGTCATCTCCGGCCAACGGAGCCAATCTTCCCTACGAAGACGTAACCTTTTCCTGGAGCCAGCCCCAACGATTCGTGGACGGCGGCGGATACTGGCGGAATTACCAGACCTGCCAGGACACCGGCTGCCACTGCAACGGCTGCCAGATCTGGACTCATTGGGCCAACTGCTGTTATACCAGCTGCGACGGTAGGGAGTGCCAGGATCACAGCGACTGGATAGACAACCCGGATTATTACGTTGACGACTTCGGCAGTCGGAGCTGCACTTCGGCGGGGAACGAATACGCCTCGGGGTCGTTCACGGTAGTAGTCAACGGAGCCGGAGTGGGAACAACCTCGAGCCACAGTTTAACCGTAGCGGCGGATTCGCTCCGGCCGGGGAGCAACTCTTGGTATGTAACCGCCACCAATAGCTTCGGCCGGAGCGCTTCGTCCGCAACTTGGAGTTTCAACCTGGAGAAGAAAGCCACGGTCGAAGGGACGGTATATTACGATCCTTTATCGAGCGCCGGGCTGGTGACCAAGTGCGCCGGGCCGACCGGAACAACCATCAAGCCGGGCGGCGGCTCCAAAGTCAGAGTCAACCCCGACGGCCGGGAAGGACCGGTCCAGGGCAACGGCAGCTACAAGGTTAACCGGATCGAGGAAACCGGACTTAAGACCATCAGCTTGGGGGGAATGGACTCACAGTTTATCTGCACCTGCCCCAACGGCTGCGGGTATAACAATGTCGGAGTGACCATAGACGGGCCGAATATCTGGAACTTCTTCGTGGCCGATGTCCTGCCCAAGTGGGCCCAAGTATTGGGCGGCCATGTCCACGGCCAGACCGGAACTACAGTCGAGGTACCGGCTGACAATTATTTCATCGTCAAAAGTTCATTGAGCAACGAACCCGGAGCCGGAACCAAGACCAGCGGGTCTTTCAATGTCAGCCCCGGGTCGCTATCCACCACCGGCTGGGATTTGACAGACCAATTGACCCAGTCGGTGTGGAGGTACAGCTACCAGAGATTATGGATCAGGGCCGGGAGCCCGGCGACAGACCCGGGAGACGGGTATAACCTGCCGGCGGCGGGAATTTACGCCAAGACCGGCGACTGGTCTATCTCGGGAGGGGAATGGCAAAACCTGGCGGGCTCAAGAATCATTTTCGTCAACGGAGACTTGAATATCAACGCCAAAATATCTTTAGCCGGAAGCGGCGACTTCCTGGCGGTGATTGTTTCGGGGGACATCAATGTTGATCCGGCGGTGGGAAATGAAACTCTGGCGCCAAACCCTTCCCCGGCCCAAGCGACCCTGACCGGGGTGTTTCTGGCCAACGGAGATTTCCGGGGCGGGTCAACCCGGGACCAAAGAGATAAACAGCTGATTATCTACGGAACCGTCGGAGCGGATATTGACCTGGACGGAGTCGGCAGGGTAGAGTTTCAGCGGGATTTGGGAGTCGGCAACCGGACGGCGGCGGGAACGGCGGTGCTGTGGAATCCGAATCTGATCCTGAACGTGCCGGAACAATTGACCGACGCTTTGACGGATTGGAGAGAGGTAGCGCCATGAAAAAAATTAAAAAGGTTATTGAAATATCGGTTGTTGTTTTGCTGGGAACCGGGCTGGGGTTGTTATTGAACCAGTACCTGCTGTCCCAACCGTGGTGGCCGGTGAGCGTGTCGGGAGAGCCGGAGACGGTGGCGGTGGGAAAACTGGCCAAAAATGATGAAGCCAAGTTTATCGGGTTAAAACTGGAAACCGAAACCGGCGGAGTCCAACTGGATATGAACCGCTTCTCCGCAAAAACCATCAATAACTTAATGGGGAAAACCGTGACGGTCCGGGGAGTGGAAAGGGAAAGCGGCGGAGAAAAATTTATTGAAGCGTCGTGGATAAAGCGGCTATGAAGTTAAAGAATAAAATAATTCTGGGGGCGGCGGCAACGGTGATAACCGTTATCGGGCTGTGGGGATTTTACCGGGCCGGGTGGATATCGGCGGGGCGGGAAAATATAAATCCGGGGGAAACAGCCAAACCGAAAATCGGCGGAGACAATCTTGGGCCGGCGGTGGAAACGGTGTTTCCGGCCAACGGGGCGGTCCTGGCGGAACCGCCGGAAGAGATAACCATCGGCTTCTC